>JBHJGU010000057.1:0-5981 GCA_050331475.1 Maricaulaceae bacterium | reverse complement strand
CGCATTGGGCCGGGCGTTCCCTGACGTGTCGATCGTGCGTGTGCGCGAAGCCCTTGAAGCGGCGGCGGCGATTTTCGTAGACGTGGCGCTAGCGATTGCGGCGGCCGCTTTGGTCACTGTGGGCGCGGGCGCGCTGGTGCTCGCGGGCGCCTTTGCGGCCTTGGCGCGACGGCGTCAAGCAGAGACGGCCTTACTGAAAACCCTCGGCGCCACGCGGGCCGCCGTCATTGGTCTCTTCGCCGCGGAGTTTGCCTTAGCAGGCGCTTTGGCGGCCGTGCTGGGGGTGGGGCTGGCTATGGCGGGGGCGTATCCCATCGTGGTCTTCGTGTTCGAAGCGAAGTGGACCTTCGCCTGGGGGACGGTGGCCGCGGTTATCGCGCTGGCCGCTGGCGCCGCGGCCTTAGGCGGTTGGCTGGCCGCCCGGGCGGCGATGGCGAGCCCGCCCGCCAGGGTTTTACGAAATGCGTAACCTTTAACGGAAATGTCGATCAAATTGCGGGTGAAACCGCTTGCCAAGCAGCCTGCGTCAATCCATGTTATCGGCTTACGATAAGTCTCGTCTCGTTGCGACACGAAGGATCGTTCTATGAACTCTTACAATTCTCGCTATGGCGCGGCCTACGCCCCCGCCGGTGCGATGGACATGTCGGTGGATGCGGGCCTGCGCGCCTTCATGCTCGGCGTTTACAACAAGATGGGCCTGGGCCTGGCTTGGTCGGCCGTCCTAGCCATCGTGGTGGGCACGGTTCAACCGGTCACCCAATTGGTGTTCGGCACGCCGTTGCTCTACGTCGTGCAATTCGGGCCATTGGCTTTGCTGTTCGGCTCCATGTTCTTCATGCGCAATCCCTCGGCCAAAGGCGCGGGGCTGCTCTATTGGTCGGTGGTTACCCTGATCGGCATGGGTTTGGGCGTTTGGGTGCTCATGGCCGCCTCCGGCGTTGTGAGCCAAACCGCAGCCGGTCGTGAGATCGCTGTCAGCTTCCTGACCATCGGCAAGGCGTTCTTCATCACCGCGGCGGCTTTCGGCGCGTTGAGCTTGTGGGGCTACACCACGAAGAAAGACCTCTCCGGGCTCGGCTCGTTGCTGATCATGGGCATTGTCGGGGTGATTTTGATCAGCCTGGTGAATTTGTTCGTGCAATCGAGCCTGCTCGAGGTTGGCTTGCAGTTCGTCGCGCTGGCCTTGTTCTCGGGCATCGTCGCGTGGCAGACCCAAGAGCTGAAGACGAGCTATTACGCTCTGGCGGGCGATCAGCGGGGCATGGCCGTGATGACCTATTTCGGCGCGCTGAACCTCTATATCGCGTTCGTCAACATCTTCCAGATTCTGTTGAGCTTCATGGGGTCGCGCGAATAGCTCGTCCCAGCTTATGCGCTAGCACACCGCTTAACCCCGGCTTCGGCCGGGGTTTTTTCTTGGCTTCAGCTCAGTCTTTGACAAGTTTTATGAGTTGCCGGTCAAATACCCTCAGAACGGGCTCTAACTCCCGACCGCGTTTGAGCACTTGGCCCGAGGCCGCCAGCACAGCGTAAGCCCCTTGCTTGCGCGCGAGGCTTGGGCGTTTCTCCACCCGGTAAATCGGCCACTCGCTGGATCGCCGAAAAATCGAAAACACCGCGCGATCTTTCAACGCGTCGAGCGCATAGTCCCGCCATTCCCCGGCCGCCACCATACGCCCATAAACCGCTAGAATGCGGTCAAGCTCCGTGCGGTGGAAATGCACCGCTTGCGGAGTTGGACGGACGGTCGCGGGCTTTGAACTGAAGTCTTGCCGCAAATCGAGGCTCCCCCACTGCGCTTTTCGACACTGGACGATTTCGTCCGCCTATGAAACCGGTGGCGCACCGCGAAGTCGTCATATTTTTGTCTTCCCTGCGCCCCATAGCCCGCCCATGCTCGCATGGATCGGCGGCGCGGCTCCCCGGTTTCGGCGATCTCAAAGCCCTCCAGCCCGTCGAGACCGCGCGCCGTCGGCCCTTCCTAATTCGGTCTCGTCCGCGCCTGCGCGCCAAGTGACCTGTGGCTTGCGTCACGAGGGCGCGCCGCTTATGTCCCGGCCAGTGGGTCGAGGGGAGGACGGGGCTAGGCATGTTGCGGGTTGAGGGTCTTGAGAAACGCTATGGCGAGCGCACGGTCGTCCGCGGGGTCAGCTTCACCGTAAGCCCTGGCGAAGTCGTCGCGTTTCTGGGGCCGAATGGCGCGGGCAAAACAACCACCTTGCGCATGATCGCCGGCTATCTCGAACCGGATGCGGGCTCCGCTCAGATCGCCGGGTTAGACGCCCACGGCCAACGCCGCCAAGCCCAAGCCAAGCTCGGCTTTCTGCCCGAGGGCGCGCCGGCCTGGCCGGATATGACACCGCGCGGATTTCTCGCCTTCCACGGCCAAGCGCGAGGTTTCAAAGGCGAGGCGCTTAAACAGCGCATTGATCGGGCTGCGGGCCAGGTCGGTTTGGGCGAGGCGCTAGATCAACCCATCGAGACCTTGTCGAAAGGGTTCAAGCGGCGCACGGGCCTCGCCTCGGCGGTGCTGCACGAGCCGGAAGCCTTGATCCTGGATGAACCCACAGACGGGCTCGACCCCAACCAGAAAGACGGCGTGCGCGCCTTGATCCGCAGCTTGCGCGAAAACACCGCGATTTTGATCTCCACCCACCTGCTCGACGAAGTCCAAGCCATGTGCGACCGCGCCATTGTCATCCACCAGGGCGAAATCGTCGCCGATGCGACCCCGCCTGCGCTGGCGGCTCGTGCGGCTTCCGGACGGTTAGAGGACGCGTTTCGCGATCTGACCCGGGGAGAAGCGGCATGAGCGCGGCGCGGGCGGGGTTAAGCGCGGTCTGGCGGCGCGAACTCGCGGGGTATTTCCAAACCCCGGCGGCTTATGTGTTCATCGCGGTGTTTTTGCTCTCCGCGGGCGGGTTCGCCTTTTATCTTGGCGATTTTTTCAACACCAACCGGGCTGATCTGGACGTGTTTTTCGTCTTCCACCCCTGGCTGCACCTGGTGTTCATGCCGGCGCTCGCCATGCGGCTCTGGGCTGAGGACGTTAAGACCGGCGCGATAGAGATCCTGATGACCCTGCCCGTGCCGGTTTGGGCTGCGGTGTTGGCGAAATTCCTCGCCGCCTGGTGCGTGGCCGGGGTCGCCTTGGCGCTCACCGCGCCGTTGTGGGTGACCGTGAATTATCTGGGATCGCCCGATAATGGCGCGATTGCGATCGCCTATGCGGGCTCCTTCCTTGCGGCGGGCGCCTATCTGGCGCTGGGCATGGCGATGTCGGCCTTAACGCCGAACCAGGTGATCGCCTTCGTGCTCGCGGCGTTCATCGGCTTTTTGCTCACGGTCACAGGCGTGGCCGGCGTGCTCGACCCGGTCGGCGCAGTGTTCGGACCGCGCGCGGCGGAGTTTTTCGCCAGTTTAAGCCTACAGCAGCGCTTTGAGAGCCTACAGCGCGGTGTGATTGATCTGCCCGATCTGGTGTTTTTCTTGAGCTTTATCGGCGTCTGGCTGGCGGCCTGCGGGCTCGCCGTGTCAGCCCGACGCGGAGGGTGATCCGTGACACGCACGCAGTTCAACATCATCGCCGGTTTCGCCTTGGTCGCGCTGTTTTTGAGCGTGAATGCGCTCAGCGGGGTGTTTCTGCGCGGCGCTCGGCTCGATCTGACCGAAGAGCGGCTCTACACCCTGTCAGACGGCGCGCAATCGGTCTTGGCCGATTTGTCCGAGCCGGTGGATGTGACGTTCTTCTACTCCCGCGCGCTCGCCGCGCAATTTCCGCAAATCCGCGCCCATGGCGCGCGCGTGCGCGAACTCCTGCAAGCGTTCGCCGCGCGATCGGGCGGTAAGCTGCGTCTTGAGGAACTCAACCCGGAGCCGGCGAGCGAGGCCGAAGATCGCGCCATCGCGGCGGGCATCGAAGCGGTGCCTACCGCGGACGGGGAGACGCTGTATTTCGGCCTCGAGGCCCGCAACGCCATTGACGAGCGCATCGTGGTGCCGTTCTTCGCGCCAGACCGGGCCTATTCGCTGGAGTACGAATTAGCGCGCGGTCTGGCGGAGCTTGAGACGCCAAGTTCGGGACGGGTCGGGTTGTGGTCTAGCCTGGACCTAACGGGCGCCCGGACGGGTCAGCCCAGCTATCTTTACACCGAGCTGAGCCGGCGCTTCGATTTGATTGAGATCGAGGCGGGCGCGGTGACCCTGCCTGAGGAACTCAGCGTTCTGGTGCTCGCCCATCCCCCCGCCTTAACCGATCGTCAGCTTTATCTGATCGACCAATTCGTCATTGGCGGAGGACGGGTGTTCGCGCTGATCGATCCCCTGTCGGAATCGGGACTGCAGGCTGGCCCGAACGGGTTGCCGAGTTTTAATGCACAGCGGAGCTCCGACTTGGGTCCGCTTTTGGCCGCCTGGGGGCTGATTTACGATCCCAGCGAGATCGTTGTTGACCGTGAGCGCGGCTTCCGAATCCCGACTGAGCTGGATGGCCGGCCCGCTGAATTGCCGTATCCGGTGTGGATGTCGCTGCCCGCCGAAGCGATGAATGCGGACGCGCTCGAGGTCTCCGGTCTGGCCCGCGGCCTCACTTTGGCCAGCGCCGGCGTTTTGCGCATCGCCGAGGACGCTCCCGCTCCGGTGACCGCCTTGATCGAGACCTCCGACATGGCGGGGGTGGTCGATGCGGCGGAGGTTTCGCTTCGGCCCGACCCGGCGGCGGTGCTGCGCGATTACCCCGTCGAGCTGGGACCGCAGGTCTTGGCGGCGCGGGTGGACGGGATCACACGGTCCGCCTTTCCCGACGGTCCGCCCTTGGATGGCGAAGGGGCGCCTCCGGCCGCGGCGGGCCCCGCGGAGACCGGCGGCGCGGTGTTGGTGGTCACAGACACCGATCTCTTGGACGATGGGTTTTACGTCAGCCGCGATCCGCTGTTCGGCGCATCGCCCATCGCGGACAATGCGAGCTTTGTGGCCAATGTGGTTGACCTGTTTACCGGCTCCGCGGCTTTGGTTGGCTTGCGATCTCGCGCCCCGACGTCCCGGCCCATGGAGCGGGTGGAGGCGCTGCGGGCGGACGCTGAGGCGCTATTCCTCGACGAACAAGCCAGCTTGGAGGCGCAGTTGGAGGCGTCGAACGCGCGGCTTCAGGCGATTCAAGACGAAGGCGCAGGATCGGGCTTTTTCGCGGGCGATCGGGATGCGGAGCTTTCGGACGAAGAGTTGAGCGAACTGGATCGGGTGCGCGCGCAGATCACTGAAATCCGCGCTCGGCAACGCCAGCTTAGTCGGGATTTTCGCGCTGACATTGTCGCCTTAGAAACGACCTTGGCGGTGTTTAACATTGCGCTGACGCCGATCCTGGTCATCGCCGTGGGTTTGGCGGTGTTCGTGCAACGCCGGCGTCGCGGCGCCCGGCGCATTCGGGGAGCCCTGCTATGAGCACGGTGATGAACGCTCGCCGCGCGCGCAGCGCTTTGGCTTTAGGTTTAGTGTCAGGAACCGCGTTGATCGCCGCGCTGGCGGCGAGCGCATGGGACGCCCAGCGCTTCGCGCGCCCGGAAGGCGGCGGCTTGGCCGCGCCAGATTGGGAGCGTCTGGTGGGGGCGGTGGACCAAATCTCCATTGAACGGACGGACCTGACGCTGACCCTGACCCCGGGGCTGGAAGGGTGGAGCGTTGCGGAACGGGCGGGCTTTCCCGTTCGGCCCGAACGGCTCTCCGATCTTGACCAACTCTTTACGGATCTGCGCCTTGAAGCGCCCAAGACCGCCGATCCAGGCAAGCATGCGCGCTTGGATTTAGGCGACCCTGCGGACGGCGGGTCAGGCGCTCGGGTGCGAGTGAGCGCTGGTGACGCGCTGGTCGCGGATTGGATTATCGGACGACCGCGCCCCGGCGGGGGTGTGTTTCTGCGCCGCCCGGGGGGCGATCAAACCAGGGGGGGCGCTCAAAACGCGCCGAAATTCGCCCCTATTCGG
>JBHJGU010000056.1:0-17459 GCA_050331475.1 Maricaulaceae bacterium | reverse complement strand
GCCCTCATCCGTTACTTGATGAAGCCAAGACTGAACTGGATGTGGGTTATGATGAATTCCGCCGGGTGGAAACCCAAGTCGTCTCGCGGGCAAGTGCGGCCAAACCGACCCTGGAGCGGGATTACGCGCAGATTGGGGAGTGCTACAGGCTGCAATCGCGCGCGCTCAACCGGTTCTCGGTCATGAGCGCCGCCTTCGGCTTTGCGGCCGCCACCGCGGATCCCGACCAGGCGTGCGAACGGTTGCGCCGCATGGTGTTCCGACCTCGCGAAAGCGTTGCGGACACGGAGCAATTGGAGGCGGACATCGCCGGTTTCGTTCAGGCCATGCGCGCGTTCATGTTTGACGCGGCGACCTTGGAGAACGAACGCGCGGTCCGCCAGGGTTGGGAAGCCATCGAAACCCGGTTGCGGAAGTACGGACGCGCTTTGTGAGCGGCGTCGGCGGCATCGAAGCGCTCGCGGCCAGCGCTATTCAGACCGCCGCCAACGCGACGGGCGCGGACTTCGACGTGTTGCTCAGAACCGCGCGCCAGGAAAGCGCGTTTGACCCTGACGCTCGAGCCCGAACCTCGAGCGCGGCGGGCCTTTTTCAGTTTATCGAGCAGACCTGGCTTGCCACGCTGAAAGCGTTCGGCGCCAAGCACGGCTTTGGCGAGGAGGCGGGCTTGGTGCGCGAGGTTGGCCCGGGTCGCTATGACGTGGTCGACCCCGCCGCACGCCGCGACATTTTGGACTTACGCTTCGATCCAGAGGCCTCCGCCCTGATGGCGGGTGAGCTGACTGCGCAGAACGCCCAAGGCCTACGCGCCAAGCTGGGCCGGGAGCCCTCAGCGGGCGAGCTCTACACCGCCCACTTTCTTGGCGTTACCGGCGCGGGTCGATTGATCACAGCCGCTGAGCTGAGCCCGGGCGCCGCAGCGGATCATATTTTTCCCGAAGCCGCGCGCGCGAACCGGTCGATTTTCTACGAGTCTGACGGCGGCGCGCGCACGGTGGGCCAAGTGCTTGACGTGCTCAGCGCAAAAGTCGAGGGCGCGGGCGAACGTCCTCGCAGCCCCGCCGCTGTCCGCGAACCCGATTACACCCCGCAGCCGGGCCGATTGCGGGGCGCAACCCGCGACTTGCAGCCTTTAGACGCTGGACGCGGGGGCGGGGCGCCCACGGCCGGGGTCTCTCGGCCGCCCTTGGAGCTCACGCCGGAAGTGATCTCCATTTTGTCGCAGCTTGATCCTTTAAGCACTCGGTCGCGAAAGGATGATGACGATCGGCAAGGTTTCATTAACGGGCTCAGCTGATGGTGGTGATGGACCCAATGGTTCGCCACAGACAGGATGATCGAGCATGGCCGCGACCGCGCTGCGCTCAAAATTGACCGAGGCGGATATCCGCCGGCTTGTGCGTTCGGACGACGCTCAAGACCGCGCGCTCGCCACCATGAAAATCTGCCGCAAGATCGATCGCTCCGCTTTGAACGCTGACGCGCGCGCGGCGGCCGAGCAGGTTCTGCGCTTTATGGCGCAGGATGCTGCGGAATTGGTGCGTCGGGCGCTGTCCGCTACGTTAAAGGCGTCCCCGCATCTGCCCCATGATCTGGCGCGCCAACTCGCTGCGGACGTGGACGCGGTGGCTGTGCCTGTTATCACGCACTCGCCGGTGTTCACCGATGACGATTTGATCGAGATCTTGCGCGCGAGCGATGGGGCGAAACAGGCCGCGCTCGCGCGGCGGGGCGGGCTGAGCGCATCCGTAGTGCGCGCCATCGCGGCGCTGGGCGAGGAGGAGGCGGTCGTGGCGGCCGCGCAAAACGACACCGCCGCGTTCGACACCGTGGCCTATGACGCCGCTCTGGCGCGGTTCGCCGACAGCGCCGCGGTGACCGACGCGATCATCGACCGGGATCGCTTGCCGGTGACCGTGAGCGAAAAGCTCGTGGCGATGATCAGCGAAGCGGCGCTCAAGCGTTTGGTCGCGCGTCATGAATTGCCCGCCCAGCTCGCCGTGGAGCTCTCCGAAGCCGCGCGCGAACGCGCCACCATCGACCTTGCCGACCAGGCCGGCTTGGCGACCGATATGCGCCGGTTTGTGCAGCAATTGCACCTGAACGGGCGCCTGACGCCGTCCTTGATTTTGCGAGCGACCTGTTTGGGCAATCTGCGCTTCACCGAATGGGCGCTCGCGGAGCTTTCCGGGGTGCCCCACCATCGGGCGTGGCTCTTGATCCACGACGCCGGTCCGTTTGGCTTGCGCGCGATTATGGACCATTCCGGTTTGCCGACCCGGCTTTACCCGGTGTTCCGCACCGCTGTGGGTTTGGCCCATGAACTCGATTACAATGCGGGCGTGGCGGATCGGCCGCGGTTCGCGCGGCTCATGCTGGAGCGCTTGCTGACCCGTCACCAGGGACTGCCGCCCGAAGAACTCGCCTATTTCCTCGAAAAACTTGACGTTCTGGGTCAAGCCGAGCGCGAACTCCGCGAAACTGGCTAATCGCTCAAAGGTCTTCGATGCACGGTCGTCGAGCGCCTAAAGCTGGGCTGGTTGAGCATTGGGGTCCCGGGTCTCGCCGAGATATTCGTCGACCTTAGCCTCCAACTCGCCCGCCAAAGCCTTACCGATCGGATGACGGTCGTCGCGCACGCCCTGGCGCATGGCTGCGCGAACGGTGTCGACATGGGCGCGGATCAGACCCATTGGGGCGGACGCGATGCCGTCGCCGTCGCGCATCAAACGGCAGAGCGAAGCGGCGATCCGCGTGATGAGCGGGAATTCATAGGTGCTCGCTAACCCTTTGAGATCGTGGGAGCGGATGTAGAAATTCCGCCCGACCGCGCCGTCGAGACCTTGCTTTTGAACCTCGGCGAAAGCGAGTTCGAGCTTATCGATCTCTTCTTGCAGCCAGGCGCCAAAATTGCCGCTGAGCTGATTGACCGCCTTTTCGGCCTTGTCGATCATGTCTTGCTGGAAGGGGCCGATTTTCCCTCCGACCTTAACCTTCAAGGTGTTCGGCGGAGTGATGATCTCCACATTCGGGTGATCTTTGCTTTTCGTCGCCATGAACGCTCATCCCCAGAGATCAGATTCGCGGATTTTAAGATGTTCTACAGACGCTAGGGTTAACGCTCTGTGAAGCCCTCGGTGGGCGGTGTCCGCCGCTAAACGGCGAATTGCTCCATCACGATCCGCTCGCGCAGGGCTTGGCCTTCGTCAAACAACATGGTGAGGCTAAGGTCCGTCGCCTCGGCGACGTCGACTTCCACCACGTCGCGAACTTCTTGATTATCGGCCACCGCGCTGACCGGCCTCAGATCCGCCTCCAGCACGTCGAAGCGGACGCGCGCGCTGTGGGGCAAGAGCGCGCCGCGCCAGCGCCGCGGTCGGAACGCACTGATCGGCGTGAGCGCCAGGACCCGCGCGTCCAGGGGAATGATCGGCCCATGTGCGGAAAAATTATACGCCGTTGAGCCGGCCGGCGTGCACACCAACGCCCCGTCCGCGACCAGTTCGGCGAGCCGTTCGCGCCCATCCACCGAAATGCGCAGTTTCGCCGTGTTCCGTGTTTCGCGAAACACCGACACATCGTTGATCGCCAGCGCCTCGACGCGGTCGCCTCGAGCGGTTCGCGCCGTCATTCGCAGTGGGCGCAGGATGGCCGGCTCGGCGCAAGCGAGCCGCTCGATCAAGCCGTCCTCCTCGTAGGCGTTCATCAGGAACCCCAGCGAGCCGCGATTCATTCCGAACACTGGCGCGCCATTGCGCAAGCGATTGTGCAGGGTCTCCAGCATGAAGCCATCCCCGCCCAGGGCCACCACTACGTCGGCTTCGGTTTCCGAGACCCCGCCATACCGCGCGCAAAGCCGGTCGCGCGCCTCAAGCGCTTCAGGACGCGCGCTGGCGACGAACGCAATGCGTGTTGGCGCAGCGCTCGGTGAGGAGGGTGGAGATGGGGACAAAGGGAAACGCGCCTGTGATCGTGAAGGCGCGCATTCAAGCCTGGGCTTGGATCGCCTTCAAGCTGTCGCGTGCGGCTTCTGGGGTGAAGTCAGCATAAACTTTGGCGAAATTGACCATAACCTCGCCGGCGAGCGGGCGAGAGACCGCGCCGATCGACTCCAGCCCGGCATAGACTGTGGAAAACACCGACCGGTCCACGCCTGCGCCACGACACAGCAGCATGACGCCGGTTTCCGGTTGGCGCTCCATGGCGGTGCGCACCGTGGCCACGGGCAGGTCGCTGAGCTTGGAGATCGTATGTTGGAACAGCGCAAGGTCGCGTTCGCGCAACGCTTTGACGAGGAACGACGTCGATAATCGCCCTGAAGCGGACAGCTTATCCACCAGGCGTGCGGCGGCCTCGTCTTCAGAGTCGTCCTGTCCACCGGCTGCGGTGTCCACCGCTGCGCGCAAGTCTTGATCGAGGCTTTCCGGATCCAGATCGAACCGCTCGACGAGCCGTCGACGCACCGCTTCGCCGGCCACATGGTAAAGCTCTGTCACGAGGGCGTCGGGCAGGTCCCGGCGTTCCGCCAGCGGCGCTTGCAGCGCGGGGTGACGCGCCGAGGTCCGCATCATGTTCTTCCACGCCAACGAGCCCAGCTTCGCCCCGCCATTGGCGGCGAGAACCGTCAGGATTGAAGGTTCGCATCGCTCGGTGAGCGCGTCAGAGATGTTAGGCGTTACGTCGGGTCGCCGCGCCACCGCTATGCGGTGCTTCGGCGTGGCGTCACGAGCGATCTGAACCAGATCGTCTTCGCTCAACTGCGCGGACCGATTTAAGACCGGTTGAGCGATCTCATAATCGTCGAGCGCAAGGAAGAGCAACACATCGTGCGGCGCCCAGGCGCTGTCCGCCAACCGTTCGGCCAGCCGGAGCCGAATTTGCGCCTCCGCTCGTTCGAGCAAATGCAAAATGATCGTTTCCGCGGCGTCCCCGGCGGTAACCTCCGCGGGGCCTTCAGCGCATAAATCCCCCATGGCCAGAAGCAAACGGTCGCGGCTAACGTCGTCCTTGCGGCGCGCTAGAGCGAGCATCGCTTGGGCGTTCAGATCGGCGGTGAGCAGGGCGGCGGCTGTCATGGGACGGAAGCGGGCCTTTGACGGACGTCTCAAACAGCGAAATAATGGGCCATGGTCTGTTAAATACCGCTTAAATTTTGCGTTGGGGGGCAACGAATCGTGGAGGCGAATGCGGCGCACGCGCACGACACGAGCGTGGTCGAGACTGATTGGCCGGCGCTGTCTGAAGCGTTCAAGACGGTTCGCGCCCGCTCAGCGGCGCTGAGCGGGCCTCTGAGCGCGGAAGACCAAGCTTTGCAAAGCATGGACGATGTGAGCCCGATGAAGTGGCATCTGGCGCATACAACCTGGTTTTGGGAAACGTTCGTGCTGGGTGAGCAAGGCGTTGCGCCCTTTGACGTTGATTTCAATTATCTCTTTAATTCCTATTACGAACAAATCGGCGCTCGCCATGCCCGATCGCGACGTGGAATGTTGTCCCGGCCCAGTTTAGAGCGCGTGCTCGATTATCGCTGTCATGTGGACGCCGCCATGGCGGGTTTGTTCGAGCGCGCCGATGACGGGTTGAGAGCACGCCTGAGCCCGATCATTGCACTCGGGATCGCCCATGAAGAGCAGCACCAAGAGCTCATGGCGACGGACATCAAACACGTGCTGTTCCAAAACCCACTGTTCCCGAAAGCTTACGACGCGCCCGCTGTGCGGTCGGTTCCGCCGGCCGCGCCGGCCGATTTTGTGTCGTTCGAAGGCGGGTTGGTGCGGGTCGGCGCGGGGGCGAGGGGGTTCGCGTTTGATAATGAGCGGCCCCAAGCCCAAGTCTGGCTGAAACCTTTCGCGTTGGCGGATCGTCCGGTCACCAACGCTGAAGTGGCCGCGTTCATCACCGAGGGCGGATATGCGGCCCCAAGTCTGTGGCTGTCAGACGGCTGGGCGCAAGTGCAGGCGCAAGCGCGCACCGCGCCGCTTTACTGGGTGCGCCGAGAGGGCGCGTGGTTTGAATTCACGTTGCATGGCCTTCAAGCGCTCGACCCGGCGGCTCCGGCCGCGCATTTGGATTTCTATGAGGCGGATGCGATCGCACAATGGCTTGGCGCCCGGCTGCCCACGGAAGCGGAATGGGAACACGCCGCAAACTGTCTGGGCTTGCGGCCGGAGGCGGGGGTTTTTCTAACCCCCAGGCGGAGCCCCCATCCGCAACCCTGTCAACCGGGGTCCGAGATGAAACAAATGTTCGGCGGCGTTTGGGAGTGGACCCGGTCCGATTACGCCCCTTATCCGGGCTTCACAACGCTCGAAGGCGCAGCCAGCGAGTACAATGGTAAATTCATGGTGGGCCAATATGTGCTCAAGGGCGGCTCGTGCGCGACCCCGCCCGGGCATGTTCGGGCCAGTTATCGCAACTTTTTCCCCCCCGCCGCCCAATGGCAATTCAGCGGCCTGCGCTTGGCGCGGACAGTTTAACTGCGCTATGCGCTAACAAACACCGGGCGAACTGAACCGGACGACCACAAACGACAATGCGGGAGAACGCCATGGACGAGACCACACCGCCTTCGGTGCGCGAGCAGGTTTCGGAGGCCGAATGGAAGGCGCGGTGCGATCTCGCCGCGCTTTATCGGCTGTGCTTCATCCATGGCTGGGATGATTTGTTCTTTACTCATATCTCGATGCGCGTGCCGGGGCCGGAGGAGCATTTCCTGCTCAATCCGTTCGGTCTGCTGTTCGAAGACGTCACGGCGTCGAACCTGGTGAAGGTGGATTTGTCGGGCCAAGTGCTGCCCCCTTCGCGGTTCGGCATCAACCCGGCGGGTTTCACCATTCATTCCGCCGTGCACGAAGCGCGCCCGGATGTGAGCGTGGTGATGCATCTGCACACGGATGCAGGCGTCGCCGTGTCCGCCCAAAAACGCGGGCTACGCGCCGTCTCACAACTGGCGATGAACGTCATGAGCGACGTCGCTTACCACGATTACGAAGGTTTGGCGCTCGAGACGGAGGAAAAAGCCAGGTTGGTTGAGGATTTATCAAAACACAACCTGATGATCCTCAGAAATCATGGTCTGCTGACTACCGGTGTTAACCCGTTCGCGGCGTATTTGCGCATGTATTTATTGGAGCGTGCGTGTAAGGTCCAAGTGATGGCGCAATCCGGCGGGGAGAGCTTGATCGAATGGGACCGCGCGATGGCGGACCGCGTTTACGCCCAGGGCGAGGAGGGGATCGTCAACGAATTCTTCGCCGAAATCGCGTGGGCGGCGTTGCGAGGGCGGGTCGACCGGCAAAGCCCGGGCTACGCCGTCTAGCCGCCGTGCTGAGCCTTGCGGTTTGCACCGCCGGGCTTGCGCACGCCGGCGCTTGGCCGCTGGAGCCCGGTGTTGGGCAAGTCATCGTCACCACCTTGATGTCGCGCGCGGATGTGGCCTTTGACGAGGACGGCGCGCGTACTGAGCCCACCGACTTTTTCAAAGCTGAGCGGGGCGTGTTCGCCGAGTTCGGGCTGACGCCGCGGCTTACGCTCATCGGTCAGACCTCGCTGCAAATCGTGCAAATCCAGGACCTTTCGGGGTTTACCGACACCGGTTTCGGCAATGGCGCAAGCGAATTCGGCGCGGGGTATTTGTTGGCGGGCCGCGGGGGCGGTGTGGCTGCGGTCCAAGGCGCGGCGATTGTGCCCGGGCGGGTGGAGAACGTCATCGACAGCCCCTTAGGTCAGGGCGTTTTAGACGGGGAGGCGCGTGCTCTGTTCGGCCGCGGGGTCTCGCTCTTCGGACGCCATGGCTTCGTCGATTTGCAGGGGGCGTATCGGTTCCGCTCCGGCGCGCCGCCTGATGAGGCGCGGTTTGACGCGACGCTGGGCGCGGACGTCCATCCCCGGCTGCAGGTATTGGCCCAAGGATTTCTGTTAGCCAGCGTCACCGAGCCGGGTCCTGGCCGGCGCGAGGTTTTCAGTTTCAAGGGTCAGTTGGGGGCCGTCTTGCGGTTAAGCCAAACTTATCATGTGCAAGTTGGTGTCGGCCGCACCTTATCGGGACGCAACGTCGTCGCGGAAACGGCGACACTATTAAGCGTTTGGCGGCGTTTCTAAGCAAAATTTAATCCGAAATTCGCCGCGTATTGGACGATATATTCGGTTCTAGCGGGGATTTGACCGACAGTCCGTTGCGCGCGCCGCGGCCTGGTCCATATCCGGTCCAAGGTGAGGAGGCGAAGTATGGCTGTCGGTCGATTTATTTTCTTAGGCGTGGTGTCGACGATTGCCGCGGGCATGGCCATCGCTGTGGCGCTCCGGGGTGATAGCGATCCGGACGGGGGCCGGTTCGGCGGCGGCGGGTTTCCCGCAGCGCCTGTGCGCGCCGCGACCATCGAAACGCGCGAATTCGCCGATGTGGGCGAAGCGTTTGGCACGGCGCGCGCCTTGGAGTCCGTGACCATCACCTCCACCGAAACCGACGTGATCGCTCGGCTTGGGTTTGACAGTGGCGACGCGGTGGCCAGCGGCCAAGTGCTGGTGGAGCTCGCCGACGCTGAGGAAGCGGCGGACCTTGCGGAAGTCAACGCCAACCTCGCCGAAGCCGAAGCCGAGTTTAAACGCGTCAAAGATTTGACCGATCGCGGGGTCGCCCCGCGTCAGCAGCTTGAACAAGCCGAAGCCGCTATGCGCCGCGCTCAAGCCCGTGTGCGCGCGCTCCGGGCGCGGAATTCCGACCGTGTCATCCGAGCGCCCTTCGCCGGTGTCGTGGGATTACGGTTCGCCAGCCCAGGCATGTTGGTCCGTCCTGGCGACGAAATCGCCACTTTGGACGACGTCTCCTCGATCCTGGTCGATTTCACCGTGCCGGAAGTCTATTTAGGCGCGCTACGGGTCGGCCAACCCCTTGAAATGCGCACCGCCGCCTATGAAGACGCCGCATTCGACGCGTCGATCGCGCATATCGACAGTCGCGTGGATCCGATCACGCGCACCGTGACGGTTCGCGCGACGGCGCCGAACCCGGAGGGTCGATTGCGCCCAGGTATGCTGATGCTCGTGGACATGACCCGGGCCCAGCGCGAGAGCGCCGCAGCCCCGGAAATCGCGGTGTTGCGCGAGGGCTCGTCGGCTTTCGTTTATGTCATCGTTGAGGGCGAGGGCGGTCTGACGGCCCAGCGTCGTGGCGTGGTTCCCGGCGCCCGTCGCAGCGGGTTTCTCGAAATTATTGATGGGATTGCGCCGGGCGAACGGATTGTCGCCGAAGGCGTCAACCGCATCCGACCCGGCATGGCGGTCAAGGTCGTGGGCGGCTCGCGCGACGCGGAGGACCGAAATGCGGCGGAAGCCGCGCCCGCCATCGCCG
The DNA here is from genome assembly GCA_050331475.1 of Maricaulaceae bacterium. Lineage (GTDB taxonomy): Bacteria > Pseudomonadota > Alphaproteobacteria > Caulobacterales > Maricaulaceae > JBHJGU01. The sequence continues at coordinate 8,110 of JBHJGU010000056.1, read as the reverse complement.
CGGCCAGCCAAGATCGCGCGCCATGACCCTTTCCGATATTGCGGTCACCCGCCCCGTTCTCGCGGCCGTCGCCAGCGCGCTGCTCGTCGTCTTCGGCGTCATCGCGTTCCAGACCCTGCCGCTGCGCGAATTGCCGGATGTCGACCGGCCCATCGTGTCCGTGACGACCGTTTACCCCGGCGCCAGCGCGGAGGTGGTGGAGAACCGCATCACCACGCTCGTTGAGGATCAGTTGTCCGGTATTGAGGGTGTGCGGCAGATTTCTTCGTCCTCGCGGGACGGTCGCTCGAACATCACCATCGAGTTCTCGTTGAACCGCGACTTGGAGGCCGCCGCCAATGACGTGCGCGACGCGGTCAGCCGGGTCGCGGACGCCTTGCCGCTGGAGGCCGATCCGCCGGAGGTGGAGAAACAAGACGCCGACGCCCAGCCCATTATGTGGCTGAGCCTGGTGTCCAATGAGCGCTCGACCATCGAGCTGTCGGATTTCTCCCGGCGCTATGTCACCGACCGGTTGTCCATTGTCGATGGGGTCTCCGCGATCCGCCAAGGCGGCGGGTTGGAATACGCCATGCGCGTTTGGCTTGATCGCCGGGGCTTGGCGGCGCGCGGCTTAACCGTCGACGATGTCGAGCAAGCGCTGCGCGCCCAGAACGTGGAACTGCCCGCGGGCGAATTAGAGGGCGTCCAGAGCGACCTCACCGTGCGCATTGAACGGGGCTATCTAACCCCCCGCGACTTTGCGGCCTTGCCCGTGGCGGAAGGCGAGGACGGCCATGTGGTGCGGTTGGGCGAAGTCGCCGAAGTCGAACTCGCGCCGGAAGAACGCCGCACGCTGTTCCGCGGCAATGGCGCGAACCGGGTGGGGCTGGGCATTGTGCGCCAGTCGAAATCCAACGCGCTGGAGGTCGCCGGCGGCGTGCGCGCCGAGCTCGCGCGACTGAATGCGACCTTCCCCCCCGATATCCGGCTGGACGTCTCTTTCGACGGCACGCGGTTTATCGACCAGGCGATCAAGGAAGTCTGGAAGTCCCTCGGTCTTGCCGTCGCCATGGTCGTGGCGGTGATTTATCTGTTTTTGGGCTCGCCGCGGGCGGCGGCCGTACCGGCGGTCGTGGTGCCGATCTGCCTGGTTGCGACCTTCATCGTGCTGGCGGTGTTGGGCTTTACGCTCAACATTCTCACTTTGCTCGCGCTGGTTTTGGCGATTGGGCTGGTGGTGGACGACTCCATCGTGGTTTTAGAGAACATTCAGCGCCGGGTGGATAGCGGCGAGCCGCCTTTGGTGGCGGCTTATCGCGGCGCGCGCCAGGTGTTTTTCGCCGTGATCGCCACCACCGCGGTCGTCATTGCGGTGTTCGCGCCGCTCATGGTCACCGGCGGCTATGTGGGGCGGATTTTCGTCGAACTCGCGGCGACAATCTGCGGCGCTGTGGTTGTCTCTAGCTTCGTCGCCCTGACGCTGTCGCCGATGATGTGCTCTAAAATGCTCCAGCCCGCGACAGATCGAGGACCGGTCGCGCGCGCGGTGGACTGGGCGGTCAACGGCCTTCGAAACGCCTATGAGGGGGCGTTGTTGCTGTTGCTGCCACGTTCGGGCAAGCGGACCTTTTTGACCCGATTGGTGGGCGCGACGCCGCTGTTGGTCTTCCTTGCCGCCGCGTTCGGCTTCATCGGGGTGGTGTGGAGCAAGATCGATTGGCAGCTGATCCCCGAGGAGGATCGCGGGTCGATGTTCGCCTTCGTCGCCGCGCCGCCGGGCGCAAGCTTCGACCACACCTCCATCCACGCCATGGAGCTGGAGGACATCTTTCTAAGTTACGTGGAAAACGGCGAAGCGGGCACGGCGATCGTCCGCGTGCCTGGGTTTGGCGGTGTCGGGTTTAATTCCGCGATTGGCATTTTGCTCCTAGAGCCCTGGGATGAGCGCGAACGCACCGGCCAGGAGATCTTGCGTGAAATGAACGGCCGTTTGTCCCAACTCACCGGCGTGTTCGCTCGCGCGGGCATGCGGTCTCCGCTGGGATCCTCGGACACCAATCAGCTCCAGTTCGTTTTGGGCGGCCAAAGCTATGACGAGTTGAACGCGTTTGCGGACTTGTTCGTCGAGTTGGGCGGAGAGAACCCCGGCTTCGCGCGGATCCGTAAGGAGTTCGAAGTGACCGCGCCTCGGCTGGTCGTGGACATCGACAAAGACCGCGCCGCAGCCTTGGGCGTTTCGGTGCAATCCATCGGCCGATCGCTGGAGACCCAATTGGGCTCGCGCCGGGTCGGCACGTTTGTCGATGGCGGGGAGGAATATTCCGTCATTCTGCAAAACCGATTGGAGGATCGCGAGGACGTGCGCGATCTGGCCAACGTCTTTGTACGCTCTGACCGCTCCGGCGAGTTGGTCCCGCTGACGAATTTGGTCAGTCTCAACGAGGTTGGCGAAAGTCCCGATCGGCCGCGGATCAATCGCTTGCGTGCGATTACCTTAGACGTCACCCTGGCTGACGGTTACGCGTTAGGCGACGCGGTGGATTGGCTGCAATCGGTGGCGCGCGAGCGATTGCCCGACGGCGTTCGGGCGGATTTCACCGGCGGCGCGCGGGATTTCCAAGAAAGCCAAAACGCACTGGGCTTCGCCTTCGTCTTGGCGCTGGTGATCGTGTTCCTTGTGCTAGCCGCGCAATTTGAGAGCCTCATCTTGCCGGGCGTGATTATGCTAACCGTTCCGCTTGCGGCGGCGGGCGGGTTGTTCGGACTTTATATGATCGGCTCGACACTGAATATCTACTCGGTCATCGGCTTGATCATCCTGATCGGCCTGGCGGCTAAGAACGGCATTCTGATCGTCGAATTCGCCAACCAATTGCGCGATGAGGGCCGCAGCGTGCGCGAGGCGACTTTGGAGGCGGCCGTCACCCGGTTTCGGCCAATCCTGATGACGGGCTTGTCCACCGCCATCGGGGCTTTACCGTTGATCCTGGGCTCAGGCGCCGGCGCGGAAAGCCGCGCCACCATTGGGGTGGTGATCTTCTCCGGGGTCATGGTGGCCACGCTGTTCACCTTGCTGGTGATCCCGGTATTTTACGATTTGGTGGCCCGCTACACCCGGTCCCCGCAATGGATCGCCAAAGCCTTGGAGCGTTATGAAAGCGGCGAGACCCAAACCACGGACGGGAAGGCGTCACGGCCGCAACCCGCGGAGTAGGCGACAATCCCAACCGCGGTGCGGATAATCTCGGGGGTTATGTGGCGAAGCTCTTTTAATTTCCGCTCAGGGTTCTAAACCTTATAACTCAAATTCAATAACTTAAGGCGATTCGGCGCGGACTCGCCGATGATGTGCGTCGCTCGCTCACCTAGAATGGCATAAACTTATGGACACACCCACGCAAGGGGCGGGCCGGCGATCAGTCTTATGGCGGCGAATCGCGGAGGATCTGGAGCAACGCATCGCGCAGCGCAAGCTGGCGCCCGGCGATCGGTTGCCCACCGAAAACGACCTTGCGGCGGAGTATGGCGTGAACCGGCACACGGTCCGCCGGGCCTTGGGCGATTTGCAGGCGCGCGGTTTTGTGGAGGTGACTCAGGGGCGGGGCAGTTTCGTCCGCCGTCCAGTGATCTCTTATTACATCGACGCGAAGACGGATTTCACCTCAGTCGTGCGCCGCCAACACGGCGCGCCCCATAAACAAGACGTTAGCCAAGACGTGATCCCGGCCGAGCCGCAGGTGGCCGAGGCGCTCGGTCTAGCCCCTGGCGCTCCGGTCGCGCGCATCGAAAAGATCGGCTATGCGGACAACGCGCCCGTGGCCATGTCGCGTCACTACTTTCCACAGAACCGCATGAGCGACATTCTCGACGTCTATCGGCAGGAGGGCGCCATCGTGAAAACCTTTGACGCGCTGGGTTTGAGCGATTGGCGGCGATTGCGCACCCGGGTGAGCGCGCGGCTCGCCACGCCTCATGAACAAGCGGTGCTGGACCTACCCCGTTACGCTCCGCTTCTGGTCGCCGAGGCCGTCACGGTAGACGGCGCAGACAGACCCATCGAGTTCGCCGCCACCCGCTTTGCGTCAGACCGGGCGGAAATCGTTTTTGAGATTCCGCCGGAAAGCGCCGTCGGCGCGCCTGAGGCGGGTTGGGAAGAGGCTGCGCCGCCTTTGCGCTCGACCGCTTAAAACGCCTGTTCTCGCCCAACAGCGACCCAAGACGTCGTCCGCTCGCACCGCGTGTCGTGACGTGACGCCTCATTCCAGAGGACACGGAATACCCTCCGCGCGCCTCAGCCGAGGCGAATTAGACCGGCGACAAGTCACAGATAGCTATCTAACGCTTTCTTGAATTCGAATTGCTTAATGCTAACGCGTGCGGCACAGTCTCGCCAAACCGTTACGGTCGGTTCGGGGGGAAGCTATGTTGCGAGCTTATTCAGCGCTCAACGGCGCAGACGACGCGTCCGTACTTGAGTTCGACGGTCTAGCGTTGACCGGCGCCAAGGCCCGGGACGCGTTTGACGCTCTGTTCGCCTCCTTCGTCGCCGCCGACGCGCCCGATCTGGGCTTCGCGCTGAGCCAACCGGTGACGGCGAGCGTCGGCGCGGACCCCAATCTGGTGGTGACGACGGCCTTAGACGTGGTCGACGCGACAGACGGGCTGATCTCTCTGCGCGAGGCGATCGATTCCGCCGAAGCCAATGCGCTCGCTGGATCCGGCGGTACGACGGTCAGCTTCGATCCAACCGTGTTCGCGGCTGAAGACACCGCGATCGAATTTGCGTCCGGCGCGAGCCAAATCGTGATTGTCGAATCAATTACCATCGACGGGGACGCCGATGGGGACGGCGATGGCGACGTCACCGTGGACGCCAATGGTGAGGACGGCGTCTTCACGATCGACAGCGCGGCGGGCGACGCCACCGTGACGATTGACGCGCTCACCATTACCGGTGGATTGGCGACGGCGGCGGACGCGGATGGCGGCGGTGTCTTTGTCGGCAACGGTGACACCTTGGTGCTCTCAAACGGTCTCGTAACCGCGAACGCGGTGACCGGGGCGACGGACCTAACCAACAACATTTTTAGCAGTGGGGGCGGATTGGCGACCGACGGTGGCTCGATCCTGATCCAAGACAGCGTGATTTCGAATAATAGCGCACCCTTTGGCGGCGGTGCTTATGCTATCAACGGCGAGTTAAATATCGAGTCGTCAACGATTGTAGGAAACACCAGCACCGATGGCTGCGCCGGCGGTGTGCTAATCGCCTTAAGCACAGTTGTGATCAGCATCAGTTTGGTGACGTCGAACACGGCGGACTAGTATGGCGGCGGGGTCGCGTCGAGCGTCGCGGCGTTGGGCGATCCCGACCCTGCGGAGACGCAAACGTTTATCGTCAGTTCCGTGATTTCGGGGAACGTGGCGAACGGCTCGATTGTGGGCGGAGCCGGTGTCGCCGGCTTTGGCGCGAGTATCACCACGATTTCGAGCAGTCTTGTTTCAGGTAACACGGCCTATGCGGACGGCGGCGGTGTTTTGGCCGACCAGGGCGCAGAACTCAGTGTTCTAAACAGTTCTATCGTGGGCAATTTTACAGGAAATGTGGGCTCGGGAACCTATGGCGGCGGCGTGGCCGCGACCATGGGCTCGACCGTCAACCTCGTGAACGCCACGGTCACTGGGAACTCCGCCGAAGGTGTTGGCGGGGCTGCGTATTTGAACGACGGATCGGTGCTCAACATCGCCAACTCCATTCTTGCCGGGAATGCGTCTGGTGAGATCACGGGCGTTCCCATTGCCTACACAGGTGTCGAAATTTACGCCTATGGATCGGGGACCACGGTTGCGACCTCCGCGGTTAATATTTTGGGCTCCACAGCAAACGGCGTGGATGCAACAGTTTCCTCGGGCGGGGCGGACATCGTCATCGATGGCGCCGCTCAAAGCGACCTTGAAACCGTGTTCGCAAGCGTTGGCGCCAACGGCCTTGGCGTGACAGCAGGCCTGCTGGCCGATAATTCCGGGCCCGAGGTCGGCCCGCCTGGGGGCGCGGTTGTGCTGCAAACCGTTGCGCTCTTGGATAGCGCCGCCAATCCGGCGCTGGATGCGGGCGACGCGACGGCGAGCCTCGGCGTGACCTTGAGCGAGGCGGTGCTGGGCGTTGAACTGGACGGCGTCGCCGGTCTGACCGGCACGCTCACGACCATTGGCGACTTCGCCTTTGACCAGCGCGGGGATGGGTTTGCTCGCATTGTCGACGGTCCGGATGCAGACACCACCGCGACCCTCGATCTCGGCGCGTTTGAGTTGCAGGCGGCTGCGGTGGTCACCGACGATCCTAGCCTGATCGTCACCACGCTTGATGATGTGGTGGACGACACCGATGGGGTCACCTCCCTGCGCGAGGCGATCGGGTTCGTGAATGATGGGACGTTCGCGGCGGGCTCCGCAATCACCTTTGACCCCACGGTGTTCACCGGCGGCGCGGCGAGCCTAATCCGATTATCTTTGGGGGCTCTTGAGATCACTACGGCTTTGACCATTGACGGGACGTCGGCGACGGATGTCGTGATCTCTAGCGATGCGGTTGGGAACGATGTGCTTGAGAGCGGAACGTTTATCACCGATGTGGACGGAAGCCTCGCCAGTGATGCGTCATCGCTTGATGATAATACGCGCGTCTTCGACATCACAGGTTTAACGTCATCGACGTCAATAATTGATCTTACCATCACGGGCGGGCGTACAACCGGAGACGGCGCGGCGGCGGATGATCGATCCTATGCCGGCGGCGGCGTCAGAACAGATTCCGATCTTACCCTTATTGATACGACGATCGCTGGCAACTCGACGACGGGCGAAGGCGCAGCTGGTGGTGGCGTCGCTGGCGTGCCTACAGAAATATCGCTTGGTCCTTTTACGACCACTGCCACACCCGACGTCACCGTGACCGACTCGGTGTTTTCCGGTAATTCAACGGCGGGACTGGCGGCGAGCGGGGGCGCCATTTATGCGGCGGGCGAGGTAACGCTCACCGGCGTGACTGTGTCCGGTAATTCGAGCGCGGATTATGGCGGCGGGGTGGCGCTCGGTTTGGCCGGCACGCCGTTTGATTCGACGTTATCGGTCACGGATTCTGTATTTACGAATAATGTGGCGCTTTCGGCTGGTGCGATCTCCATTTACGACGCCGCCTCGATTGTAAGATCTACGATAACCGGTAACACCGCAGTCAATGAGGGTGGCGGCATCAGATTTTCAGGCCTTACTGTATACGATACCGGAAGCCTTCAGATTAGTGAATCCGTTATTTCAGATAATACCGTCAGTGGAGTTTCATCTAACGGGGGCGCAATTTCAATAATCGGATTTCGTGATGCGTTTGTTGATGGCTCAATCTTGGTCGATAATACTGTGACGGGCACGATATTAGCTTATGGAGGCGCCATCAGCGCATTGATGGGCGATGTTTTTATTTCGGATAGCGTCTTATCGGGCAATGAAGCTGGAACAGTAGGCGCGGACCAATTAGACGCCTCTGGCGGCGCAATCTTTGTACTTCAAGGTTATTTGCAAGTTTTAAACACGACATTGGTCGGCAATTTCATCACGAATATTAACGGTGACGGTGGCGCTATCTCGCTTCCGGGAGATACGACCGGTGTAATTATTCAGTCGACGATCACCGGCAACGCCACCCTGGATAATGGCGGCGGCGTTAATGTCGGCGATGGTTCATTGAACGTTGTAAACTCGATCATTGTCGGCAATGCCGCCGGTGGGGTGGGCCCGGACATTGCTGGCGGCGCAACCGTGACCGTTGAGGGTTTCAATCTATTCGGCTCGCCGACCTCAGGCTTCACCAACGGTGATATTACTGGAGACTCTGTAAATGTAGACGTCTTCGGTGTGGACGACAGTTACACAGCGGCCGACGTATTTGCTGGGCTGACCAGTTTGACGCTGAGCAGTGGCGCCGTCAGCGCTAGGTCACGGATCTGTAATTTGCATTGCTTTGGCGGCGGTCTGTCGAGGGTTTCACGGATCTGTTCGCACTCATCTGCCGACCCGATAGGGGGGCAGCGGTGCTTTGTTGGGTCTCACAAGGCCGAACGGTGCAATGACT
>JBHJGU010000055.1:0-7675 GCA_050331475.1 Maricaulaceae bacterium | reverse complement strand
AAACTCAAAGCCTTCTACGAACGCCTCATCGCCAACGGAAAACCCAAAATGACCGCCCTCACAGCCGTCATGCGAAAGCTCATAACCCTCGCAAACGCCAAAATCAGAGACGCTCAACTCGCCCAACAAACAGGGTAGATTGTGTGTTGTCGGGGTCTTTGGCGGCGAGGGCGCGGTGGATGGCCAAGCTCTCCTGATACGCCTCCAGCGCGCCCGCCCGGTCGCCGGCGGCGGCACGCATGTTGCCCACCTTGTCCAGGCTGATGCTGACATCGCGCGCCCATAGGGTGTTCTCGGGGTCTTTCGCGGCGAGGGCGCGGGCGATGGCCAAATCTTCGTTATACGCCTCCAGCGCGCCCGCCCGGTCGCCGGCGGCCGCCAGAGCATCGCCTAACGTATTGAGCGCCACGCTGCGGTCGCGTTGATCCCCGGCAACGGCCAAGGCCCGCTCCGCGGCGTCACGCGCCGCCGACACATTGCCCAACGTCATGTGCAGCCGCGCGCGGTAAATGTGCGTCCAAAAGTCTTGTGGCGCCAAGGCTGCGGCGCGGTCATAGGCCGCTAAAGCGCGGCGCGCATCGACCCCGAATGCGAGCGCGCCGAGATTACGCCAATGCGCGGCGGCCTGGGCGCGCGCACCGACCGCGGTCGCTTCGTCTTGTCGGTTCAGCGCCGCAAGCCGATCCAGACCCTCGGTTAAAGTTTTTGGGTCGAGCAAAAGGGCCAGCGCCTCGCGCCGCGCCGCGTCCGGGCTTTCCGCTTCGGCGCGGATCGCGTTCGTTCGATCTTCGCTTAGGGTCTCATTCGTCGGCTCGCCCGTATTCTGGGGCGCCAAGACGCCTTGCATAGCGGCGACGACTGTTGGGAGCTGATCGACCGTGATGACGCCGGATTGGAGCAAGCATACCGCTTGAGCGTTGACATCGCCCGCTTGGCTGCACGCTTCTTGGACGTTTGGGGGAACGCCTCCACCCCATAACCGGTCCATCACCCCGCCCGCATCCGACAAGAACGCCGTCACCCCGGCCAGGATGACGCACGCCGTACCCACTTTGCCTTTATTGGCGCCGATCTGGGCCAGCACGCCCGACAAGCGCATCCAATTGACCAAAGACGCCATGCCCGATCCCCCGATGCGGGACCGCGTTTAGCACGTTGGCCGTGTGTGCACCAGGGTCGAGACTTAAAGCCGGCCTAAACCGCGCCCATTAAGCCTTTGTCGCGGGCGAGCTTTTTCATTTCTTTCTGGAGTTTTTCAAACGCGCGCACCTCGATCTGGCGCACCCGCTCGCGGCTGACGTTATAGACGTGGGAGAGGTCTTCGAGCGTCTTCGGCGCCTCGGTCAGCCGGCGCTCGTTGAGGATGTGCTTCTCGCGCTCGGTGAGCACGCCCATGGCCTCTTGCAGCAAGCTCATGCGGGCGTCGAACTCTTCGGTCTCGGCGAGTTCGACCTCTTGGCTGACCGCGTCATTATCCTCCAGCCAGTCCTGCCATTCGGCTTCGCTGTCCGAGCGCATGGGGGCGTTCAGAGAGCTGTCCGGCCCGGAGAGCCGGCGGTTCATCTGCACCACATCGTCCTCGGTGACGCCGAGCTTGGTGGCGATGTGCTCCACCTGTTCGGGTTTGAGATCGCCCTCTTCGAGCGCTTGGATCTCGCCCTTCATGCGCCGCAGATTAAAGAACAGCTTTTTCTGGGCCGCCGTGGTGCCCATTTTAACCAGCGACCAAGAGCGCAGCACGTATTCCTGGATCGCGGCGCGGATCCACCACATGGCGTAGGTGGCCAGCCGGAAGCCCTTGTCGGGGTCGAATTTCTTCACCGCCTGCATGAGGCCCACATTGCCCTCTGAGATCACCTCCGCGATCGGCAGGCCATAGCCGCGATAGCCCATGGCGATTTTGGCCACCAGGCGCAGATGCGAGGTGACCAGGGTGTGGGCGGCTTCGGTGTCCTCATGCTCGGTCCAGCGCTTGGCGAGCATGAACTCCTGATCCGGCTCCAGCATGGGAAATTTGCGGATCTCGGCGAGATACCGGCTCAGCCCCGCTTCCGGAGACACCGTCAAAGCCAAGGATTGGGTGTTCGACATCGGTTCGTCTCCTCTTCGGATCAACCGCGACGCGTTCTCATGCGCCCCCGCGCGGCGTGAGAAGGTGGTGATCCCAGAGCGTCAGGTCAAGGCCGCGTTGCGCAGGATACAACGCCGCGGAACGGGCAAAGGTTTCACGGGCGAGCTGCGCCGCACCCGTCGCATCGCGTTTCGCATTGACGTTGGAGACGCCTTCCTCTCGGGCTTCCCGTGAACCGTCCATGACCCCGGTTTCAGCCTTAAGTGCGCTTCGCGCGGGGGAGCCTCAACGCCGCCCCATCGGAGCGGTGAGCGCAGCGAACCCGCGTGAGATCAAAAAAATGGTGGAGGTCAGAGGCGACCCCTCGAACCGGAACCCCGCGGGTAGGGTTGGTGTGGCGGCTACCCGCAAACAAAAATGGTGGAGGTGAGAGAACAATCCTCGAACCGGCATCCAGCGCCCGACCGGGCGCCGGCGACCGTTCGCCGCCCCATCGGAGCGGTGAGCGCAGCGAACTCGCGTGAGATCGAAAATGGTGGAGCCAGGCGGAATCGAACCGCCGACCTCGTCATTGCGAACGACGCGCTCTCCCAACTGAGCTATGGCCCCTTGCGCTGCGGTCGCCCGCGCGAGAGCGCGGTGTGTACCGGTCCCAACGCGGCGGATCAAGCCTTTTGGCGACCGGTTGGATCAGTCGTCGGTCTCCTCGTCGTCATCCACCGCGGTGAAATCGTCATCCAGGCTGTCGTCGTCGTCATCTTCGATGAACGCAACGCCCTCGCCCTCTTCCTCAGTGTCGTCGTCCACGTCCGAGTCCGCATCGGAGAAGCCGCCCGCCTCCAGATCGTCCACCTCGTCCTCATCGTCATCATCGCTCGAGGTCGGTGGCGGCGCGTCGGCTTCCAGATCGATTTCCTTGGCGTCCTCGGCGTCCTCTGGCTCGCAGGTCGCCTCGTCGTCCTTCTCGTCTTCGGCTTCGGGCGCCTCCGTTTCCTCTTTAACCGCCGTCTCAGCGGCCTTGCGGCCGCGTCCACCGCGAGTGGGGATTTCAGACGGGTCGAATTCGTGGGCGCATTTGGGGCAAACCGCCGGACGACGGCCGAGATCATAGAACTTCGCGCCGCAATTTGGGCAGAGCTGTTTCTCACCAAGTTCAGGTTTCGGCATGGACGTCCCTTTTCACGTGCGGCGCGGTCGGTTGCCATGCCCCGGGCGTCCTGTCAAAACCAAATTCCTTTATCGCGCCCTGGGACGTTGCCAATGACCGATTTACACACCCTCGCGCGCGGCCCGGTTTTCGCGCCAAATTGCGCGGGCTTAAACGGCAATGTGCGCGCGCCCGGCGATAAGTCTTTATCTCACCGCGCGATTTTGTTTGGCGCTTTGGCCGAGGGCGAGACCCGCGTCCAAGGCCTCCTAGAGGGCGCGGACATTTTGGCGACCATCGGCGCCGTCCGGGCGTTGGGCGCGGACGTCACCCGATCGGAGGACGGCGTTTGGCGGGTCGCCAGCCCCGGACACGACCGCTGGCGCGACCCTGCAGACGTGCTTGACTTCGGCAATGCGGGCACGGGCGTGCGGTTGACCCTAGGCGCGGTGGCCGGCGCGCCCGTCACCGCCACGGTCACCGGCGATGAAAGCTTGCGCGCCCGACCGATGAGCCGCGTCCTCGCACCGCTCAAAGCCGTCGGCGCCCAGGCTCTGGCGCGGGGCTCCGGCTATTTGCCGCTCACCTTACAAGGCGCGGCGGAGCCGAAAGCCCAAACCTACGCCCCGCCGATCGCTTCGGCGCAGGTGAAATCTGCGGTTCTGCTCGCGGGCCTGCGCGCAACCGGCGCAACCGTGGTGGAAGAGGCCCACGCCACCCGCGATCACACGGAGAACCTGCTGCTCGCCATGGGCGCGGACTTAAGCGTTGAGCGCGACGGCCCGCGCGCACGGATCCAGCTTGCCGGCCCAACCCGCCTGAACGCGATCGACGTCACTGTGCCCGGGGACCCTTCCTCCGCGGCTTTTCCGATCGCGGCGGCGCTGATCTGCCTGCAGAGCGCGGTGTCAGTGTCAAGGGTATTGCTGAACCCCCACCGCACCGGGCTTTACGACACCCTGCGCGACATGGGCGCGGATATGACAATTGCCCCAGACGGGAAGACCGGCGGCGAGCCGGTGGGCGTGATGACGGCCCGCTTCGGGACGCTCAAGGGCGTTGAGGTTCCGCTCGATCGGGTGCCCGCTATGGTGGACGAGTTCCCGATCCTCGCAGTGATCGCCGCCTTCGCCGAAGGCCGCACGGTTATGCGCGGGCTTGCGGAGCTTCGGGTGAAAGAGAGCGACCGTTTGGCCGCCACCGCGGCCCTGCTCCGCGCCAATGGCGTGACCGTAGAAGACTTGGAGGACGGGCTGGTGGTCGAAGGACGGGGGCCGGCGGGGGTTCCCGGCGGCGGTGTCATCGAAACCCACCACGATCACCGCATCGCCATGGCCGGGCTGGTTCTCGGCCTCGCCGCCCAGCGCGGCGCCACAATCGACGACGCCAGTATGATCGCCACCAGCTTCCCCAATTTTTTCGACCTGATGACCACGCTGGGCGCACGATTTGAGCCGGCCGCGATGTCATGATCATCGCCATTGACGGACCCGCGGGGTCGGGCAAAGGCACAATCGCCAAACGCCTTGGCGCCCTCTTCGGATTGCCGGTTCTGGACACCGGAGCGCTTTACCGCGCAACCGCCTTGAGCCTAACGCGCGCCGGCGCGGACCCAGCCGACGCCATGCTGGCCGCGCAGCACGCGCGCGCGCTCGACGATGCGATCCTGGCCGACCCCGATTTGCGCTCGGCGAAGATCGGCGCGCTCGCTTCCCAAGTCGCCGCGCACGGCTCGGTTCGCGCCGCGCTGGTCGATTGGCAGCGCGCCTTCGCCGCCCAGCCCGGGGGCGCCATTTTGGACGGGCGCGATATCGGCACGGTGATTGAGCCCCACGCGCCGGTCAAACTATTCGTCACCGCAAGCTTGGACGCGCGCACCGAACGCCGCGCGCTCGACCTCGAAGCCCGCGGGGAAGGGGTGGACCGAGCCAAGCTGCGCGCGGACTTGGCCGACCGCGATCGCCGCGACACCGAACGCCGAGACGCGCCGATGAAGCGCGCCCCCGACGCCGTCTTGCTTGACACGACCGAACTGAGTATAGACGCGGCCGTCGACCAAGCGATCGCTGTCGTTGAGACGGCGTGGAACGCTTAGGCGACGACACTCAATCATCCGATCGCGGTGCGGGTCTTGGGCCGTGCGGTGAGCGTGTTTGATTGTGGGTTCACGGCCGCGCGGACCGGATACGGTCGGCGTCGGGCGTATTTTCGTGTACAGTAAAAGCGTTTTGGCCGTGCGATGGGCGTGCGGCAAGACCGTCGGAATCAACCGACCGGCCTAAACCTGACTGATTTGGAGCCTCCGCGTCAATGTCTCAAACCTCATTGTCCCCTTCCACCGACGATTTCGCCGCCATGCTCGAAGCGAGCCTCACCGGGCAAGCGCTCGAGGAGGGTCAAGTCGTCAGCGGCCGCATCACCGCAATTGAAAACGATTTTGTGGTGATTGATGTCGGCCTGAAAACGGAAGGCCGCATTCCGCTGCGCGAATTCACGGTCAATGGAGAAAAAGAGCCGATTGAGGCGGGCCAAGACGTGGACGTCTACTTGGACCGGATCGAAAACGCGCTCGGCGACGCCATTCTCAGCCGCGAGAAAGCGCGCCGCGAGGATGCTTGGAACCGTTTAGAGAAATCCTTCGAGAAACAAGAGCCGGTGACCGGTCGCATTGTCGGGCGGGTCAAAGGCGGGTTCAGCGTCGATCTGGGCGGCGCGGGTGCGTTCCTGCCGGGCAGCCAAGTGGATATCCGCCCGGTTCGCGATGTCGGCCCGCTGATGGACAAAGACCAACCCTTCGCCATCCTCAAAATGGCCCGTCCGCGGGGCAATATTGTGGTCTCCCGCCGCGCCGTGCTTGAGGAGAGCCGCGCCGAGCAGCGCGCTGAACTCATCAATCAATTGGGCGAGGGCGAAGTCCGCGAGGGCGTGGTCAAAAACATCACCGACTATGGCGCATTCGTCGATCTGGGCGGCATTGACGGGCTTTTGCACGTCACCGACATGTCCTGGAGCCGGGTCAACCACCCCAGCCAGGTGCTCGCGGTCGGCGATCAGGTGAAAGTCCAGATCATCAAGATCAATCCGGACACCCAGCGGATCTCGTTGGGCATGAAGCAGCTTCAGTCCGATCCGTGGGAAGGCGTGGGCTTGAAATACCCCGCCGGCGCGCGCTTCAGCGGCCGGGTGACCAACATCACCGATTACGGCGCGTTTGTGGAGCTTGAACCGGGCGTGGAAGGCCTGGTCCACGTTTCTGAAATGAGTTGGACCAAGAAGAACGTGCACCCGGGCAAGATCGTCTCGACCAGCCAAGAAGTCGAAGTCATGGTTTTGGACGTGGACAGCGACAAGCGCCGCATCTCCTTGGGCGTGAAGCAGTGCATGGCCAACCCGTGGGAGGCCTTCATCGCCAAATACCCGGTGGGCACGACCGTCCAGGGCGAGGTTAAGAACATCACCGAATTCGGCTTATTCTTAGGCATCGACGAAGAAATCGACGGCATGATCCATTTGTCCGATCTGGACTGGGAGCTTCCGGGCGAAGAGGCGATTAAAAACTACAATAAAGGCGATGTGCTTGAGGCCAAAGTTCTTGATGTGGACGTCGAGAAAGAGCGCATTTCTCTAGGGCTCAAGCAATTGGGCTCCGACCCCATGGCGTCGGGCGAATTGCGTCGCAACGAAGTGGTGACCTGCACCGTCACGGAAGTGACTTCGGGCGGCATCGAAGTCACCTTCGGCGCGGACAATTCGCTCAAAAGCTTCATCCGCAAATCCGATCTGTCGCGGGATCGCGGCGAGCAGCGGCCTGAGCGGTTCGCCGTCGGCGACAAGGTCGACGCCATCGTGACCAATGTGGACAAAGCCGCGCGCCGGGTCGGCGTCTCCATCAAAGCGCTGGACATTAGCCAGGAGAAAGAGGCCATCGAGCAATACGGCTCGGCCGACTCCGGGGCGAGCTTGGGCGACATTCTGGGCGAGGCGCTGCGCGGCCGCGAATAGCGTCTGCACCAAACCCTGCAGGCGCAAGGCCGGCCCATCCCAGGGCCGGCCTTTGTTTTACGACCAACGCCAACCACTTGACGCTCCCCCTCGCCTGCGCCAGCCTAAAGTCTGCGAGGGGAGGACCACATGATCAAATCCGAGTTGATCGCCAAATTGGCGGCCGAAAATCCACAATTGTTCCAGCGCGACGTCGAGCGGGTCGTCAGCGCCATTTTTGAAGAAATCGCCAAGGCGCTGGAGCGGGGCGAGCGCGTGGAGCTGCGCGGCTTCGGCGCGTTTTCCGTGCGCGAACGGCCCGCGCGGGTGGGACGCAATCCGCGCACCGGCGAACCGGTTCAAGTGAAAGAAAAACGCGTGGCGTTTTTCAAGCCCGGTAAGGAGTGGCGCGAGCGCAGCGACGCTTCACGCGGCGCGCCGATCAAACACGCCGGGGACGACTAAACCTTAAAAAT
>JBHJGU010000054.1:0-50004 GCA_050331475.1 Maricaulaceae bacterium | reverse complement strand
GGCGGAGGGGGCGGCGGCGGTGGAGCCTCGCTCAACAACTCCTCAAGGAAGAACGCCGCTGCGTCGGCCTGGATAAACCCGGCGCCAGTGTCGTTATCAAACCCCTCGGGCAGCACAATGTCGGGCCCTGCGCCGAAAATGGACGCTTGAAGGACTTGAATGTCCGCCGCTGTGGCGACGAGGGACTCGATGATTTGGTCGGGGGTCGCCTCCGGGAAGGCGGACTTCAGCAAAGCCGCAATGCCGGCGGCTTGGGCGACCGACGCGGAGGTCCCGAAAAACGGATCGAACGTGTCGATAGACGTCGAAACCCCGTCTGCGGCGGTGAAAAACGATCCGATCCGGACCTCTGGCTCCGCCAAACGATTGCCGTCGGTGTCCAAAAAGATCGTCGCCGGACCGTTCGAGGTGAAGAAATTGCCTTGCGGCGTCGGCGATACGCCGAACGGATTGTCCGGCTCGGCCAATTCGAAAAAGCCCGCAGCAACGCCGAACGCGCCTTCCGCGACCGTATGGCCAAACGCTGTGGGCCCCTCGGTGTCGAACTCCGCGATGACCACCGAGGACGGCGCTTCAAGCAAGGTGTAGGCGATATTCTGCGGGGCGTCGCCCGCGGCGACGATGATCTCTAAATTAATCGCGGTGACCCCGTCGGGAACGACGAAATCGACAAAGCCTTCGGTTGGCTCTCCAAAGGCGAGGTTATCGGTGTCCGCCACCGCTAAGACCTCGCCGGTGGCCGCGTCGCGGATGACCGCGTCGATATCGGTATCCGGCGAGGCTTGGCCGCCTGTGGCGATGAATGACGGATCGTCATAGCTGATGATCAGCGTGAATTCGTCGCCCGGATCGACCAGTATCAGTTGCTGGGTGTCGACACCCACGCCGGGATCAAAATCGAACGCGGTTCCGCTGGTCGATCCGCCCTCACCGCTGGCGCTCACCGTAATCCCGGAATCTCGAAACGCGTCGCGGAAGCCGTCTCGACCGTTATTGCCGCCCGAGGAGAAGAATAAAACGCCGTCCTCAGCGACCTGGTCGACCGCTTGAGCGATAATCCCGTCCTGGAAAACAGTTTCGGTGAAGAAGAAGATGTCATCAGCGATGATGTCGGCGCCCGCCTCCGCCTGATCCAAGATCGTTTGGGCGAAACCGGCGCGGCTGGAGGCGTTGATGCCGGACACCAGCAAGTCTGCGCCGGGCGCCAAATCGAACACCAATTGCAACAGCGCGCGCGCCTCGTCGGTGCCGCTGGGGGCGTCGAGAATGATTTCGATATCGGCGGGTAAGTCGCCGCTGGCGATGTCGGCGGCTAACCCGCCTGTCGCATTGAAGGTGTCCGAAATAACCCCGACCGTGACGCCGGACCCGTCCACCCCAAAGGCTGTCCTTAAAACATCAACATTGTGAGCGAAGATGCCCTCGTTAATGACCGAGCCTTCGCCAAATCCGCTCGCCGCTAAGGCGGGGTCCAATTCGAACTCGGTCGCGGCTAAGCCCAGCTCTTCAGGAGACACCGAATTGGTGGTGAATAAGCTTGGCGTGACGGCGCGAACGCCGGACAAATCATCCAAGGCCGGCAAGTTTGCGATCGGAAACGCCCCGGAGGCCAAAGCCCCGAAAGACGCCCCGCTTTGCAGCCCCAGTGCTTCCAAGACCTGCAGAAGAGCCGCCCCGTCGCCGTCCGCCGCGGTCACGTCGATGATGACGAACTGATCCCCTAAAATCGCGCCGCCGAGCGTTCCGCTCGCTTGCACCGCGGCGAACGCGCCAAAATCACCGCGCTGGGCGGCGGTGTAGGCCTCGTGGATTTGCCCCAGAACGCCGCCGCTGACCCCCGCTAGACTGACCGCCGTCGCCATAGCCGTTTTCCCTTTCGCAAAGCCGTAGTCCACGCGTTCGTTGCGCGCGCACGTTCGCCCTCGTGCAGAGGTTACACGAATCTCTGACGCCTGTTCACCTGGCGGATGCAGTCAAATTATACGACACGTCCGCGTGAGCCGGTCGATAGAGCTTTGAAACAATGCGTTTGTCTTGACCGGCCTCGCCTCAACCCCCTATGCCTGCGCACTTTGTCACGCCGCCTGGAAGACGCCCATGACCGAAGACGCCTCCGGCGCATTTGCGCGCATTTACGAGCACCATGACCCCTCTTACGGAGCGTTTTTCGAAGTCACCGCGCTTCTGGAGCGAAAAGTCACGCCATTCCAAACCATCGCCGTTTTTGAGACCGCACAGCACGGTCGGATCATGACGATCGACGGGCTCGTGATGATGACCGAACGGACCGATCATGTGTACCACGAGCATATGGCGCACATCCCCATGGCGTGCGTGGACACGCCGCGATCCGTCCTCGTGATCGGCGGCGGAGATGGCGGGGTCGTCACCGAGATCTGCAAGCACGCGGATGTGGAACGGATCGTGCTCGCCGAGCTTGACGCGGGCGTCGTGGAGCTCTCCCGGCGCTGGTTCCCGCATATTGCTCGTGGTTTGAACGATCCGCGGGTGGAGGTCGAGATCGGCGACGGGGCAGCGTATTTGGCCGCCCACCCAGGCGCCTTTGATGTTGTGGTGATCGATTCTACAGACGTGTGCGAGGCGGTCGTGCCCGGAGAACCGGTTGCGGGTCCGCTCATCACCGAAGCCTTCCATACCGACCTGAGGGCCGCCCTGACCCCGGGCGGGGTGGCGGCGCAAGTTTTGGGCAGCGAATACTTCCATGGGGCGAGCTATGCGGCTCTGCTCACAGCGCTCGCGCCGCGATGGCCGCAATTCGCGCCCTTTTTCATGCCTACGCCGTTTTACATTTCCGGGGACTGGACAGCGGCCCTAATGGGCACGGATGCGGACCTCAATCCGCGGCGCTTAAACGCGCGCGAGGCGGACTTGCAGCTCATTAATCTCGACGTCGCCCGCGGCGCGTTGGCTCAGCCCAATTCGATCCGACGTTTGCTTGGCGAACTCGACCGCTAGGCGCCCGCGAGGGTTTCCGCCGCGTTGACGTGTCGGGATTCCGACGAACCATTGCGCCGAACACGCGCACCTGCAGCGCGTGCGTAACGCCCCGGGCAGTGGGGTTCGAGTGATCGGAGAGCTTACATGAAATCGATTCTGCTTTCGGCCGCGGTTTTCGTCGCCGCCGCCCCCGCCTTGGCGCAGTCCGAGGAGTTGACCGAGCGTCAGGCCGAACGCGCCGTAGACACCCGTCAGTCGGTCGTCAAATTGCTGGCCTGGAATCTGGGGCCCCTTGGCGGCATGGCGCGCGGGTTGGTCGACTTTGACGCCGAACGCGCCCAGACCCATGGGGCGCGGATCCTTGCTCTAGCGGGTATGATGGAGGACGCTTTCGCCACCGACACACGGGGCGCGGACGTGGAAACCGAAGCCTTGGATAAAATCTGGGCGGACGCGGCCGGCTTTGACGCGAAAATCGCCGGACTGATGGAGGCCGCCCAAGCCTTTGTCACGGCAGCGGAAAGCGGGGACAAGGACACCACGCTGGCCGCCGTTCGGCCGTTGGGCCAAAGCTGCGGCGCCTGCCACGACGCCTATCGGGAAGAATAAAGCGACGGGGGCGGGCACGGTTAATCCGCCTCGCCCCCTCAATATCCCCAATCGCCAGCCGCGGGGGGCGGCGCGCTGGCGATCACCCCATAGACCGCGACGGCGCTCGCCGCGGCGACCAACGCGATACGGCGCCAGTCCTCAGCGCCGATGGCTTCGCTTTTCGGGACCACGCTCGCTGACTTTTTGCCGCTGACCATCGGCCAGAACACGTCCTGCTGCTTGAAGGCCACATACCACCCCACGGCGAAAACATGGATCAGGATCGCGCCGACAAGCAGCCGGTAGTTGATGTGATGATAATTGGTGAAGTTGCGCGCCGTGGCCTGATCCACCGCGCCATTATACGGACCCGCCCACAAGATATCGTCGCTGGCGAATAAGCCCGAGATCGCCTGGGCCGCCAATAACCCTAAGAGCACAAGCACTGAGATCGCGCCTAAGGGGTTATGGCCCACGGTTTGGGCCCCATCCCCGCGACGCAAGGCTTGCGCATAAGCGGCCACCTTGGCGGGGCCTTTGACGAAATGGCGAAACCGCGCATGCCGCGATCCCACGACGCCCCAAACGATGCGAAACGTCAAAAGCCCCAACATGGCGTAGCCGAAATAGAAATGGACCTGCATCGCATCAGCCTGCGCGCTTGCCCAAGACCCCAAAACGCAGACGGCGAAGCCTAAATGCGTTAAGCGCACGGCGGCGTCCCACACCTTCCGCTCCGGGGGGGCGACGTCAGAAGCGGGGGCTGGCTCGGTCATGACGGGCTCCTCTTGCCTCCAGCGCGCGGGCGCGCTGTCATAAGGCGGGATTTAATCGGGGGAAAGGCGAACTCATGCGCGGAACCATCACATTTGCGCTGAGCGCGGGCGCGCTCAGCCTGGCCGCTTTGGGTTGCGCTGACCCCAACGCCTCAGGGTCCGCGGATCGCGTTGCGACGCCGATCCAAGCCGAAGACCTCGCGCGCCGCGTCGCAACCCTTGCAGACGACGCCATGCAGGGCCGCGCGCCGGGAACGGCGGGGGGACGACGGGCGAGCGCGTGGATCGCTGAGGAGATGGCCCGGGTCGGATTGGAGCCGGTCACCCGCGACGGACTTTTCCAAGCCGTGCCGATTGTGGAAGCGACCTTGAACGAAACCGCCTCCGGGCTGTTGGTTCGCGGGCCGGACGGCGAACGAGCCCTCACGCTGGGCGAAGAGGCGGTGATTTGGACCAAGCGCGTTCAAAGCGACACCGGATTTGAGGCGGCTGACGTCGTCTTTGTCGGCTATGGCGCGGTGGCGCCGGAGTATGACTGGAACGACTATGCCGGGCTCGATGTGCGCGGCAAATTGGTGGTCATGCTGGTCAACGACCCGGGCTTTGCGAAACCTGACGAGGACCGGTTCACCGGCCCGGCCATGACCTATTACGGCCGTTGGACCTACAAGTTCGAGGAAGCTGCGCGCCAGGGCGCCGCGGGCGCGTTGGTGATCCACGAAACAGCGCCGGCCAGTTATGGCTGGGATGTGGTGCGCTCAAGCTGGTCGGGCCCCCAGCTTGACCTCAAACGGGCGGACGCCGGCGCAGGGCGGCCCGCACTCGAAGGTTGGTTGCACCGGGATGCGGCGTTGGCGTTATTTGATCAAGCGGGGTTGGACTTCCAAGCACTGAAAGACGCTGCGGCGGAACCGGAGTTCGCGCCCGTGCCGTTAGCGGGACTATCAGCCTCCGCAAAGCTTGTGACGACCCATACCCAGACCGTCTCGCGCAATGTGGCCGGGGTGCTGCGCGGTGCAAAGCGACCGGACGAATATGTGCTCTACACCGCTCATTGGGACCATTTGGGCCAAGCTCAGACCGGCGAGGACCGGATTTTTAACGGCGCGGTGGACAACGCAACGGGCGTCGCGAGCATCTTAGAGATTGCCGAGGCGATGGCGGGGCGCGCGGAGCCGCTTGACCGCTCGGTCCTGTTCCTCGCCGTGACCGCAGAGGAGGCGGGATTGCTCGGCTCAGACTATTTTGGCGAAAACCCCTTGGCGCCGCTGAGTCAAATTGTGGGTGGAGTGAATATCGACGCGCTTGTGCCGCTCGGGCCGACCCACGACCTGCAAGTCATCGGCTTCGGCGCGTCCGAGCTCGAAGATCGTTTGGCTCGCCTCGCCGCCGCCGAAGGCCGCGTGCTGGCGCCGGACCCCAACCCCGAAGCGGGCTATTATTATCGCTCCGACCACGTCAATTTCGCCAAACGCGGCGCGCCCATGCTCTACGCCAAGAACGGGATCGACCATCGCCAGCTCGGTTCAGCCCATGGCGAAGCTGTCGAGGCGCGCTACCGCGCGGAGCGCTATCACAGCGTCGCCGATGAGTATGATCCAGACACCTGGGACTTCGCCGGCATGGTCGAGGACTTAACGCTTTTCCATGACCTCGGGGTCGAACTGGCGAACACCGAGGATTGGCCCGAGTGGTATGAGGGCAATGAATTCCGCGCGATCCGGCAGGCGAGCCGCGCGGGCGCCGGGGGCTAGGCGCCACCCGCCGGCGGCGTGGTCGCCGAGCGATGACAACGCCACCAGCGCACCCCATGGCCAGCGGACAAAACGAGTGCGCCGAGCACAGTGACCGGCGTCTCCACCTCATGCAAAGCAGGCACAAACGCCGCCGCGCACAGCAAGCTAAACCCTACGACGATCAATCCACCGATGGTCCATGTCGGCCCGTACGCGGGGGGCCGAAGGAGCGCGATCAACGACAGGGGCGCGGCAAGAACCACGAAGATACGGTGAATGAACTCATTCTCCGCCAGAGGGCCGAACACCGGTAAGACGGCGGCCAAGAGCGGCAACGCCAAACAATGGGCCAGGCACAAATTGGCGAGACCCATTGCTGCGCTGTCTAGCCCGCGATCGAGCGTTTTCGAATGAAACATGATCGCTCCGCGACCGCCCAAATGTTATAATATAACATTTGCTGTCACAGGGGCGGGCGCGGCGCAAGCGGGATTTCCGAAAGCGCCGGATTTGGCGCTACGCACACGCGGTGTAAGGGATGACCATGGCGAACTCCGTACCTTGGGCTGAACTCGCGCGTAACATCAATTCGCCTTTCAGGCTTTCCGCCAAGCTCGCAGTCGCGGCAAGCCCAAAACACCGGCGTGCGGCGTGAACGATCGGCGCTGTGAATTTTGAGTTTAACTGCTCAACGACCGCCGCGGGAAGCCCCGGACCATTGTCGTTGACCGACAAGATCAACAGCCCGCCCATCGCCGTGGCGTCGAGCGTGATTTTCGCGTCCGCTTGACCTTTGAGCGCATTTGAGGCGTTCCGGACCAGGTTGAACACCATTCGACAGAGCGCATGGCCGTCCAGCCCAACCCAATCCTCGCCCAGCACATTAATCGACACCGTCAGGCCGCCGTTCGGATGCGGGATTGCGAGTTCAACCGCGTCTGTCAAAACGCTCGACAAGGAGACCGCGTCAAAAACCGAAAGCGCGCAAGGCGCGGAGGCCTTCAGCGCGGCGTTACAAATTTCCACCGTTTTATCGATCGCCTTAAAAATCCGGTCGGTATGACGCTTATGGCCGCTCGGGTTCAGCGTCTCCAGGTATTCCGCAGACATCAACGCCGGTGTGAGAATATTTCTGATGTCGTGGGCGAACGACACCATATCGTTATTCTGGATCATCGGATCAACTTTCTTGCGATAGGAGGGCTTAGGGTTGACGCGCAACCGCAAAAACACCGATGCGGTTTGTAAAGCGACCGAGAAAGCGCTTGGAAGGGTGGCGAGGCTGAGCGTCATGAGGCGCTGTTTAACCGCGAATTTCACAGCCGTCTTACACCCGCTCACGCTTACATGATCTTGCGCGGGCCCGTCCGCCATGCGCTCGCGACACGAATACCGATCGATTCCAGCCCAGTTTCGTGTAATCTAGATTTTATCGATCATTTAAATGTCAGGCGGTGCTGGGCGAGATACTGTGAGGCCTCCAATTAAACGACGCTTCAATGAAGAATTGCGGCGCACGGACATAATCTTAAGCGAACTCCAGACGCTAGACGGACAACGTCTTCGCGCAGCTCGGTTACTCCAAGAATCCACTGGGGTCTTTCGGATATCTGGCGCCGCGGACCACACACTAGGCTTCCAACTGGGCGGCAGCAACACGGTCAAGCGGTTTTATGAGGGCCAGCTCTCGGGGATCGTGAACAAGCTGCGCCACACCACCGTCCTGCCCGCCTTCCGCGCCAGCGAATGGGATTTGGGCGGCGAAATCGACGTGCTGGACATCTATATGGATGACGCCACCTTACGCGGGATCGCCGAAGAAGGTTTTGGCTTCAAAGCGGGTGACGTCGAAATCCTCGATCGGATCTGCGTAGACGACGAGGTGATTGCAGCGCTCGCCCCAATCCTGCTAGCGGAAATGGCGAGCGACGACCCAGCCTCCGCGCTCATGCTGGACAGTTTCGACCAGGTGATCGCCACCCATATCCTACGCCGCTATTCTAGCCGGTCTCGGGAGGCTGAAGCGGTGGTCGCGGCCCCACCGCCCCAACCGAACGCCGACATGGTGGCGAAAGCGAAAGCCTATTTGCTGGAGCGTCAGGCCGAAAACGTGTCCCTAGACGCGGTGGCGCGCCATGTGGGCCTGTCGAAATTTCATTTCCAACGGCGCTTTCGCGCCGAGCTTGGGCTCTCCCCCCATGAGTTCGTTCAGCAGGCCCGGATCAAACAAGTGCGCGATTTGCTCAAGGGACCCGCCTCGCTCGCGGAAATCGCGGTGGATTGCGGGTTCTCCAGCCAGCAACACATGACCAACGCCTTCACCCGGCATATGGGCGTCTCCCCGGGCCGCTACCGCAAGCAAATCCTGGCGTGACCCGGCGACAAGCCGGCGCCGGCGCGCGGCGATGGCGCGGTTTGCCCTAGGGTTGGAGGCTTGAGAGGATGGGGCGGGGAGCGCTCAAACCATGACAAACAGCGTCCATATCGACTGGCGGTATTCCGGTCGCGCCGATGGGCTAACCGGGGCGGGCGCGCCCGTCGGTGAACGCGGGCTCGCTTACGGGTTCGCCGCCTTCGCCACCATCGCCCTGGTGGGGTTCTTGCGGCTCGGGGACAATCCAATCGCTTATGGATGGCGGCTCCCCCTGCTTGCCCTATTCGTTTTCGACATTGCGGGCGGCGCGGTCGCCAACATGCTCAATTCTTGTAAGCGGTTTTACAACGCGCCCCGCCAACCCCAAGAAACCGGCTTCGTCAGATGGGTTAAACGGCCGTTCGTGTTTAGCGCGACGCACATTCATCCCATCCTCGCGGCCTGGGCGTTCGGGTCCGAACTCTGGATCGGCGTCTTTTGGTATATTGCGCTGGTCGCAGGCGTCGCCGCCACCCTCGCCGCCCCGCTTTATCTTCGCCGTCCGATCGCGACCGCCATTGTGGTCACAGCGTCAGGGGTAAGCGCTTACGGCTTAGGGCTGGGCGCCGGGCTGGAGTGGTTCATTCCGTGCCTATTCTTTAAGATCGTTTTAGCGCACACGGTCCGCGAAGAGCCCTACCGCCCCCAACCGACCGATTAAACCTGTGCGCGCCATTGGCCCCCGAGCCGACTGGACGCCAGGCCTGGGGCGGCGTAAGCCCGCGCCGGGGGAGACCGGGCGTCTAGCCCGCAGGATTTAGGGGAGTTCCGATTATGATCGCGCGTTTTTGTCGCTTCGCCATGCTCGGCCTATGCGCCCTAAGCGGCGCCTTGCCCGCGGGCGCCCATGAGATGTTCCTCAAACCGACCCGCTATCAGCTTGAGCCCGGCGCGACCGCCGTAATCGAACTGGTCAACGGCACGTTTGAGAGGAGCGACAACACGATCGACCGCGACCGCATGCGCGATGTCACCGTCTTAGGCGGCGGATCGACCCGCCATCCAACAGTCGATCAATGGACGGACGAGGGCGCGACCACCCTCCTCTCCCACACGATCGAGGCGGCCGGAACCTACGCCATAGGCGTGTCCACCCGCCCGCGGATCATTGCGCTGAGCGTGGAGGCGTTTACCGGATACCTCAAGCATGACGGGGTATTAGACGCTTTGGCCGCGTTTGACGCCGAGACGTCGCCGGACCCGGTGCGCGAGCGGTATTCCAAGCATGTGCGCACCATCGTTCAAGTGGGCGACACGCGCTCGGACGATTTCGCAAAGGCCTTGGACTATCCGGTGGAGATCGTCTTGGCGGAAAACCCCACAGCGCTCGACACCGGCGATCGCGTCGCGTTCCAGGTCCTGCGTTCGGGCGAACCCGTGCCCGGTCAACTGGTCTACGCCAGCTATGCCGGGTTCGAGGGCGAGGATGGCGCGGGCGACCACGCGCGCGCGGTTCAGATGCGCACCGATAACACCGGCCGCGCCGCGTTTGAGCTCAGCCGCGCAGGTGTCTGGTACCTCACGCTCATTCATATGGAAAAGCTCGCCGACGATACGGACGCGGATTATGAATCCAATTGGGCGACCCTGACCTTTGAGGTCGACTGAGGTGAGCCCGGTCGCCCCCCGGTCGGCGCGCCTTCAACCATGACCGCGACATCGAACACCGTTTTGGTGGCTGGGGGCGCAGGCTATGTGGGCGCCCACGCCTGCAAGGCCTTAGCGGCGGCGGGCTATACGCCGGTGGTGTTTGACAATTTTTCCGCCGGGCATCGGCACAATGTGCGCTATGGCCCCTTAGTCGAGGGCGATATTCGCGACAAACCCGCCGTCGCGTCCGCACTGCGCGATCACGCGCCGTTCGCTGTGATGCATTTCGCCGCCTCCATCGAAGTGGGCTTCGGGGAGCGCTACCCCACCGCCTTTTACGACAACAATGTGGGCGGAGTGGTCGCCATGCTCGGCGCCATGGCGGAGACCGGGGTGAACCGGTTCATCTTCTCCTCCACCTGCGCGGTTTATGGCGACGCCCAACCGCCGTTTGACGAGGACACGCCGCGTGCGCCAGCCTCGGTTTACGCGCGCACCAAGGCGGCGGTGGAGGACTTGCTGCTCGCCGAGGCCAAAGCGAGCGGCCTTAGGCCCGCGATTCTGCGCTATTTCAACGCCTCGGGCGCGGATCCCGAAGGTTATCATGGTGAAGAGCACGATCCCGAAACCCATTTGATCCCCAACGCGTTAAAGGCTGCCGCTGGGTTGGGGGGCCCTATGAAACTGTTCGGCGAAGACTATCCCACGCCTGACGGCACCTGCTTGCGCGACTATGTCCATGTGAGCGATCTGGCCGAGGCCCATTTGGCCGCGCTGGAGCGTTTAGCCGCGGCGCCAGAGCCGATCGTGTGTAATCTTGGGACGGGCCAGCCCGTTAGCGTCCGCAAGGTGTTAGCCGCCGTGGAGCACGCGACGGGCCGGGCGGTCCCGCACACGATCGAAGCCCGCCGGCCTGGGGACGTCACTGCGCTTTACGCCCGGGTGGAGCGGGCGCGCGATCTTTTGAGCTTCAAGCCGAAACGATCGGACATCCCCACAATCATCGCCGACGCCTGGGCGTTTCATCGCAAAGCTTGGGGCCTTTCGGAGCGATAGAGCGTTTTCGGCAAAAGTGTAAGCGGTTTTGCGGTTTGAAAAGGCTATAAACCAAAGACTTAGAGCCGCTTTTCGACTCGGATTAAATTGAAGCGGCTCTAAGACGCCTGCGCGGCGATCGCCAAAGCACGCTCCAGCACAGGGTCCGCGCCGTTGATTAAAGCCTCCCGGCTCCGCACGACCCGAATATCCGGCGCCACGCCGTAGCCCTCGCGCGCGTCGGCGACATCGAGATATTGGCGAAAGAGCGGTATGCGCACGCGGATCCCTGTATTCGGCAGAGCCAGGAAAACCAGGACGCCCGCGGTCGCGCCTTGCGCGCTGCCGCCGGTGTCCTCGCCGATGACCGTGACGTCCACCCCATCCAGTCCGGTGAGCCGGCTGAGCATATGGGTGACGCCGGAGGCGTTGCGCGGATGGGACAAAATGTAGACCGGCCCGCCAAAGCGCGGACTTAACAGGGTTTGCGGCTCCAGGCTGACCGGATCGAGCTCCGACTTCAGCCGAAACCAGCCCGGATGACGGCCGTCCGGACCCTCTTGGACGAACCCGTTCAGGTCCGGGCTCAGCACGGAGGTGTCCCAGGTTTGCAGATGCTCCGTGAAAGCGGTCAAATCTAAGGTTTTGACGTAAATCGCTTTTTGGTGGGTGAAAGGTTCCGGGCTCAAATGGCGCAACAGCGCCATCATAGCGTCCGTCGAACCGCCGCCGTTCAGCCGCGTGTCCACCACCAGGGCCCGCGCGCCCGCATCCGCGAGGCGTTGGAAGATCGGCGCATAGATGGCTTCCGGGTCCACGGGCGTGGGGTAATTCACGAAACTATCGACGCGCAGAACACCGACCCCGTCTTCGAGGCGAAAATCCACCGCGTCGGAGAAATTCGTCCGATACGCCCCGCTGGGATGGTTGAGCGCGCGCCAGGCGTCGAACCCAATCGGCTGGACGGCCAAGGATCGGCGCTCACCGGCGAGGGTCTCAAAGGTGACCGTCGCGTTCGACCACGCGCCATAGATCAGCGGATAAAAGTGTTCGAACGCCGAGCCGAGATACTCTCCCGACGCGCCGAGCGCCTCGTCAGCGGCGAAATCGGTAAAGCCGTCGACGGCGACCAGCGGACGGATCGCCGCAAAAATTTCCGCCGCCGGTCGGCCGTCAATAGCGATTAATTCGTCCCCGTGCGCCGCGCCCAGCCCGTCAACAAGAAAGGCCCGTCCGTCTATGATCTCAAAACGGAAGGGAAAAAACGACGCCTCAGCGCGCGCTCGTTCCCAACTTTGCGGGATCTCGGCTTTGGTGTGGTCACATCGCAGAGCGCTGAGCACGCGGGAGAGTTCAACGTAAAACGTCGCCCCGCTGATCCCCGTCGCCGCGCGGGCCTCTAGCCCGGTCCACATCGCGTCGAGCGCAGCGGCGTCGGCATAGCGATCATATCCGGGATGGATCGCCTCCAGCGCCTCGCGCGCCAGCCGGATGTCCGCCCGTGCGGCCTCGGCGTCGATCCGAGCCTCCCAAGGCGCGGCTTGCGCCAGCGTTGGCGCGGCCCACGCGCCGAAGACAACCAAACGTACAAATGCGCGCCAAAAAGACGCCATAACTTGCTCCAAGCCGTTCTATCGTTTGGAGTTAAGCAGATTTCAGCGCGCCGCTGCAGCCCGCAACCTCGATTATGACCGAGGTTTCACAAAACCGACCCCATCCCCCGGCTAAACGCGGTCGGCTTTGGATAGCAGGTCTTGGGCGACGTCGCTGAGCACTTCACCCAGCGTCTCAAACGGTTGGGTCAGCGGCGACTCCGACCGCCAAATCAGCGACACGGTGCGCGCTGCGCCCGGATGGTCGATCAAGCGAACCACCAAATCCGGGTCCCGGCGGGCCTCAGACGTGGCGTAAAGGCTGGGCAGGATCGCGACGCCGGCCCCCATGATCGCCATCTGCCGAATGGCGTCCAAGCTGGTGCCTTGATACTCCATGCTGACATAGCCTTCCGCCTGGCGCGCCAGGTCTTCGATAATCGTGGTCAGCCGGTGGCCATAACCCAAGCTGAGCAAGCCCCGACCTTTGAGGTCGGAGAGCTGCACCGGGGCGGTGTCTTGGGACAAAACGTCGTCCGGGGCGGCGCAAATCCATAGCCGCTCATCGAACAACCGCATGGAGGAGCGGCCGGGGTGGTCTTCAAGCGTTGAGATCACTGTGTCGAGCTGACCGTCCTGCAAATGCGCTTCCAGATCGATCGTGCGCTCCTCGCGCACGGCCATGCGGAACTCCGGATACTGGGTGTGTAAGCGCTTGGTCACATTGGGCAGCAGATAGGGCCCCACCGAAGCAAGCACGCCCAACCGCATGCGTCCGAACAAGCCCTCTAAGGATTGCCGCGCCAGGAGCTTGAGATCCTCGACGTCGCTGAGAACCCGACGGGCGCGCTGGACCACCGCCTCGCCAATGGGCGTCATGACCGCGCCGCGCCGACCGCGTTCGATTAACGCAGCACCCAGCTCAGCCTCCACTTCGGCGACTTGAGCGGAGAGGCTGGGCTGGCTCACATTGAGCCGACGCGCCGCGTCACTGAACCGTCCCGTCTCCGCAATGGCGACGAGATATTGCAATTGCCGTAAGGTGGGCCGCATTGAGCTTCCTGCTATGAAAAACCAAGTTCGTTTCGATTTGAACTATAACAAAACGTGGTCATACTCCTAGTGTCAAAAGCATGACGACCAGGGCTCCTCCAGCCCTTGCCCGGAAAAGACGCATCAACCGTTGGATCCGGGCGTGACGGCCAGACTTCGCTCGTGCGCACTGACGCGACCCCTATCGCGTCACAGCCCCCCTCTGACGCGCACGGGCATCGGGGCGACTATTTGGAAACCGCTTGGCGCAAGCCATTGGTTTCCATAGCGCCTAACGCGATCGCTTGTCCCCCCAGCAAGCGCTCGCGCCTTTCAAAGACCGCCCTCCAACGAGGGCGGTCTTTTTTCTTTCCGCTGTTATTGCTCCGTTGACGCTTTAAGAAATATCTTGCCTTAAATTCGGGATTGAGCTTAGGCTTAAAGCATAAACTTCTAAGGAAGAGGCGAAATTGATGAAACCGGTGCAAACCCGCGCTCGCGCAAAGGCTATGCGGTACGACGTCGCAGATGCTGTCGGCGGTCTTGTGGTCGGTCTTGTAGGGATTGCGCTCATCCTCCTTGCCCGGGGGGCGGGATGACGCGAGGCTGACAGCGCCCGCGCCCAACCGCCCCCGCTCCGAGACCCGGACCGGGGGTTTTTCTTGGTTCGGCCACGCCCACCCCAGCGAGATCGAGCCAGATCATGACCGCCAAACCCAGCGACGCCATCGTCAAGGGCCGCGCCCGGACCCACGCCCGCGCCATGCTGCGCGCCACCGGATTGAGCGATCGCGACTTCGACCGTCCGATGGTGGCGATCATCAACACGTGGTCGACGGTCACCCCGTGCAACATGCATTTGCGCGCGCTCGCGGATCCGGTGCGCCAAGGCATAAGGGAAGCCGGCGGGGTCCCCGTTGATTTCAACACCATCATGGTGACCGACGGCATCGCCATGGGGGCTGCGGGCATGCGGGCGTCTTTAATGTCGCGCGAATGCGTAGCGGATTCCGCTGAGCTGGCGGTGCGCGGGCATCATCTGGATGCGGCGGTGTTCCTGGTGGGGTGTGACAAGACCATCCCCGGGGCGGCCATGGCGGCGGCGCGGCTCGATATCCCGGCGGTGATTGTCTATGGCGGCTCCATTCGGCCTGGTCGACTAGGCGAGCGGGACATCACCATCCAAGACGTGTTCGAAGCCATCGGCGCGCACGCCAACGGCGCGTTGGATGACGCGGGCCTTGAGGCGGTTGAGCGCGCGGCGTGCCCGGGCGCGGGCGCTTGCGGGGGTCAGTTCACGGCGAACACCATGGCGTTGGCTATGACGTTTTTAGGCCTATCGCCCATGGGGCTCAACGATATTCCCGCCACCCATCCGGCCAAAACCGACGCCGCCGCGGCGGCCGGGCGGCTGGTGGTTGACGCCTTCCGGGCGGGCCGCAATGCGCGCCAATTCATCACCGCGGAAAGCCTGCGCAATGCGGTCATCGTGGTCTCCGCTACGGCGGGCTCCACAAACGCGGCGCTGCATCTGCTCGCTATCGCCCATGAGGCCGGCGTGCCGCTCGATCTCGACGTGTTCGACGCGGTGTCCCGCGACACCCCGGTGATCGCCGATCTCAAACCCGGCGGACGGTTCGTGGCGACGGATTTTTACGACGCTGGCGGCGCGCCGACGCTGGGGCGGTTGTTGATGGAGGCGGGCTTTCTCACCGACGCGCCCACCATTACCGGCGAGCCCTTAAGCGCGGAAATCGCCCCCACGTTGGACTTAGGCGCGCCTGCGGTGTTCCGACCGGTGACCGATCCCGTCAAACCGCGGGGCGGCTTCGGCGTTCTTTATGGCGACCTGGCTCCTGAGGGCTGCGTGGTCAAGCTCGCCGGCCATAACCGATTGAGCTTTGACGGTCTCGCGCGGGTGTTCGACTGCGAGGAAGACGCGTTCAACGCCGTCGAGGCGGGCGCGATCCAACCCGGCGAAGTGGTGGTGATCCGCAATGAGGGCCCAGTCGGCGGACCCGGCATGCGCGAAATGCTCACCGTGACAGCCGCCCTCCAAGGCGCGGGCCTGGGCGGCGAGGTGGCGTTGATCACCGACGGACGCTTCTCTGGCGCCACCCACGGCTTCATGATCGGCCATGTCTCCCCCGAAGCGGCCAAGGGCGGCCCGATCGCGTTTGTGCAAACCGGCGACCGGGTTCGCATTGATGTGGACGCCCGACGCATTGACGTGGACGCCGACCTCGCCGCCCGCGCGCAGGGCTGGACCCCGCCTCCGCCCCGTTATCCCACAGGCGCTTACGCCAAATACGCCGCCCTGGTCAGCTCCGCCTCAACGGGCGCGGTGACCAGCGCCCCTTTCTCGCCCGCTTCGAGCTAGACCCACAGGACCCATCCCATGAGCACACCCTCTGACATCGCCGCCCTGGCCGACCGGCCCGTTGCGATTATCGGCTATGGCAGCCAAGGCCGCGCCCATGCCTTGAACCTGCGCGACAGCGGGCTTGAGGTGATTATTGGCGCCCGGCCGGACGGGTCAGGCTGGCGCAAGGCCCAAGCTGATGGCTTCGCCCCACGCGCGCCCGGCGAGGCGGCGGAAGCCGCGGGCCTGACCGCGCTTCTGACGCCCGACATGGCCCAGCCGGCCGTGTTCGAGGCCATCAAGGACGGGCTGGAGCCGGGCGACGCGGTGCTGTTCGCCCATGGTTTTTCCATCCATTATGACCGCATCGTCCCGCCCAAGAGCCTGGATGTGGTGCTGATCGCACCCAAAGGCCCCGGCGATCTGGTTCGCCGAGAATACGAACGCGGCCGCGGGGTGCCGTGCTTGCGCGCGGTGCGCCAAGATTATTCGGGCCGCGCCTCAGCCAAAGCGCTCGCCTATGCGGCTGGCTTGGGCGGCGTTCGCGGCGGGGTCATCGACACCACGTTTAAGGAAGAGACCGAAACCGATCTCTTCGGGGAACAAGCGGTGTTATGCGGCGGGGTGTCCGAGCTGATCCGGCACGGCTTTGAGACCTTGGTGGAGGCGGGCTACCAACCCGAGGTCGCCTATTTCGAATGCCTCCATGAACTCAAGCTGATCGTGGACCTGCTCCATGAAGGCGGCTTGGGCAAGATGCACGATTTCATTTCGGAGACCGCGAAATACGGCGACTTTGTCTCCGGCCCGCGGATCATCAACGCGGAAACCCGCGCCCGAATGCGCGAGGTCCTGACCGACATCCAGGACGGAAGTTTCGCGCGCGACTGGATCTTGGAAAACCAGGCCGGTTTGCCGCGCTACAACAAGGCCTGGCAGGCTGATCTGGACCATCAACTGGAAACCGTCGGCAAAGCCCTGCGCGCCAAAATGACTTGGCTGAACGCCGAGACCGAGGACGACGCGCGAAAGGCCGCGGAATGACCGCCCAAGCCGCCATCACACCCCAAACCGTGCGCGGCGCGGATTTGGTGGTCGCCGCGCTGGAGGCCCAAGGCGTGGACACGGTCTTCGGCTATCCCGGCGGCGCGATCATGCCGGTCTACGACGCGCTCGCCCATTCCAGCTTGCGCCATATCCTGACGCGACACGAACAAGGCGCGGCGATTGCGGCGGAAGGCTACGCTCGATCAAGCGGACGCGTCGGCGTTTGTCTGGCGACGTCGGGTCCGGGGGCGACCACCCTGGTCACCGGGCTAGCGGACGCGTTCCTGGACTCCGTCCCCGTGGTGGCGCTGACCGGGCAGGTCCCCTCCGCTCTGATGGGCACCGACGCCTTCCAAGAGGTCGACATTTTTGGGGTCACCCTGCCGGTGGTGAAGCACAGCTTTGTGGTGCGCCGAACCGAGGACGTGCTCGACATCATCGCCGAGGCTTTTGAAATCGCCGCCGATGGCCGGCCCGGCCCGGTTCTGGTTGATCTGCCCAAGGATCTGATGGCGGCGATTGTTGAGCATCCGCCCGCCCCGGTGCGTCCGCAACCAGCGATCCGCGCAGGCGCCTGTTCAGATATGGCCGCAGCGGAGACTTTGATCCGGGAGGCCCGCAAGCCGCTTCTCTATATTGGCGGCGGGGTGCAAATGGGCGGCGCGGTGCGCGCGGTGCGCGCCTTCGCCCAGCGCACGCAGATCCCTTCGGTGGCGACCCTCAAAGGGCTCGGGGCGATCCCCACCGATGACGCCAACTTCCTGGGCATGTTGGGCATGCACGGGCTGAAGGCGGCCAATCTGGCGGTGCAAACCTGCGATCTCCTCATCAATGTGGGGGCGCGGTTTGACGACCGCGCCACGGGCCATCTGGAGAGCTTCGCCCCCCATGCCCGGGTCATTCACATGGACGTGGACACCGCTGAGATCTCCAAGCTGCGGCGCGCCGATGTGGGCCTCTCGGGCGGGCTGGCGGCGAACCTCTTCGCGCTCGACCCCGGTCCATTGGACATCACAGATTGGCGGGCGGAAACCGCGACGCTCAAGTCAGAGCACGCGTGGGATTACGCAGCGCCGGGAACCGGGGTCTATGCGCCGAAGCTCTTGAAAGACCTTTCCGAACGGCTCGATGAGCCCATGGTGATCTCCTGCGATGTGGGCCAACATCAAATGTGGGTGGCCCAGCATTGCCGGTTCCGCCGACCCCAGTCCCACTTGTCTTCCAGCGGGTTAGGCACAATGGGGTTCGGCCTGCCCGCCGCCATCGGCGCCCAATTGGCCGACCCGGACGCCACAGTTGTGTGCGTCAGCGGGGACGGCTCGATCATGATGAACATCCAAGAACTCGCCACCCTGAACCGCTACCAAATCCCAGTGAAGATCGTGCTGCTGGACAACTCCATGCTCGGCATGGTGCGCCAGTGGCAGGATTTGTTCTTCGACGGCAATCGCTCCGAGGTCGATCTTTGGGACAATCCGGACTTCGTCGAACTCGCCCGCGCCTTTCGCGTGGAGGCGTTTCGGGTGGAACGGCGCGACGAGGTGGACCCGGGCCTGGATCGGTTGCTCGCCGCCCAGGGTCCGGCCCTCATGCACGTGAAAATCGACCCCGCTGAAAACGTCTGGCCGCTGGTGCCGCCGGGCCGGTCCAACGCCCAAATGCTGGAGGACGCGTTATGAGCGCGCACACCGGAACAATTCCCATCCTCGCCCCAGGGGAGGCGGGCGCCGAGCCGGTTCGCCTGGAGCTGCGC
The DNA here is from genome assembly GCA_050331475.1 of Maricaulaceae bacterium. GTDB lineage: Bacteria > Pseudomonadota > Alphaproteobacteria > Caulobacterales > Maricaulaceae > JBHJGU01. Next base: position 31,119 of record JBHJGU010000054.1, on the reverse strand, counting down.
ATGACCGGAGCGGAGGGCTGCGCGGTGCGCGCGCTCGGCTTGATCGTGCGTCGCGGCTGGTATCTGGTCGCAGCCCACCTGCAACCCGGGCTGCCAGGGGAGACGCGGACGCTGACCGTGGACGTGCTGCGCCGGGACGAAGCGCGCGCGGTGGAGACGCTTAAACGCCAACTCGAACGGCTCTACGACTTGGACGCGGTCACGATCCTCGATGACGCCGCCAAGCGGGAGGCCGCCTAACATGGACGCCGCCAACGCCGAGCCGGCCCCAACCCGAGCCCCAGTCAAAATCTTCGACACCACCTTGCGCGACGGAGAACAAGCGCCGGGCTTCTCGCTTTCCAGCGGGCAAAAGCTGCGCATGGCCCAAAACCTCGCCAGCCTGGGCGTGGACGTGATCGAAGCGGGCTACGCCGCCGCCAGCCCGGGAGATTTTGAGGCGGTTTATCGTATCGCCTCGGAAATTGAGGGGCCGACCCTGTGCTCGCTGGCTCGCTGTGTCGCCGGCGATTATCTGGAGGCAGCCCGTGCGCTGAAACCGGCCAAGCGCGCCCGCGTGCACCTGTTCATCGCAACCAGTCCCATCCACCGCGAGCACAAGCTGCGCATGTCCCGCGAGCAAGTCTTAGACCATGGGACCAACGCGATTACGGCGGCGCGCGAGCATGTGGACGAGGTGGAGTTCTCCCCCGAAGACGCCATCCGCACCGAGCGCGATTATTTGTTCGAGGTGGTGGGCCGCGCCATTGAAGCCGGCGCGCGGATCATCAATGTGCCCGACACGGTGGGTTACACCACGCCCGAGGAAATCCGCGCGCTGTTCGCGAGCCTGCGCGCCGCCTTCCCGGACCCCAACGTCACCTTCTCCGCTCATTGTCATGACGATCTAGGCCTTGCGGTCGCCAATAGCCTTGCGGCCGTGCAGGGGGGCGCAGGCCAGGTGGAGTGCACCATCAACGGGATTGGCGAGCGGGCGGGCAATTGCGCGCTCGAAGAAGTGGTGATGGCGCTCAAGGTCCGCCCGGACCTTTACGGCGCGGACACCGGCGTCGTGACCCAAAAGCTAAACGGGGCAAGCCAATTGCTCGCCGCCCTAACCGGTCAGCCCATCCCCCGCAATAAAGCCATTGTCGGGCGCAACGCGTTTCTGCACGAGAGCGGCATACACCAGCATGGCGTTCTAAAAAACCGGCAGACCTATGAGATCATGCGCGCCGAGGACGTGGGCGTGAGCTTGGATAATTTAGTGCTGGGCAAGCATTCGGGCCGGGCCGCCATTGCGGAACGCGCGCGGCGGCTGGGCTATAATTTAGGTGAAAACCAGCTCGGGGTGGTGTTCCACGCTTTTAAGGCGCTGGCGGACAAAAAGCGCGAAGTGTTCGACGCCGACTTAGAGGCATTGATCCTGGGCGAGGACGCGAGCCAAGCGGGGCCCTGGCGCATCAAGGGCCTGCACACCGGCACCGGCTATGGCGAGGACGCCAAGCCCTATGCGGCCATCGAGTTGGAGCACCCCGAACGGGGCGGTTTCCGAGAAGGCGGCGAAGGCGACGGCCCCATCGACGCGATTTTCAAAGCCATCGACGTGATCACCGGGGTGGCTTTGACGTTGGAAGACTTCTCCGTGCGCTCTGTGTCCAAGGGAACTGACGCCTTAGGCGAGGCCGACGTGCACGCCCGCTTCGAAGGTCGGCTCTATCACGGTCAAGGCGTGGACACCGACATCGTCGCCGCCGGCGCGGCCGCGTATCTCAGCGTTATTAACCGCATCGAACGACAGAAACACCGCTTAGCTGAGGCGTCCGCAGCCCGCGGCGCCGCTTAAGCCTTTAGGGGACAAGGCTCATGGAACATGGCGAATTCGTTTGGATGAATGGGGAGATCACGCCCTGGGCGGAGGCTCAGGTGCATGTGCTCACCCACGCTTTGCACTATGGTTCGGCGGTCTTCGAAGGGGTGCGTGTTTACGAGACGCCCCAGGGGCCGTGCGCGTTCCGGCTTGCCGATCACATGCGTCGGCTGATCACCTCGGGCCGGATTTACGGCATCGTGTCGGATTATGCGGTCGAGGAGCTGATCCAGGCCTGCCGGGACATCGCCCACGCCAACCATCTCAGCTCGGGCTATTTGCGACCGATCGCCTATTTCGGCGAGACGACCATGAAAGTGGTCCCTTCGGAAGACGCGAAGGTTGATGTGGCGATCGCGGCCTTTCCCTTGGGCGCCTATTTGGGCGACGGTGCGGTGGAGCATGGGGTGGATGTGTGCGTCTCCAGCTGGCGGCGGCCGGCGCCCTCGACCACGCCCTCAGCGGCTAAGGCGGCGGGCAATTATCTCTCCGGGCTGTTGATCGGGCGGGAGGCGCGCGCGCGCGGTTTCGCCGAAGGCATTGCGCTGGGCGCGGACGGCCGCTTGAGCGAAGGCGCGGGCGAGAATTTGTTCCTGGTCAAAGACGGCGCGCTGATGACCCCACCCGCGGGGGATTCGATCCTGATGGGTGTCACCCGGGATACGGTCATCCGGCTGGCGGAGCAGCAAGGCATCCGCGTCATCCAGCAATCCATGCCGCGCGAAATGCTGCATTTCGCCGATGAGATGTTCCTCACCGGCACGGCCGCCGAGATCACGCCGGTGCGCTCGGTCGACCACATCCCGGTGGGCGACCGCCGCGTGGGTCCGGTGACCAAAGCGCTGCAGTCAGCGTTTTTCGGCCTGTTCGACGGCTCAACCCATGATGATTGGGACTGGCTGGATCCCATCCGGCCGGAAGGCAAAAAGCGGGGGGACCGGCATGGCGCCTACTACGCTGTATGAGAAGATTTGGCGATCCCACGTCGTCGTCGAGGAGACGCCCGAGCACCCTGCAGTGCTCTACATTGATCGTCACCTGATCCATGAGGTGACAAGCCCGCAAGCGTTCGCAGCGCTAGACGCCCGCGGGCTGACGGTGCGGCGACCGGATCTGACCACGGCGACGTGCGATCACTCCACCCCCACCTTGCCCCCGGACGCCAAGGGCGGGCGGGCCTATGTGAGCGACGCCGCGCGCCGGCAGGTCGAGACGCTTCAAGCCAATTGCGACGCCCATGGGGTGGAGTATTTCGGCTGGGGCTCGGCCCATCGTGGGGTCGTCCATGTGATGGGACCGGAATTGGGGCTCACCCTGCCCGGCGCCACCATCGTCTGCGGGGACAGCCACACCGCCACCCATGGCGCCTTTGGCGCGCTCGCCTTCGGCGTGGGCACCTCGGAGGTGGGCCATGTGCTCGCCACCCAATGCTTGCTGCAACGGCGATCGAAAACGCTCGCGGTCACTGTCACCGGCCAGTTGCCGGCTGGGGTGCACGCCAAGGACTTGATCTTGGCGATCATTGCAGAGATTGGCGTGGGCGGCGGCACAGGCCATGTGATCGAATATCGGGGCCCCGCCATTGAGGCGCTCGACATGGAAAGCCGCATGACGGTGTGCAACATGTCCATCGAAGCGGGCGCTCGGGCGGGCATGATCGCGCCTGACGAGACCACCTTCGCTTCGCTGGAGGGCCGCCCGCGCAGCCCCAAGGCGGCTTCATTCGACCAGGCTGTGGCGCGCTGGCGGACTTTGCGCACCGACCCCGAGGCCGCGTTCGACCGCGAGATCACGATTGACGCGAGCGCGCTGACCCCGCGAGTGACCTGGGGCGACAATCCCGCCCAAGGATCAAGCGTGGAGGGCGCAACCCCACTGGTAACCGACGCGGACGCGCGCGCCGGCCTGGAGTACATGCGCTTGGAACCGGGCCAAGCCTTGCGCGGCCACCCGATCCAAGCGGTGTTCGTGGGCAGTTGCACCAATGGCCGGCTCAGCGACCTCAAAGCGGCGGCGGACGTGCTGAAGGGCCGCCAGGTGGCCCACGGGGTGCGTATGCTGGTGGTGCCCGGCTCCGAACAGGTCAAACGCGAGGCCGAAGCGCTGGGCCTGGACGCGGTGTTTCGCCAAGCGGGTGCGGAATGGCGCGAACCGGGCTGCTCCATGTGCTTGGCCATGAATGGAGATGTCGGCGAACCGGGCGAGCTTGTGGTGTCGACCTCGAACCGGAATTTTCGCGGTCGCCAAGGTCCCGGCGTGCGCACGGTGCTCGCCAGCCCCGCCACGGCCGCCGCCAGCGCACTGGCCGGCGCGCTCGAAGACCCGCGCATCTATTTAGGAGCCGGCCATGAGCGCTGACCCGACGCCCTTCGACACCCTGACTGACCGCCCCTACATCGTGCGCGCGGCCAATATCGACACCGACCAGATCATCCCCGCCCGGTTTCTGACCACCACCGTTCGGGACGGCTTGGGCGAGGGCTTGTTCGCCGATTGGCGCGGTGAGGGCGGCGGGTTTGACGCGGGGACGGCGCGAGGTCGGCGCATCCTGGTGGCGGGGGAGAATTTCGGCTGCGGATCGTCGCGCGAACACGCGCCCTGGGCGATTAAGGATTTCGGCTTCGACGCGGTGCTCAGCCCCAAGCTCGCTGATATCTTCCGCGCCAATGCGCTCAAGAACGGGCTGTTGGCGATCGATATTCATGCGGACGCTTACGCCGCCATCCTGGATGCGCCCGAGCAGGCGCTGACCCTGAACCTCGAGGTGCAAACCCTCGCCTTTCCAGGCGGCGCGGTGCGGTTCGACATTGATCCCTTCGCCCGGCGTTGTTTGCTCGACGGGGTGGATCATTTGGGCTTCCTGCTCAACCGGACCGCTGAGATCGCCGCCTTCGAGGCCGCCCACTCATGAACGCGCGCATCGTTTATCTGCCGGGCGACGGGGTGGGCCCGGAGGTCGGCGCCGCAGGCCTCGCCGTGCTCGACGCCATCGCCGCGCGGTACGCCCTCGACTTCGCCGTTAGCGAGCACGCCTTTGGCGGCGGCGCCATCGAGGCCCATGGCGAGCCCTTCCCTGAGCCCACGCGGCAAGCGGTAGCAAGCCCGGACGCGCTCTAGCTGGTCGCTGTGGGCGGGCCGCAATGGGACGGGTTGAGCGGCGCGCAGCGCCCGGAGGCGGGGTTGTTGGCCTTACGTAAAGCGCTGGGCGTTTGGGCTAATCTTCGCCCGATCAAGCCCCATCCGGCGACGGTCGCCGCCTCCCCCTTAAAGGCCGAGCGCTTGAAAGACGTCGACATCGCGTTTGTGCGTGAACTCACCGGCGGGCTTTATTTCGGTGACAAGGGCCGGGACGAGGCCGGCGCTTACGACGTCTGCCGGTATTCGGCGGTTGAAATCGAGCGCGTGGTGCGTCGGGCTGCGGACATCGCGCGCGGCCGACGCGGTCGGGTCACCTCGGTGGACAAAGCCAATGTGCTGGAGACTAGCCGCCTTTGGCGCGAAACCGTTGAGATCGTGGCCGCAGACTATCCCAATGTGATCTTCGACCATGGGCTTGTGGACGCGGTGGCCATGCGGCTGATCACAGCCCCGGCGCGGTTTGACGTTGTGGTGACGGAAAACCTGTTCGGCGACATCCTGACGGACGAAGCGGCCGTGCTGGTGGGGTCGCTCGGGCTTGCCCCGTCGGCTTCCCTCGGCGAAGGCGCGTGCGGGCTTTACGAACCGATCCATGGCTCGGCGCCGGACATCGCCGGTCAGGGCGTCGCCAACCCGGTGGGCATGATCCTCTCCGTCGCGCTCATGCTGCGCTATTCGTTCGCGGCGACCGAGGCCGCAGACGCGGTGGACGACGCGGTGGCTGCGACGCTGGACGCGGGTGTCTTGAGCCGCGATCTCGGCGGGACCGCCTCAACCGTCGACGTCACAAAAGCTGTGCTGGATCGACTTGGGGGCTAGCGGCTTGATCGCCTCAACGGGCACTGGCGGGACGGGCGTAAAACCCCTCCCCCACGCCGTAAAGCGCGCCGTGAACGCGCAGAAATAAGAGCACGAACCCGAAGGCGACGGCCAAAAATACGCACGCGCTAATCACGACGCTGAAATAGAACTGACGGGTTCGGCGATCCAACCGCTCTCGAAGCGTTTCGACTTGCAAGTTCAATCGATCGACTTCGAACTGCAGGGCCTCGGTCTCGAACCGCGCATTGGGATTGGCCAGTAACGCCTCCCGCTCGGCTTTGTACATGATCTCTTTGAGCGCGAGCATGTCCGTGTAAGCGCTCACTGCAGCGTTGAGCGCCCGCGCTTCGACCGCAAACTCGGCGAGGTTCTCCAGAACGGAAAGCTCGAAATCCCGCGACCGAGGCTCCATTTTCCGCAGATCAACGAGGACCTGCTGACCCAGTCGCAACGCCTCTCGATACCGACCCTGGGCGGCGGCGATGCGCGCGCGATTGTCCATAATGTGCAACATCGCTTCTTGGGCGCCGACCGCCCGATAATTGGTTTCGGCCACTTCGGCGAATAGCGCCGCGGACTTATAATTCTCGAGACTCAGATAGGTGTCGGAGATGTTCGCCGCGGCGACCGCCTGGCCGTACAAATGCTCAACGGAGGTGTAAAGCGCGGCCGCGCGCTCGTGAGCGGCGAGCGCATCCGGGTACATCGCCGAGCTAGAATAGGCTTTCCCCAACAAGGTTTGCACCGCCGCCTCGCGTTCCGGCGTCAGAAATGTCGTGTCCGTTTCGCGATCTTCGGTTTCCGCCAAAAGCGAATTATAGACCGATATGGCGTCTTCGATCCGGCCGAACTCGGTGAGGATGTTGCCGTACATGAGCTCCAGCGCGAAAATCTGGCGCTGGTTTTTCGCCTCCCGACAGGCCTCACGCGCCCGGCGCACGCATTTGAGCGTGAATTCTTTCAGTCCTGTCTGTAGCGCGTGCTGGGCCTCAAGCCGACCGCCATGGCAGGTCAGCGCCGCATCGCCCTGAGCCAGGGCGTAATCGAGCCCGGCCTGCAACGGCGTCTCGACTAAGTCTGAGCGGCGCAAATTCACCGCCAACCCAGCTTTGACTAAATTGGCACGAGCGATGAGCCGCTCATCGCCGAGGTCTTCCGCCAGCGCGATCGCGCGGTCCGCATCGTCAAGCGCGCCTTCGCCGTCGCGGGCCGACTTCTGCGTCGCGGTTTGGAACAGCGTCTCGATGTGGTCGCGTGCCTGGGCGTCCTCGACGCGCAAAGCGCCGGCGGCGGATTGCGCCCACGACACCGCGGATGCCGCGATGACGGCGAAACCGATCGCTGCGCACGCCCCGCAAAGCTTCCATCGCGCCATTCTCGTTTATCCCACCATTGGAAATCTCACGAAAAAGTTAGATAAGTCCCTGACAAAAACAATCGAACACGGGCGCTGGGCTGCAAGTCGCGGCGAAATTATGGCCATCTGGCCGAGGGTTGGACGTTGTCTATACAATTTTGAGAAAACATAGGTTGTAACGATGCGGCCGAGGCATCGCGTCTAGGCGTCAATGTCAGCGTCCTGGTCACGCTCGACCGGCTCGGCTAGAGCTCGCGGCATGACGACACCCCTGAGGGATGCCGAGATTTGGTCGGCGATTGACACTAAAACCAAGCCGGTCGGCGCTTTGGGCCGGTTAGAGGCGCTCGCCGCCCAGATCGCGCGAACCCAGAACACCCTTGTTCCGCGCGCGGAAACCTGTCGGCTTCTTCTGTTCGCCGCCGACCATGGCCTCGCATCGGCCGGCGTTTCCGCCTACCCCCAAGCGGTGACCCAGCAAATGCTGGCGAATTTTCTCCAAGGCGGCGCCGCCTCCACGGCGTTTGCGCGCGCTCTGGGGGTTACCGTCGGGGTCATCGACGCGGGCGTCGCGGGTCCGCCGCTTGCGCATCCTGAGCTGATCGACCGGCGGCTGGGCGCAGGCACGGCCAATGCGTTGGACGGCCCGGCCATGACAGCGGATCAAGTCGCCGCCGGACTTGAAGCCGGGCGCGCGCTCGGCGCCCAAGCCCAGGCGGACGCGCTGGCAGGGCACTTTGTCTATGCCCACCGCTCGGCCGAAACCGGGCACGGGCGCGTGCTCGCAGCCCTGGGAGCGGAACCGCTATTGGCGCTCGATATGCGCTTGGGCGAGGGCACGGGCGCTTTGCTCGCCTGGCCACTGGTGAAAGCCGCCGCCGCCCTGCTCTCAGACATGGCGAGCTTTGACAGCGCCGGGGTCAGCGGGCCGAGCGAACCCCGATCATGAGATCCGAACTGTCCGTCTTTCTGCTCGCTGTGCAGTTTCTGACCCGACTGCCGGTCCCGGTCGGCGACGCCTACACGCCCGAACGGTTCGCCGCGTCCGTGCGCTACTACCCAGCCGTGGGAGCGTTGGTCGGCGGGCTCTGCGCCTTGGTCTACGCCATCGCAATCCTCGTTTTTCCCCAGAGTTTAAGCGTCATGTGCGCAGTCTCTGCGGGCGTCGTGATCACCGGTGGCTTTCACGAAGACGGGTTGGCGGACACCGCAGACGGCGTGGGCGGCGGCCAAAGCCGTGACCAAGCGCTTGAGATCATGAAGGATAGCCGGATCGGAACCTATGGCGTCCTCGCGCTCGGCTTGGTGACCGCCGCCATGGTCTCAGGGTTGGCGACGCTGAGCCCCGGTGAAATTCCGGTCGCCTTGGTTATGACCCACGGCCTCTCCCGGCTGTCCAGCGTTTGGGTCATCGCCACCAGCCGCTATGTGCGCGCGGAAGGAACCGGCAAGCCAGTCTCCCAAGGCGTCTCGCGGTTAGGCCTAGCGGTGGCGACCGCGACAGGCCTGGCGCTCTGTATTGGCGGCGCAGCCGTTCTGCCGTTCCCGGCATTGGGGTGCGCAGGGCTCGGGCTCGCGCTCGGCCATGGGCTCAGTCGGCTCAGCTTTGAGCGCAAGCTGGGCGGCTATACCGGAGACACCCTAGGCGCGACCCAGCAATTAAGCGCGCTCGGCGTCTATTGGGGCCTCGCCGCATGGGCGTGATCCTCCTGCGCCACACCCGGCCAGAGGTCGCCCCAGGTCTATGCTATGGCCAGACTGACCTGCCGCTGGCCGACAGTTTTGAGACCGAACTTGACGCGCTTTGGCCGTTGATCCCGCCTATCGACCGTATCCTCACCAGCCCGCTGGTCCGCTGTCAGCACTTGGCCGAGCAGATCGCGCGGCGTTTGACCGTCTCTGTACAAACCGACGCGCGGCTCATGGAAATGGATTTCGGAGCCTGGGAGGGCCGGTCCTGGTCGACGATCCCGCGAGCGGAAATCGACGCTTGGGCGGCGGACGTCCTGCACGCGCGGCCCCATGGTGGGGAAACGGTCGCCGAGTTCATGACGCGCGCGCACACAGCCGTTCATGACTACGCCCAAACCTCGGACCGGACCCTCCTGGTCACCCATAAGGGCGTTATTCGAGCGGTCTTGTCCCGCGCGTTGAACGACCCCCAAGCCCAACGTCTCAAGATCGAGTTCGGCGCGCTCGTCTGCCCATTGCCACAGCGCGCAGGGCGCAACAAAACATCGCGGCCTGTCAGTCTGGATTGACAATCCACGCGACCTCCCACATCCGTTGCGTCAGACGGTGCCCCGTTGATCCGGGGCGAAGAGGCTAGCCGGTGGAAGTCCGGCGCTGTACCCGCAACTGTAAGCCGGGAGTTCACGGCCAAAACGCCACTGGAGCGAGACGCTTTGGGAAGGCGGCCGCGAGCGCCGATCGGCGAGCCAGGAGACCTGCCGTCGCGTCGTTCGTCCGGGGACCGGGTTCAGTCCTTTGCGGGCGGGAAAGCGTCTGCGCGCCCGGGGCGCGTCTTTCCTTCGTAACGACACGCAACTGAGCTCGGTCGCCCGCGCTGGGGACAGCGGAGCCGAAGGTCGTTTTCGCGTGTCGGACCGGGCGGCGCGGCGCGAGGGGGAAAGCTATGTCCCGCGTTTTGTTCAAATCAGCGCTCGTCGGCGCACTCCTCGCCTCCGTCTCAGGGCTCGCGCTCGCCCAAGACCCGCCGGACACCGAAACAGAAACCGCGCTTGAGCCGATCATCGTCACCGGGGTGCGCGTTGACCAACCCCTTGACCAGGTCGGCCGCGCAGTCAGCGTTGTGACGGCCGAAGAGATCGCCTTGCGCCAACAGCGCTTCGTCTTTGACGCGCTCGAAGCCGTCCCCGGGGTCCAGGTTATCCGATCCGGCGGCGCCGGCTCACTGGCGAGCGTATCGATCAGAGGGCTGCCGAGCGACCAAACACTGGTCGTCCAAGACGGCATCGTCAGCAATAATCCGGCCTTTTTCGGCAACACCTTCGACTTCGCCAATTTCGACACCGCCGACATCGCCCAAATCGAAGTTCTGCGCGGCGCGCAATCCACCCTTTATGGCTCGGACGCCATTAGCGGGGTCATCAACATCGTCACCAAGGACGGTCGCGAGGGCTTCGGCGCGGAAGGCTTTATCGAAGGCGGGTCGTTCGGAACGTTTCGCGGGGCTGCGACGGTGCTGGGGGGTGACGAGCGGTTGTCCGGTCGGCTCACCATCGCGGGAACCGAGACGCGGGGCTTTTCAGCCGCGGATGAGGCGGACGGCAACACTGAAGACGACGGCTTTCGCAACATCACCGTCTCCTCGAAGGTGCGCGCGCGGCCGATCAACAGCCTTGAACTCGATGCGGTGTTCCGGTTTTCCGACAGCGCGGTGGAGTTCGATGGGTTTACACCGCCAGACTTCACCTTTGGCGACTCCGATGACACTGGGGACACGCGCGAGCTTTCTGTGGCGGGTTCGGCGACGCACACCGCCCTTGAGGGACGGCTCGAGAACCGGGTGCGCATCACCTATTTCGACAGCTCGATCATCAATGAAGGGGGCGGGTTCGTTACCTTCGACGCGGACGGCAGCCGGGTGTCCTATGAGTATCAAGGCACAGCCCGTCCAATTGAGCCGGTCACCGTCGTCGGCGGCTTTGAGTTTGAGCGCGAGCGCGCGGAAACCGGGTCCACGCCCGGCGTGCTCGATGTCACCACCACCAGCCTTTTCGCTTTAGCGCAACTCCGCCCGCTCGACTTTGTCTCGATCGAAGGCGGGGTGCGCGTGGACAACAACTCCGAGTTCGGCTCGGAAACCACCTTCTCGGTCTCTGGATCGATCGATATCCCGCGGACGCCTTTGCGGCTGCGCGGCTCTTGGGCGGAGGGCTTTCAGGCCCCGACCTCCGGCGAGCTGGACTTTAACCTCGCCCAAGCGGCGATCTTCGAGTTTGATCCCGCGATCGATCTGTTCTTGACCCCTGAGCGCAGCCGCGGCTTCGACATCGGCGCAGAGCTCACCGTGCTCGAGGGGCGCGCGAACCTGCAAGCCACCTATTTCCAGCAGGAGGTGGAGGACCTTCTGACGTTCTTGTTCGTGCCCGGGGCGCCGAGTGTCGGCATCTTCACCAATGTGGAGGAATTCGAGACCCAAGGCGTTGAAATCGCGACACAGATTATTCTGACGCCGAAACTACGGTTTGACGGGGCCTACACCTATGTGGACGCGACAAACATCACCTTAGACGTTGTGCAAGGCAATCAGCCGGACAACCGCTTCAATGCCCAGATCGCCTACACACCGACCCGCAAACTGTCGCTCTCTGGCGGGCTGACCTTTAACGGCTCAGAGATTGACGGGGTGGAAACGCTCGACAGCTTTACGCTGGTTAACCTGCGCGCGGCTTATCAAGTGACCGAGATCGTCGAAGTGTTCGCCCGGATCGAGAACGCGTTTGACGCGGATTTCCAAGACAATCTGGGCTTCGGCACGGCCCCCGTCTCCGCCTTTGGCGGCGTACGGGCGCGGTTCTAAGCCATGGGATGGGGGCGGTTTGTCGGGCTTGGCGGAGCGCTTTGGGCGCTCTGCGCGTGCGCGCCGGCCGCCCCTGACCCTAAGCCGGGTCCTAAATCGGGCTTGGGCGATAAGCCCGCGCGCATTGTCAGCCTGGATTATTGCGCGGACCAATACGTGCTCAAACTGGCGGACCGGGACCGCGTTCTCGCCGTTTCCCCGGACGCGACAGCTGCGTTTTCCTATATGCGCGAAGCGGCTGAGGGCGTGCCCACGGTGCGCCCCCGCGCGGAGGACGTGTTGGTCCTTAAACCCGACCTGGTGGTGCGGGCCTATGGCGGCGGACCCAATGCTGCAGCCTTATTCGAACGTGCGGGCGTACCGGTTCTGCAAGTGGGCTGGGCGTCCACGGTCCAGGGCGAGGCGGCCGGCTCGGTCAGCGCTGTCATCACCCAAATGGCCGATGGGCTGGGCGAGCCCGCGCGTGGGGCGGCGTTGATCGCTGAGCACCAAGCGCGGCTTGACGCCCTGCCGGGACGTTTCGTCGAAGCCCGGGCGCTTTACATGACACCCGCGGGGGTGACGACCGGTCCTGGATCGCTGGTCCATGAGCTTTTGACCGCCGCGGGGCTTGCGAATTTTGAAACGGAGGCGGGCTGGCGACCAATCCCGCTCGAGCGGCTCGTTTATGACCAGCCTGAGCTCATCGCCGCGGCGTTTTTCGACGATCTAGCGCCCCCCCCTGACACCTGGTCAGCCACGCGCCATCCGATCGCGCGAACCCAGCTCGCGGAGCGCAAGGTCGTGCCCCTGCCCGGCGCCTGGACGGCGTGTGGGGGATGGTTCGTGCTGGATGCGGTCGAAGCCTTAGCGGCGGCCGCCCCATGACCCCGCGCGCCGCTTTGATCCCAGGGTTGGCGGGCGCGAGCGCGCTGGCGCTGTTCGCTGCGTGTCTTTTGGGTTCAACGCCTTTGCCGGCTGAGCGGGTGTTCGCCGCCCTCATTGGCCTGGGCGAACCGGGCGACGCCTTGGTGGTGTGGGCGATCCGCCTGCCCCGCGCCTTAGCGGCTTTTGTTGTCGGCCTGGCTCTCGGCGCCAGCGGAGCGGCGTTACAAGGCCTGTTGCGCAACCCCTTGGCCGAGCCCGGCGTTCTGGGCGTGTCCGCGACCGCCGCGCTGGGCGCAACACTGACGCTTTATTATGGCCTCGCGACGGTCAGCCCCTGGGCGGTTCCGCTGGCCGCCATTCTCGGCGCTCTCATCGCCACCGCCGTAATCGCCGCAGCCGCGGTGCGCACCCGATCGGTGGTGACCTTGATCCTAATCGGGGTGGGATTATCGAGTTTTGCCGGCGCGGTGATGAGCTTGTTGCTCAACCTGGCGCCCACGCCCTTCACCTTGGCGGACCTGATCAATTGGACCCTGGGCACGGTGGCGAACCGCAGCTTCGCGGACATTGGCCTCTCCGCGCCCTTCTTGGTGGCGGGGCTTGGGCTGCTCATTGGAACCGGGCGGGGGCTCTCAGCGCTGACCTTAGGCGAGGACGCCGCCTCAGGCTTGGGTCTCGATCTGCGGCGGCAGCGAATTTTGGTGGTGCTGGGGGCGGGATTGGCCACCGGCGCGGCCGTGGCGCTGGCGGGCGCGATCGGCTTTGTGGGCGTGATTGCGCCGCACATTGTACGCCCCTTCGTGAACCATGATCCCGCGCGCACGCTCTGGCCCAGCGCCTTGCTCGCGGGCCTCGTGTTGGTGGTGGCCGATATCGGCGTGCGCCTGCTGCCCACCGCGAATGAGCTGAAGCTCGGGGTGATGGCGGCGCTTATTGGGGCGCCGATCTTTGTGTGGATCGCCGCACGGCGCGGGCGCGAGCATGGCTGAGCTGCGCTCCGAACGCCTGAGCGTGACGCGGAAGGGCGCACGGCTGGTCGAGGACGCCAACCTCACGCTTCAACCCGGGGAGTTCGTCGCGCTTCTGGGACCGAACGGCGCGGGCAAGACCACGCTTTTGCGCGCCGCGCTCGGCCTTGAACGCCCAACGGGCGGGCGCGCCTGGCTCGATGGGGCGGACACGGCCACGCTCCATCCGATCGTACGGGCACGAGCGCTCGCCTATCTGCCGCAAGTCCGCCCTTTGGCCTGGCCCGCGCGGGTGCGCGATGTGGTGGCGCTGGGCCGGTTCGCCTATGGCGGCGCGCTGAACCGGTTGGGTGCGCAGGATGCGGACGCGGTGGCCCAAGCACTTCTCGCGTGCGACGTGGTCGAGCTGGCGGATCGGCGCACCGACACGCTTTCGGGCGGAGAATTGGAGCGGGTGCACGCGGCCCGGGCGCTGGCGAGCCGGACCCCGCTTCTGATCGCCGACGAACCCGCCGCCGGGCTCGACCCGCGTCACCAATTCCGCATGCTCGATGTGATCCGCGGCTATGTGGACCATGGGGGTGGGGCGCTTGTGGTGCTTCATGACCTCGGGCTGGCGCGCCGTTACGCAGACCGAGTGACGCTCATCGTCGGCGGGCAAATTCTAGCGGATGGGCCGCCGGAGGCGGTTCTGACGCCCGCGCGTATCGCGGAGGTTTATGGCGTACGCGCGGAAACCGACGGCGCGCGGATCAGCCTGTTGGGCCCGATCTAGTCCCTCAGTCGGAGCCGCGCGTTGAACGGCCCCGCTTAAGGCCGCAACATGCGGATCAAGGTCGGATCGCGATCGAACAGCGTGTGCTTCAGCGCGCCGGCGACGTGCAACACCAGAAGCGGCCAAAACAGGTTTGGGGCGAGCGCATGCACGGTCTCAAGCGCCTCATGCAACCATTCGATCCGAGCCATGGGTGAGGGGATAAACACGGTTTGGAAAATCGCGATCGGCCGGCCGCTGGACCACACCACCATGGGGCCGGTCAGGATCTGCACGCTAATCATGGCCAGAAAGCCCCATTGCACCGCGCGCGCCAGTGGGCTGAGCACCCGATGGGGGCTTAGCGGGCGGGGTTGTTTCTGCGCGATGTGCGAGAGGATGCGCGCCACGAGAAATGCGAAAAACACCATGCCGACAGAGACATGCAGCCGAATGGCGGCGATGATCGCCTCCCGGCCCAGTTCATCGGCTTTGGCGTGCTCCACCGCCTCGCCCAGAAAATACATCCAAATGACCCCCGCCGCGCCGATCCAATGGAGCGCGATCGCGACGGCGCCATACCGGTTCGTCGAATTCCAAACCTGAGTCATGTCCCGGTCCCCGATTTCACGCCGCAGCCGGACCTCACGCCTTGCAACGCACGCGAAGTCGTTCACCCCAACCGCCCAAGGCTCCCCTTGTAGCGTACGGCGTCACAAGCCTGAAGCCGATCCGGCCGTGAGCGTGATCTTTTCGCGACTGCGTCGTATCAGCGCTTGCTTCCTTATAAACGCGAATGCATATCGTTAGTGAAGCTTTGTTGGACGCGGGAGCGGTTGGGCCGATCGCCCATCCTCCCGAAGGATGGGAAAGACACGTATGGGAGCGACACGGTCACAGCTGGGCGCGGGCTTAGCGGCCCTGAGCCTTTTGGGTTTAGGCGCATGCGCGACGAGCCCGGCCCCGAGCGCGGCGGCGCCGCTCGCCACCGCCCAAGCCGAGCGCTTCGAGGCGGATCGCGCCGCGATCCTGGCCATGGCGGGGGAGTTCGACGTCACCTTTGATTTTAAGGAGACCGTTTCGTTCGTCGAAGGCTATACGCCCAAAGAGCCCTATCTGACCGGCGGGCGCGAGGTGGTCCGCGTGATCGCTGATGAGGGCGATTTCATCAGCTTGCAGCATATTTTGGTGGTCGGAGGGCCAGAGCAATTTCCGATCAAACATTGGCGCCAGGATTGGGCCTACGAACCTAACACCGTGCTGGAGTTTGTGGGCGCGAATGCGTGGGCGACCCGGGCGACCACGCCAAGCGAACGCGCCGGCGCGTGGAGCCAAACCGTCTACCAAGTGGACGACGCGCCGCGCTATGCCGGGCTTGCCCGCTGGAGCCATGACAATGGCGCCCCGGCTTGGACCTCCGATCCGAGCTTGCGGCCCCTGCCCCGGCGCGACGCCACCAAGCGGGACGATTATCACGCCATTTTGGCGGTGAACCGGCATGCGCTGACGCCCTAGGCTGGGTGCATGAGCAGGACAATTCCAAACTCATTCAAGCAGGTCCGCTGGCCGCGGACGGCGACCAAGTGCTGGTGCGCGAAGTGGCTGTGAACACTTATAACCGTACGGATGATCTGGCCGCCGAGATCGCGGACGACTATTGGGCCAAAACGCAGGACTATTGGGCGGGCGTGCGCGCGATCTGGGATGAGATGGCGGACACCCATCAGACGTTCGGTCTGACGATCCAGGGCGAACCCGAGGCGCTCTATTTTCCGATCCTAAGCTTGGCGGACGCCATCGCTTCGGGCGAAACCAGCGTAGAGACCGCTATGGCGGAAGCCCGCACGGTGATTACCGATTTTACCGACACCACGCCTGCGGACACGCGCACCCGGCTGGAGGCCACGGTTCTGGCCGCCGCGGAGCCGGAAACCTTTTAAGACGACCTGAGCACGCTTGAGCGCCGCCTCCGCGCTGCGTTAGGATTCGGGCTAACGGGTGCGGAGGAAGGTGCATGGGACGTCTCGGACTGGCGATAAGCCTTTGGGCGGGCTTGACTGCGAGCGCGCTCGCGCAGCCCATTGACGGTCTGGGGGAGCCCTTGGACGTTAGAGAGTGGCCCATACCCTAACGAGGCGTCTGGTCCACCGGCGCCGTGTGGTTTGGCGCGGACACCAACACCGTCGGCCGGGTGGTCGTGCATCCGTCAGGTGCGCCAGCTATGACCCAGCACGCGCCCTAGAGGCGCTTCAATTGAGTCCGAGTCGCAAAGCGTCCGTAAGTCTTTATTTAATCGCGTTTTCGAACCGCAAAACCGCGCACACTTTTGCTGAAAACGCTCTAACAAATCCGCGGTAGGGGATCGCCGACGAGCCAATCCACCAGGCGACGACCGCCCAGGGCCGTGCGCATTTGCACGAAGCCGTTCACGTCGGCGGTCACCTCGCCGATGATGGCGGCCTCCGCGCCCAGCGCCTGGCCGCGCAAGGCGCCTAAGGCGGCCTCCGCCTCGGCTTCGGGCGCAATGGCGATCAGCTTGCCCTCATTGGCGAGGTAAAGCGGGTCGACGCCGAGGATTTCGCACGCCGCCTCCACCGGGCGGCGGATGGGGATCGCCGCCTCCTCAAGCACTGCGCCAACCCCGCTAGAGCGGCAAATCTCGTTGATCGCGGTGGCGAGCCCGCCGCGGGTGGGGTCGCGCAACACCCGCACGCCGGGCGCCGCGCGCAAAAGTTCCGCCACCAGATCATGCAGCGCCGCGGTGTCGCTTTGGATCGGCGCCATGAGCGGCAAGGCTTCGCGGGCCGCCAGGATGGTCACCCCGTGATCGCCGATCGAGCCGGAGACCAAGATTTTATCCCCTGGCCGCGCGCGACAGGCCGCCGGCGGCTCGACAATAGTGTCGGGGATCGCGCCGACCCCGGTGGTGGTGATGAACACCCCATCGCCCTTGCCGCGCTCGACCACCTTGGTGTCCCCGGCAACGATGGAGACCCGCGCGTCGCGCGCCGCGTCCGCCATGGACCCCACGATGCGCTTGAGATCGGCAAGCGGAAAGCCTTCTTCGAGGATAAAGCCGGCGGTGAGGTAAAGCGGGCGCGCGCCAGCCATGGCGATGTCATTGATGGTGCCATGCACCGAAAGACAGCCGATATCGCCACCGGGAAACTCCAACGGGCTGACCACATGGCCGTCGGTGGCGATCACCATGCGCGGATGCCCCAGGAAGCGGGCCTGGTCATCCCCCGCATCCAGCTCTGGATTGGCGAAGGCGGGCTGGAACAATTCTTCAAAGAGCTGAGCGGAGGCTTTGCCGCCCGCGCCATGGGTCAGCTCGACCCGGCCCTTGGCGACGTCCAGCTTGCGCGCGAACAGCCGTTCGGTGCGGGTGGGGGGCGAGAACGCGTCCATTATTCCGCCGCCGCCGCTGTGAGGGGGGTCTGGATCGCGTCGCGGAACCGACCATAAGCGTAATAGGCCGCGCACGCGCCTTCGGGCGAAACCATGCAGGAGCCCAAGGGATGCTCAGGCGTGCAGGCGCCGGCGAACACCTTGCAATCGCGCGGCTCAATCTCCCCGCGCAGGACGCTGGCGCATTGGCAGGCTTTGTGGTCGGGTCGGGGGATATAGGCGAGGTCGAATTTCGCCTCCGCGTCATAGGCTTGATAGGCGTCGGCGAGCCGCAAGGCGCTCTGAGGGATGGCGCCCAACCCGCGCCATTCAAAGCTGTCGCGCACCGCGAACACGTCTGCGCACAGCGCCTGCGCCTGGGCGTTCCCTCCCGGCCGCACGGCGCGGGCGAAGGCGTTCTCCACCCGCGCCTGGCCTTGGTTGATTTGCCGGATCAGCCGCAGAATCGACTCCAGCAAATCATTGGGCTCGAACCCGGAGATCACGATGGGCTTGGCCCATGTCTGCGCCGGAGCCTGGTAGGCCTCTGCGCCGATAATGGTGGAGACATTGCCCGGGCCGACAAAGCCGTCCAACCGGGCGCCGGTCTCCCCGCTCCCCGTGGTCATGATCGCGTCAATGGCGGCGGGGGTGAGCACGTGATTGCAGAAGACGGAAAAGTTGCTTAGCCCCTTTTGGGCCGCGCTTTTCACGGCGGCCGCGGTGGGCGGCGTCGTGGTTTCAAAGCCGATGGCGAACAGCACCACCTCCCGGTCGGGGTTTTGTTCAGCCAGCGCCACGGCCTGGGCGGTGGAGTAGATCATGCGCACGTCTCCGCCCTGGGACTTCGCGCTGAGGAGCGTCGCCCCGCCTGAGCCGGGCACCCGCATGAGATCGCCATAGGTGGCCAGGATCACCTCGCGCCGGCGGGTGACCAAGTCGATCGCCATGTCCAGCCGGCCGGTGGGCAGTACGCAGACCGGGCAGCCGGGGCCGTGGATCATACGCACATTGACCGGCAGCACATCCTCCAGCCCGAAGCGGCAGAGCGCATGGGTGTGCCCACCGCAGAACTCCATCAGGTTATAGCTGCGCGCCGGGTCTACGGCCGCTGCAATCGAGCGCGCCAGGGCTCGGGCGGCGTCGGGTTCGCGAAATTCGTCCACATACCGCATTAGCTCACCCTCTCTTCGATGGCCGCGCCCGCACGCATGGCCGCGATTTGCGCCGCCGCCTGGTCGGGATCGATCTTGGTCAGCGCATAGCCCACATGAACGACGACGAAGTCGCCCGGCGCCACATCGGACAAAAACGCTAACGAAACCGGGACTTGCACCCCGTCCACGTCCACGCGGGCTTGATCGCCCTCGATCGCGACGATTTCTCCAGGTAACGCTAAACACATGGGACCGCCCTCCCTAAGCGCTTAAGCGCCCTGTTGCCTGCGACCCACGCCTGCCCAAGGCTCAGCCCGCCGTCATTGGCCGGCGCTTGGGCCGGTGCGAAAACCTCAACACCACGGGCGGTCAAACCCGCGCGGACAGTTTCAAAAAGCAGCTTGTTCTGCCAACAGCCGCCGGACAATGCGACACAGCGCGCCAAACCGTCGCAAGCCAAGCCATCGATCGCCCACGCGACAAGCGCTTGCGCTAACGTGCCATGGAACAGCCGCGCCCCGGTTTGCGGGTCGCAATCGACCAGGATCGCCAGGAGAGGGCGCAAATCCAGGGTTCCGTCATCGGTCAGCCGCCAGCCGTCTGCTAAGACCTCAGCCGACCGCGCGAGGCCTTCCAACGCCATGGCCGCCTCGCCTTCAAAGCGGGACACCGAGCGCACGCCTAACAGCCCGGCGGCGGTGTCAAACAGTCGCCCCGCGGAACTCGTCATCGGCGCATTGACCCCGCGCGCGAGCATAGCCGCGATCAGCTCCGCTCCCGGTTGGTCGGGGAAACGCGCGGCAATGTCCGCGCCGCGGCCCAAAGCGTGCAAAGCCGCCGCCGCCATGCGCCAGGGCTCTTGAGCCGCCTTGTCGCCGCCCGGTTGGGCGAGCGGGCGCAGGCCGCCGGTGCGCCGAAACCCCGCCGCATCGACAACCAGGCGCTCCCCGCCCCAGCTTTCGCCGTCCTCGCCCAGCCCAAAGCCGTCCAGCGCCAGGCCCAGAACCGGGCCGTCCAGCCCGTGTTCGGCCATCACTGCAGCGATGTGGGCGTGGTGGTGTTGCACCCGCTCGACCGGAGCGCCGAATTGCTCCGCAAAGCGGGTGGTGAGGAAGTCCGGATGCTGGTCGCAAGCGACGATCTCGGGCGTTACCTCGAGCAAGTCGGTCAGATGATCCACCGTCTCTTCGAAGAAGCGATAGGTCTCCAGATTATCCATGGACCCGATGTGTTGGGACAAAAACGCCTCGTCCCCCCGGGTCACGCACACCGTTGTTTTCAAATGCCCGCCCACAGCCAAGATCGGGGGCGGCGCAAAGCCAAGCCTAATCGGTTCGGGCGTAAACCCGCGCGCGCGGCGCAGAAAGGCCGGCGCGCCGTCAATCACGCGCACGACTGAGTCGTCGCACCGCACTAGAATGTCCCGGTCATGGTCGACAATCACATCGGCGATGTCAGCGAGCCGGTCGCGCGCCTCCGCATTGTCGATCACCAAGGGCTCGCCGCCCGGATTAGCGCTGGTCATCACCAAAGCCAGATCGTGGGATCGCTCCAACCAATCGAGCCCTTGGGGCCGGCCCGCGGCTTCATGAAAGATCAGGAAATGGAACGGCGCATAGGGCAGCATCAGGCCCAGGGTCGGTAAGCCGTCAGACACCGCCGCGGCCAATCCCGTCCCCGGCTGAGCCCGGCACACCACCACCGGACGGCCGCGATGGGTCAGCGCATCCGCCTCTAACTTGGAGACGGTGGCGAGCGTCCGCGCGGCGGGAAGCCCTGGCACCATCACCGCAAACGGCTTCGCATCCCGGCGTTTGCGGGCGCGCAAACGTTCCACCGCTGCACCATTGCGCGCGTCCACGCACAGATGAAACCCGCCTATCCCTTTGAGCGCGACAATGAGCCCTTCGCGCAGCGCTGCTAACACCGCCTCAGGCGCATGGGAGTAACGCGGCCCGCAGTCCGCGCACGCGTTGGGTTGGGCGTGAAACCGCCGATCGGCGGGATCCTCATACTCCCCCCGACAGGCCTGGCACATCGGAAAGCCCGCCATGGAGGTTTGCGCGCGATCATAAGGCAGGCTGGCGGTGATGGTGTAGCGCGGCCCGCAATGGGTGCAATTGGCGAAGGGATAGCGATAGCGCCGGTCGGCGGGATCGAACATTTCCGCAAGACACGCCGGACAGGTCGCGGCGTCCGGCGTGATCAGCGTCTTGGCTGAAGACGCCTTAGCGCTCCGAGCGATCGTGAATTGGCGCGCCCCCACCGGCGCGGTCTCGGTCACCTCGACCCGATCGACGCGCGCGAGCGGGGGCGCGTCGGTTGTCAGCCGGCTTAGAAAGGCGTCGAGCGCCCAGCCCTCCGCCTCCACCCAGACCCCGTCCTCGTCATTAAGCACAGAGCCCGCCAGCCCAAGTTCTTGGGCCAGCGACCAGACGAACGGGCGAAACCCCACCCCTTGGACGGCACCGCGCACGCGCACATGGGCGCGCCGCAGGCTCGCAGCCGGAGTTGAGCCGTCCATGGGCTATTCCGCAGCCTTCGCCGTCTGCGCGAAGCGGTCGAGCCACCCAAGCCACGCGTCGAGCCCGCCTGGCGCGGTGGCGGAGGCGCGCAAGACCGGCAGATCGGGCCGCACCTTGCGGGCGTTGTCCACCAGCGCATCCACGTCAAAGCGCAAATGCGGCAAGAGATCGGTTTTGGAAATCACCATGACATCGGCTGTGGCGAACATTTCCGGATATTTCAGCGGCTTGTCTTCGCCTTCCGTCACCGAGGCCAGGACAACGCGCGCCTGCTCGCCCAGATCAAAGCCCGCGGGGCAAACCAGATTGCCGACATTCTCGATGAACAACAGAGCGCCCGGCCCGAGGTCGAGATGATCCAGCGCGGAGGCGATCATCTCCGCATCCAAATGGCAGCCCTTGCCCGTGTTCACTTGGATAGCGGGCACGCCGGTTTCACGAATGCGTCGCGCGTCGTTGGATGTTTCCTGATCGCCCTCGATCACCCCAAGCGGGCGGCGACCCTTGAGCGCCTTCAGCGTCTCCACCAGCAGGGTCGTCTTGCCGGAGCCCGGGCTCGACATGAGGTTGAGCGCGGTGATCCCAAAGGTCTCCAGCCGGGTGCGGTTGATCCGAGCCAGCGCGTCGTTCTTTGACAGAATGCTGCGTTCGACTTCGATGAGCCGGCTCTGGCTTTCGCCGATCACATGCACCCCCGCCGCGCCCTGGCCGAAATGCAGCGTCCCGTCTTCGCCATGGTGATGGTGATGGCCGGCATGATTATGATCATGAGCGTGGTCGTGGGAATGGCCATGGTCATGGGCGTGCGCGTGATCATGGGAATGGTCGTGGCCATGGGAATGGGCGTGGTCGTTGCCCGATTTCGCTTGACCCGTTTCCAAGCGTTTCTCGCCCGTTTCGCAACCGCAAACCGTGCACATGTCAGATCACCTCCAGGGCTTTGATGGTCATATCTTCGCCGCCGGTGACGAAGAGTTGGTGGGAGCCGCATTCGGGACAGCCGTCCCCGCGGCGAGCGATCATCACCTCCGCCTCGCACGCGAAACACGTCGCGCGCCCGGGCGGGGTGCGGATCTCGAGGCTTGCGCCCTCAGCGCGGGTGCGGCGGGACACCGCCTCGAAGCCGAATTCCAGGGCGTGGGGGTCGACACAGCTCAAAGCGCCGACTTCGAGCACCACTTTGGTCACCCGCTCAAACGCGTTGATCCGCGCCTCCGCGTCGATGGCGTCAATCACGCCCTGGGCCAGCGCCATCTCATGCATGGCGCACCACCTCAAAAGGCGCGCACGGATCAAAGGCGGTGAGGATCCACCGCGCCGTCTCAGGCTGAGCGCCAGCCGCAGCCGTCTTAAGCGCTTGGGCGACAGGTCCGCGCGGCGCGAAATTCCAGTCCGTGGGCGCGTCCGCGCGCCAGTCAGCGATCCGGCCGGCGTCGATCCGCATGATATGGCGCAGGCGTCCGCGCGCCGTCATCACCACGCCCAGGCCGACACCGCTTGCGCCGCCAGGCTTTGTCGCGCTCGTCGTGGGCGGTGTACCGTCCCGCAAACGCGCCCACAGCGTCCGGGCGTGGCGGTGCTGAGCGCGAAACCGCGCCGCCAGGCGAGTTTCGTCATCGGCGGCCAAGGCGCGGGGGCTTTCCTCTAAACACACCGCGTCTGGGGTTAGCGCCCGCTCCGCGATCCGATCCTGCAGCGGAGACGCAGCCCCAAGCGAGAGCGTTTGCGCTTCGGCCGCGCGCGTAACCGCTTCGGCTTGGGCGGCCACCGCGTCGAGCGCCGCGCCCAGATCGGCGATGGCTTGGCGGGCGTCGGCGCCCCCATCGCGCGGCTCAACACCGCCCAAAACCTGCCAAGGTCCATCGAACAACGCGCGTTCTAACGCTGCGGACGCCGCGCGGGCGGTCTGCACCGGCGCCGGGTCCGGCGCAGCGCCTAACAACGAGGGCCAGGTCAGAGCCGCGCGCCACACCGCTTGGGCGACCGCTTCAGCGAGCGCCAACCGCTCGCGCGCTTGGTCCGCTTGAGGGCTCACCGGCAAGCCTAAGGCGGCTTCAGCGGCGCGCAACGCCGCCAAACCTTGCGCGCGCGGGCAGACCGGGAACAGGAGTGCGGCCAGCTCCACGCCATCCTGCGTCGACCGCCCCCGGGCGACCGCCAGGGGATTGGCTGGCCCCAACGGCGTCACCCAGGCGTCCTGGGGGCTCACGTGGGCCTGATACCGGCGGCCAAGGTCAGCGGCGGCGGCGTTCACGAGGCGCCGCGGCCCGCGCTGGTGGTGAACAAGAACCGCCGGCTCACCTGTTTCGGCGGCGGCGGTTCGGGGACCTCGAACAACCCTTCAATCGCAGACGCCGCCACGGCGCGCGCCACGTCCGGGTCATCAAACTCATCCATCGGCGAAAACAGCGAACACGTCTCGATGACGCCGAAGCCGTCCATCCGCCCCATAATGAAGCTGTAACCGCCTGACGGGAACGCCAAGGTGCGCGTGGAGCCGATCGCACCGGGGGCCGGCGCTGCGGCGTCTTGGGGGAAATAGGCGAGGTTCATGCACCACGGCGTCACCACCACGCCCACAAAGCCGTCTTGGAAGGCGCGAAAGCCCACCATCTCAATGTCGAGCGCGGGATTGTGCACCGGCAGCCCAACCATCGAGGCCTCAGCCTTTTGAAAGGCTTGGCTTAACCCGGCCAACCGCACATCAAGGGGGAGGATTTGCGGACCGCTCGCGGCGCCGCTGAGCCCGCCCGCCGGCAGCATGAATTTCGACCGGTCCGCATCGCAGCACGGGCATCGCCAGTCCGACGGCAAGGCGGAAAACGGCGTGCCGGGTGGGATGTTGCGATCGTCATCACCCAAAGCGGGGTCGTAGACATGCCAGCACACCCCACATTCGAGCACGGCGTCGGCGGCCAATGCGCCGGCGAACGAGCCTTCGAACGTCCCGCTCATAGGGCGTAAGCCTCTGCGATTTCGGCGAGGCGCTCAGCGCTGTCCTCAAAATCCTCCCGACTGGCGAGCGCTGCAGAGGGGATGGCCCCCACCTCGATCGTGTCCAGGATCACCGTGCCCATGGCGTTGAGGTATTGCACCGCCCAAACCCGCTTAAGCGCGGTCATGATCACCCGCGCGGCGCCATACCCGCCGGAGGCGACCCGTACGCCCACCTCGCCCAACACCTTGGCGAGAAAGGCTTGATCGGCCTCGGTCATGGGGAACAGGGTGAAATTGATCACATGGTTGGGCGTTTTAGGCGTCCACGCGTCCGCCCGCTCGCTCACCTCCGAAAGGACCGACATCACATTCATCGCGCCGCGCGGCGCGCTCAGCGCCTCAATGGCGATGGTGTCGCGCGGGCGGGTCTCAGCGGCCTCTTAGAGCGCGCGCGGCGCTGAACCCACCTCCACCCAAACGACCCGCTCGCCCTGAGCGCCTTGGGCCTGGCCGATCCAAACCCCCGGCAGCACGGTTTCGTGGATTTGCGCATCCCCTTCGCCGGGCGCACCGGACAGCACCACGGAGACTTCGCCTTGGCCCAACGCGTCGAGCACCAGCGCCTGGTCAGCCGCGGACAAGCCGTCCAAACGCTTCCGCCAGGCGCGGCCGTTTTTGGCGGCGGTGCGCAACGCCTCAAGAATGGCGGCGAGGGTTTGGGCGACGGCGGGGCCGGCCTTCGCCGAAGGCCTCACCGCGCGGGCGGTCAGCATGCTTTCGCCCGCAGGCAAGCCCAGAAGCGAGGGGTTGGCGTCGCTGACCAGGCCGTCTGCGCCTTCAAAGGGCGACAGCGCGGGTGGGGAGGCTTCGTCGTCGAACATTAAGGGGTGGGGACGCATGAGGGCCTCCTATTCCGCGGCTTGGGGGGCGACGCGCGCCAAAAGCGCCGACGTCTTTTGGGCGTAGACCGACCAATCCTGGATTTTCGGGATCGTCTCTAAGTGTTGAACGCCCTGGAAAAAGGCGAGGCTGGGTAGGGTGAAGACCGAACAGGCGCGCATCAGCCCGGTTTCATCCTCGCGGTCGATCAAACCAACCCGCAGGCTTTCGCCGTATTGGCTCAACAGCTCGCGCACCACCACGGCCACATCAGCGGTCTCAAGCTTGCTCACCGGATCGCCGGAAAAGAACAGGCAGGTCAGCCGGCCAGTATCCTCGGCCAGATAGGGCTCTAAGCTGGCCGCGTTCACAACCGTCACCCCGTCAAGACGGGTTAAGGCCTCCAGGATCGCTTCGCTCATGGGTTTCCTCCGCCAAGGGGGGCGTTTCGCCCCGAAGATGGGCCGGGAGTTCGGGCTTCCGGTCGATAAGGTCTTGGATTAAGTGATCAAACGGCGCACCGCGGGCCGCGGCGTCCACAGCCCTGAGCGCGTCGGTGATCCGCGCGGCTTCCTCGGCTGCCAGCGTCTGCACCGCGGAGCCGAGATAGACGAGCACATGGGTTCCCTCGGCGACCGGTCCGAGCAGCGCCAGGCTGACACGGTCGGTGCGGCCCGCGCCGCGGCAGATCGCGGTCAACCCGTCCGCCGCAATCACCTCCATGGGCACGCCCAAGCACACAGCTTAACCGTCCGAGGGCTGGAGCTTGCGCGCGAGGACCCGCGCATCGCCGATCCGGCAGGCCGTGGCTTCCGAAGGCCGCTCGCCTTCATAGCGCGCCCGCTCCACCGCTTGCGGCATGAGCGGTTCGGCGCGCGTGCTGGGGGTGAGCGTCACGCCCCAAATGGCGAGTTCTTCTTGGGCCAAAACCAACGCCGGGGCGACTTTCGCCGCGACGCCGGGGGTGAGCCCGCCGCCATAATCCTCCAACTCGAAAGGCTGGCAACCGACCAGGGTTAGCTGCTCGGGCAAGCGGTCGGTCATCAATTCCGCGACCGCGAGCACCTCCATCATGGAGGTCTGGTGCAGCGACACCTTCTTACCCGCCACAAAGCGGGGCACGTCGTCGCCGCGTGCGGTGATCAAGGTTCCCGGCTTGGCGCCGAAATCCACCGCGTCGAAGATCAGTACGTTCTTCGCCTCGGCCAGCACATTGACGAGTTGGAGGCCCTGGGTGCCGCCATCCATGAAAACGACGCCCGGGGGCTCTTCAAACGTCTCCGCCATGGCTTCAACGCATCGGACGCCAAAACCTTCGTCCGCCCATAAGACGTTACCAACGCCGAGAACGAGGGTTTCTGGAGCAGGTCCAATCATTCTTTGTCGTCCTTGAAGTAACGCCAGCCCGAGACCATGGTCGAGATCAGGCTTTGCCGGCTCATCACGTCTTCGCGCACCGCAGCGTAGATGTGCACCAGCGAGAAGACGACGATGATCCACATGAAGAGGTGGTGATAGGTGTGCACCGCGAAGGAATTATCGCCAAAGACGCCAAACACCCATCCGAAAGCCGCAAACCACCAAGTATCCGTGCCTTGACCTTCGGCGTAAAGCGCCATGCCGGTCAAAATCTGCAAGGTCAAGGGCACGATGAGCAAGAAAAACATCGCCACCTGAGCCAACGGATTATGGCCGATATATTTTTTTGGCGTCGGCGTTAAGAACGAATACCATTTGATCTCGTGCCAAATCTCGCCCCACCATTTGGCGCTCCAGACTGGTAGCAGGAAAATCTGCCGGGCGTGGTGATTTCCCGCAAACGCCCAGTAAATCCGTCCCAGAAACGCCACGGCGAGGATTTGCCCCGCGGCGAAATGGACCATGCGGATATTCCCGAGCAGGAAATGATCCGACGCTTCGCCGGGAAGCGAAGGCGGCGGCTTGGCGATCAAGTATCCGGTGACGCAGAGCACGATAATACACGCCGCATTCACCCAATGCCAAATCCGCACCGGCGAATCGTAGACATAGATCTTTTCAGCGGCGGTTTTGGTTTCCGTAGACTCTGCAACAATCGCGTCCAGAAACCCGGTTTTCTTCGGCGCCGGCTCCGGCGATGTCAGATCAGACATGACGCGCTCTCCTAGCGGACGCGAATCTCGGCGAGTTCATCGCCGTCTTCGCTCATCACATGGGTGGAGCACGCCAAGCACGGATCAAAGGAGTGGATCGTGCGCAGGATTTCCAAGGGCTGTTCGGGGTCGGCCACGGGGGTGTCCATCAGCGCGGCTTCGTAAGCGCCGATATTGCCCTGCACATCGCGCGGGCCCGCATTCCAAGTGGTGGGCACCACGCACTGGTAGTTGGCGATCTTGGCGTCTTCGATATGCACCCAATGGCCCAGCGCGCCGCGGGGCGCCTCCGTGAAGCCCACTCCCTTGGCGGATTTCGGCCAGCTCTCAGGCTCCCATTTCTCGATATTCGCCGTGGGGGTGTCGCCGGCTTTCAGATTGGCGATCAGCTTGTCGTAGAAATACGCCATCTTGTGCGCGGCCCATTCGCATTCGAGCCCGCGCGCGGCGGTCCGGCCCAGGGTCGAGAATAAGGCTTGAACCGGCAGGTCGAGGTGGGCGAGCGCCGCCTCGGTCGGCTGTTTGAACTCCGGAATGCCTTGGGCGTAGCCGATAATGTAGCGGGCGAGCGGGCCCACCTCCATGGCGTTGCCCTTCCAACGCGGGCTCTTGATCCAGGAGTATTTCGCGTTCTCGTCGAGGCTTTCGATATGGGTTTTGGTGCCCTTCGCGTTGGGCCCCAACACGTAATTCGGCTCGGTGACCCCGTCCCAGGGGTGCAGCCCCACCGTTTCGTCGTCATAGGAATACCAAGAATGGGCGACGAATTCCTGGATCTCGTCGGGATCGCGTTGATCGACCTCGTGGATCCGGCTGAGATCGCCGTCAATGATCGCCCCGCGCGGCAGAAGCAGGTTTTCGGCGGAATAATCATTGGCGTGATCGGGAATATCGCCATAGCTGAGGATAGATTTGGAGGACAGCCCGCCCCCGAAGCCCCAATCCTTGTAGAACGAGGCGATCGCCAACAGATCGGGCACATAGACCTGTTCAGTGAAGGTGATCGACTGGTCGATGATGGATTTAACCAGGCTCAGCCGCTCCATATTCACCGCGCCGACGGCGCCGACCCCGTCAATGTTGATCGGGCTGGGCACGCCGCCGACTAACCAGTTCGGGTGAGGGTTCTTGCCGCCGAACACCGCATGGATCTTCTTGATCTCTTTTTGGAAATCGAGCGCTTCGAGGTAATGCGCCGTCGCCATCAAATTGGCCTCGGGCGGCAGCTTATAGGCGGGGTGGCCCCAATAGGCGTTGCGGAACAAGCCCAACTGCCCAGACTCGACGAATTTCTTGAGCTTATTCTGTAAGTCGCGGAAATAGCCGGGGCTGGAGAGCGGCCAGGCCGAAATGGATTGGGCCAGCTCCGAGGTCGCCTTCGGATCCGCGCTTAGGGCGGAGACCACATCCACCCAATCGAGCGCATGGAGGTGGTAGAAGTGCACGATATGGTCATGCACCTGCAGCGCTAGCTGCATAATATTGCGAATGGTGTTGGCGTTTTCGGGGATTTCGATCCCCAGGGCGTCCTCCACCGCGCGCACGGAGGTGAGCGCATGGGTGCCTGTGCACACCCCGCAAATCCGTTGGGTGAAGGCCCAAGCGTCGCGCGGGTCGCGCCCTTGCAGGATCACTTCGAGCCCGCGCCACATGGTGCCCGTGGAAACCGCGTTGCGGATGACGTTGTCGTCGTCGACATTCACCTCGATGCGCAGATGCCCTTCGATCCGAGTGATCGGATCGACGACAACGCGACGGCCGGCGTCGTCGAGCGTAAAGCCGTTCGGCGTTTGAATGACCATGAGTGTCCCCGTTATTCCGCGTTTTGGCCGTTAGCTTTGTCGCGCGCGCGCTTCAGCGCGGTCAGGCCCACATGGGCGGCGACGCCCGCGCCGATGACCGTGGCCGCAGCCGTGCCGATCCGATCCGCGTCCGCTTCCGCGCCCAAGGGCGTGTTCACCTTGGCGAGCCGGTCGTAGAACGGGCCATTGTCCCAGAAATCCTCTTCCGAGCAGCCGATGCAGCCGTGCCCAGATTGGATGGGGAAGCTGGTGCCGCCATTCCATCGCACCGTGGAGCAGGCGTTATAGGTGGTCGGTCCCCGGCAACCCATTTTGTAAAGGCAATAGCCCTTGCGCGAGCCCTCATCGTCCCAGGCTTCGGCGAACTGGCCGGCGTCAAAATGCGGCCGGCGATAGCATTTGTCGTGAATGCGCTGGCCGTAGAACATGTTCGGCCGTCCGAGCCGATCGAGCGGCGGCACCCGGTCAAAGGTGAGCATGTAGGTGATCACCCCGGTCATCACCTCGGGGATGGGCGGGCAACCCGGCACTTTGATGATCGGCTTATCTCGGATCACCTTATGGATCGGCGTCGCTTGGGTGGGGTTGGGCTTAGCCGCTTGCACGCAGCCATTCGAGGCGCAGGACCCCCATGCGATAATAGCTTTCGCGTCCGCCGCCATCTCCTTGAGCTGTTCGACGAAGGGCCGCCCGCCGATGATGCAATACATGCCGTCTTCATTGAGCGGCGGATTGCCTTCGACCGCGAGGATATACTCGCCCTTATGCTCCTCGCGGATTTGGTGCAGGATTTCTTCGGCCTGGTGGCCGGCCGAGGCCATGAGGACGTGGGAGTAATCCAAGCTCAACATGGACAACACTACGTCGGACACGAGCGGATGGCCCGACCGGATGAAGCTCTCCGAGCAGCAGGTGCACTCTAACCCATTGAGCCAAACCACCGGCGTACGCGGCTTACTTTCCATAGCGTGGGCGATCTGGCCCGCCATGGCCGGGGACAGCCCCAGCGACGTCGCCGTGAGGGCGCAGAATTTGGTAAATGATCGCCGGCTGACGCCTTGGCGCCGGATGACGTCGTAAAAGGTTTCGGCCATGCGCTCGCGCTCTCCTCGCTGGCGCGCGACGCTTCGGTGAAACCGATGACGCTTCAAACCGACGTGGGCGACCTCGCGCCACCGGACGACGACCTCAAACGCTGTTCGCGCGCTTTTATCGGCGTTGAGCAATGTTTGACGCGGCTTACCGCGCTTTGCTGATGTTTTTCGACGCTATTAAACAATACCGTCGCTTTAAAACTTGCCCGAACACCCTATCGCAAGGACGATAGGCAACCACCTAACGGTCGTATATAAGACCTAAATCTAATAGGCTGCGTTTAAGGAGCGGCTTTAGTGTCTAACGCTGACGGAGTTTGACAAAACGTCGCATGGATACCCTCGCTCTACTTAAGGGCTTTCGCAGGCGCAGCGACGCGGTATGGGGAGAAGACGCGTGATCGGCAAACACCTAACGACGCTGGCGGTGATAATTGCCGCCGCACCTATAGCCTTGGCTCACCCTGGCCATGATCATAGCCACCACAGCGCGGACGAGGGTTTGCTCCACGCCCTAAGCACATGGGGCCCCTTGGCGGCGGCGGGCGTGCTGGTGGTGGCGATCGTCGCCTTCGCCGGGCGGAAGACCCGCTAGCGGGGTCGCCTTGCGGATGTCGTCTCGGACAGTAGGCCCCGTGGTTCGGAGGCCGAGGCAAGGCATCGAAAAGTGCACTCACCTCAGTCCCGTTCGTTCCAGCGTAAGCTGGAACCTAGGTAACCGTTGCGCCTGAATTCTTCTGGATCCCAGCTTTCGCTGGGATGAGCGGCTCGGTCTTCAACCCGCCGCGTAATGACGTTGAATGCGGCCGGGGCAAGAGCTGGGCGTTCCCCCCTCCGGCCCTGCGGCCACCTCCCCCGCCAGCGGGGGAGGAAAAATCTGTTGCGCCTTGGGGTGTCCTCCC
>JBHJGU010000053.1:0-28023 GCA_050331475.1 Maricaulaceae bacterium | reverse complement strand
GGCGGACAATTTCAAAGCCCATTTCATCTTTGGCGTTGGGGGCGGGGGGTTGGGGGTGGGGCGCGTGGCGTAACAGTAACACCCGTTTGCCGGTTATTTTGGTGTATCGATCGACCGGGTCCACCAGGGCGAGCGTGCAGCCGGGTCGTCGAGCGCGGGCGCCGGGTCCAAACCGGTGATCTGGGCGATCTCAGCGAGGAAGGCTTTCGTGGCGCCGACGCCGATGGGGATCACCGTGGTGCGCGGTTGTTTGAAGGTGCGTTCGAGCCAGCGCGCCGCGGTGTCCGCGATTTCCGGATAGAGCACCACATTGAAATCCGCCTCCGGCAGCCGCGCGATATCGGCGGGCCGGGCGGGCATGGGGGCTGTGACATTGACCTCAACGCCCATCCGGCCCAGCAGCTTGGTGATTTCCGCCGCGTCGTCGCGATGGCGAAAGCCCAAGGCCGTCGGGCCGAGGATATTGCACCGCCAGGGTCGGTCGGCTTCGCGTTCGGGCCGGTCCGCGCCGGCTTGGTCCGAGCACAAGCCGCGCACTAAGCGGTAGAAGGTTTCCGCCGCACCCCAATTCTCTTTCTTCTGATACGAGGGCAATTCCAGCGGGATCGCTGGGATCGGCAGGTTCAAGGCTTTGGTCAGCCCGCCGGGATCGTCCTGGATCAGCTCGGCTGTGCACGACGAGCCCACAATCATCGCCTCGGGTTCGAAGCGCTCATAGGCCTCCCGCGCGGCGGATTGGAACAGCTCCGCGGTGTCCGATCCCAGATCGCGGGCTTGGAAGGTGGTGTAGGTGACCGGCGGGCGGTGATCGCGCCGCTCAATCATGGTGAACAACAAATCCGCATAAGTGTCGCCCTGGGGAGCGTGAAGCACATAGTGCAGCCCCTCCATCCCGGTGGCGACGCGCATCGCGCCCACATGGGGGGGACCTTCATACGTCCAAACGGTCAATTGCATGGATCAGACCCTCAACCGTGTTTTCCGACGGCCGGGGCGGGCGAACAGCTCCGCCAGGTCTCCGGCCTGCTCATAGCCATGGATCGGAGTGAAGACGAGCTCGATCGACCATTTCGTTGTTAGCCCCTCGGCCTCGAGCGGATTGGCGAGGCCTAATCCGCAAACCGTAATGTCGGGGCGGGCGTCGCGGACGCGGTCGAGCTGGCGCTCCACGTCTTGACCCTCGCTCAATTGCACCGTCTCCGGGAGGGCCGCCAGGTCATCGGCCAAATGCCGGCGGTGCAGATAAGGCGAGCCCACCTCCACCAGCTCCATACCTAATTCCTGGTTCAGACACCGGGCGAGGGGCACCTCTAACTGACTGTCGGGGAGGAAAAACGCGCGCTTGCCCTCTAAGGCGGGGCGATAGCGCTCCAGCGCGGCGCGGGCGCGTCGACGCGGGGCTTCGGTGACGGCCTCGAAACGCTCCGCGCTGACCCCGAACACATCCGCGGCCGCTTTCAACCAGGCCGTCGTGCCGATTTCGCCAAACGGGAACATTGCGGGAATGTGCTGGGCGCCGCGATCTTCCAATGCACGCGCGGTGTCACCCAAAAACGGCTGGGCTAACATATACCGCGTCTGCGGACCTATGGGGGGCAGGGCCGTGGACTGGCGCGGGGGCAAACAGTGCACCGGCCCGACGCCCAGCTCGGAGCACAGCCGCAGGAATTGATCCTCCGCCACGTCGGGCAAGGCGCCGACAATCAGCAATTCCGGGCTTGTCGCCTCGGACGCGGGCAGCTCAGGGACTAGCGAAGCCAGGCACGCGTCTTCGCCCTGAGTGAAGGTGGTCTCAATACCGCTGCCGGAATAATTGAGGATCCGGACATCGGGGGAAAACCGCCGTGACAACCGTTGCGCCGCCCGGCTGAGGTCGAGCTTGATCACCTCAGAGGGGCAGGAGCCGACCAGGAACAACAGCTTGATATCCGGTCGACGGGCGAGCAACTGATCGACCACCTTGTCGAGCTCGTCATTGGCGTCGGCCAAGCCGGCGAGGTCTTTCTCGTCGATGATCGCGGTGCCAAAGCGCGGTTCGGCGAAGATCATCACCCCGGCCGCAGACTGCATCAGGTGTGCGCACGTGCGCGAACCGACGATCAAGAAGAACGCGTCTTGGATTTTACGGTGCAGCCAAACAATGCCCGTCAGGCCGCAAAACACTTCCCGCTGGCCACGTTCGCGCAGAACTGGACGCTCAGCGGATTTCAGGGGCGAACCACCGTCCATTACACCGCCTCCTGGGTCTTAGACGTAGAGGGCGCGGGCGATTCGAGTCGCGCCTGGCGCAGTTTCAGAACGAATTGGGCGGCGTTGATCACGTAGGCGGTGTAACCCGCCAAGGCCACGGCGAGCTGTTGACGCGGATCCCCAATCCCGAACGCCAACATGCCCAAATACGCCGTGTGCAGCGCCATCACGAGCATGGAGACGACATCTTCCCAGAAGAACGGACGCGCGAACAAGAACCGGCCGAACACGACCTTCTCCCAAATCGCGCCGGTGATCATGATGGCGTAGAGAAAGCCGGTCTTGACGACGATGGACCCCACCGCGAGGCCATAGCCCTGGCCGCCGCTTAGATAGCGCACCACCAATACTAAGCTGATTAGGAATACTAAGAATTGCAGCGGCGCGAGCACGCCCTGGACTAATGTCCAAACCGAACGGTCTCGGCGCAGGCGCTCCTCAGGCGAATAAATCGGCGCGGGCGCTTGGCGGATGTGGCGTCGGTCTAATCCCGCGTGGGCGTGCCACGGACAAGCCGAACCGGTTGCGAAAAACGCAGCCACATGGCCCATCATCGCTGGGCTCGGTCGCGATGCGCGTCTCGTGACCCGCGAGCCGGTCATGCTCGCCCAAGGTGCGGGTGCGATCCAGCCGATTAAGCGATCGCCCAACCCGCGGTCGTGGTTTCGCGGCGGGGCCAAAGAAGCGGCGGTGCGGGTAGGCGGGGGCGGCCGAGGCGCCATGAGCCTTCTCCTGTCCCCAAGCGGTTTGGAGACCTTGAACGTTAAGCGGTTCTGAAACGTAGGGGTGGGGTCGGATAGCTGTCAATTGGTCGGGACGTCCACTAAAGTGGACACTTGTCGCACCCCGCTGAGACAAAAAAACTCTGGCTACGGACTGGGAAAAACTGCTCGAAACGCCAAAAGACCAAAAAACGCCATAAACGCAGGTGTTTGCGTGACACAAACAGCCTTCTTCATACGATTGAGCGTAAATCCGTACTTTGCGTACGGTGAAACGCTGCGACGCCGAGCCGCGCATGTCGCCCTGTCCATAGGGCTTCGCACCGGCGATGATAGTCCGTCGGATTGAGACGGGCTTGGAGGGCGCACATTGAGCAAATCAGCGACGTCGACGTCTTCGCCAGATTGCGCGGATGCGGCCGCAAACCCGTTAAGCTTGCCGTCCGGCGATCGCCGCGTCTGGCTTGACCGCCTCATCGACACCGAGATCATTCCGCGGCTTATGCTGGCGCACGCCCATGATACGGACCGCACCCCGCGGCGGGTGGACCCGCCTGCGCCCCAATTCGCGCCGCCTCGGCTTGGAACGCCGCCTCCGGACAACGCCGCGGCCGATTTGGCCACCCGGCTGATTGCGCCCTTTGCGCAAGCCGGTTCGAGCTTCGTCCGCGATCTGGTGGACCAAGATGTAGACCGTGAGGCGCTCTTTCTTGAGGTGCTCGCGCCGGCTGCGCGGATTTTGGGGGAGATGTGGGATGAGGATCAGGTGGATTTCGCCCATGTGACCGTAGGATTGTCCCGCCTTCACCGGATTTTGCATGATTTGTCTGAGCCCGAGGTTTTTGGGCGTGACGGCTTTCGCGTTCTATTGGCGCCGGGGCCGGGCGAGCAGCACACCTTCGGACTGGCTATAGTGTCGGAGTTTTTCCGCCGCGCCGGGTGGGAGACCTGGGTCGAGAACACGGTTGAGCCGGAGGACCTTCACACGATCGCGCACCAGAACGTCTTCGACGTGGTGGGATTTTCGCTCAGCCGCTCGGATCGGGTTAAAGAGTTGGCCCTGACCATAAAAACGTTACGCGAAGTGTCGCGGAACCCCGATGTGTTGGTTTTCGTCGGCGGAAAAGCGTTTGATGAATGCGCGGACCTCGCTGAGGCGGTTGGCGCGGACGCGACGGCGGCGGATGCGCGTCTGGCGGTCACCACCGCAGAGCGGCTTCTCCGAGATACGATGCGCGCCAAAACGCCCTCGTAATCGTCTTCGCGTGCATTTCCATAGGAATTATGGAAATGAGTTATAATGATGGACGGTATGAATCCCCCGCCGAACCCCATTCGGTTCCGCGATCCGAACGCGATTTTCGCACGGATCCCGCCTACGGACGTGGCCGCTTTGGCGGCGGCAGCCGCAGACGTGGCCGTTGTGCTGAGCGCGGACGGCGTTGTTGAGGACATAGCCGTCAGTGGTTCCGGGCTCGCCCAGCAGGGGTTTGAGTCCTGGATCGGCCGGCCCTGGGTGGAGTGCGTGACCCCGGAGACCCGGGATAAAGTCACCGCTATGCTCAAACCGGGCGAAGAAGCGGATTTGCGCCGCTGGCGCGACGTCAACCACCCTTCCGCGAACGGCGATGTACCGGTGCGCTATTTCAGCCTGCCGCTAGGCGGGGACGAGCGCGTCATGGCGATGGGGCGGGATTTACGCGCCATGGCGGAGCTGCAGCAACAATTGGTCGCAGCCCAGCAATCCCTTGAGCGCGATTACGCCCAATTGCGTCACGCCGAGACCCGCTATCGGTCCTTGTTCCAACTGACGTCGGAGCCGGTTCTGATCATTGAGGCGGAAAGCCGGCGGATCACCGAGGCCAACCCCGCCGCCGCCCAGGCCTTGGGCGAGACGGTGGCGAGCCTGCGCGGGCGCGTCGTGTTTTCCTTACTCCACGCCATGAGCGGGGAAGCGTTAGAGGCGCTGTTCGCCTCGGCGCGGTTGGGCGGACGGGTCGGCGATGTGCGGGTCCGATTGGCGGGGGAGGGCGGCGCTGCCTTCGTTATGTCCGCGTCGATGTTCCGCCAGGACCGCTCGGCGTATTTTCTGGTCCGGTTGAACACCCCCTCGGACGCCGAGGCGCGCTTGGCGCCGCCTAAGCGTTTAGCGTTACAGGCGATTGATACTTTGGTCGACGGGTTTGTCGTGCTCGATCCGGACCTGCGCGTTATCACCGCCAACCCCGCCTTTTTAGATCTCGTACAATTGGTTACGGAAGAACAAGTCCGCGGCGAAGGCTTTGATCGGTATTTCGCCCGCCCGGGCGTGGATTTGAACATTCTGGTCTCGAACCTGCGCGAGCACGGCGCGGTGCGCTCGTTCTCCACCATTCTTCAGGGCGCTTACGGCTCGGAGGAGCCGGTGGAGGTGTCGGCGGTCAGCGTGAAAGACGACGCGGGCACGTGCTACGCTCTCATGGTGCGGCCCCAACGCCGCGCCGCCCCCGGGGTGGGCCAAGTCGGCGCCGGCTTGCCGCGATCGGTCGAGCGATTGGCGGATCTCGTCGGCCGGGTGTCGCTCAAAGACATTGTGCGTGAGACGACGGAGCTGATTGAAAAGCTTTGCATTGAAGCGGCGCTGGAGTTGACCGGGGATAACCGCGCCTCAGCGGCGGAAGTGTTGGGATTGAGCCGCCAAAGCCTCTACGCCAAGCTACACCGCTATGGGCTGGGCAATTTGACCGCCGAGGAGCCTTAACCGGTTTCAACGGCGCAACGCCCCCTGCGACGTTTGTAAACTTGAACGGACGGCCAATCGCGTCAATCGTGGCGCTATGACCTCCGCCGCCTCTTCAGCGCCCGCTTCGCCCCGCGCGCACCCCCCTGTCGCGGGTGTGCCGCATCCTTTAACTGTGCTGGAACTGCTTAAACCGGTCACCTGGTTCCCGCCCATGTGGGCTTTGGCCTGCGGGGTCGTGTCCGCGGGCGGGTTTAGCTGGGACCGGCTGGTGTGGGTGTTCGGCGCGGTGTTGCTCGCGGGACCCTTGGTCTGCGGCACGAGCCAGGTGGTCAATGACTGGTTCGACCGGGAGGTCGACGCCATTAACGAACCGAACCGGCCGATCCCCTCTGGCCGGGCGCCGGGACGTTCCGCGTTTTGGATCGCCTTGATCATGACCGCCGTGTCGGCGGGGGTGGCCGCCTTACTGGGCCTTTGGGTGTTCTTAGCCGGCCTGGTGGGCCTGGCGCTGGCCTGGGGCTATAGCGCGCCGCCGTTCCGGTTCAAGCGGTCGGGGATTTGGGGGCCGCTGTCGGTGGGGCTCAGCTATGAAGGGTTGGCCTGGTTCACCGGTGCTGCGGCGAGCTTGGGCGCGTTTCCCGGCCTGGCGATCACCGGGGTCGCGGTGCTTTACAGCCTCGGCGCCCATGGCATCATGACCATCAATGATTTCAAAGCGATTGAGGGCGACCGCGCCATGGGCTTGCGGTCGTTGCCGGCGGTGTTGGGGCCTGAGCGCGCGGCTCGGATCGCCTGCTTTGTCATGGCCGTCCCGCAGGTCGTGGTGATCGGCCTGCTGGTCCATTGGGGCCACCCGATCCAAGCTGGTGTCGTGACCGCCTCCCTCATCCTCCAATTTGCTTGCATGGCGCGGTGGATGGGCGATCCGAAGGGCCGCGCGCCTTGGTATAACGCGACCGGCGTCACCCTTTATGTGCTCGGCATGATGGCCACCGCCACCGCATTAGGAGCGAGCGCATGAGCGACGCGCGCGGGCTCTCTTGGGTCGACATTGTCCGGCTCGGCCTGGTGCAGACGGCGCTCGGCTCGATCGTTGTGCTCGCCACCGCCACTTTTAACCGGGTGATGGTGGTGGAGCTGGCGTTGCCCGCCACCCTGGCCGGGGTGCTGATTGCTTGGCATTATGTGGTGCAATTGACCCGGCCTCATTGGGGCTATGGCTCAGACCGCGGCGGCAAGCGCACACCCTGGATCCTCGGCGGCGTGGCGGTCTTAGCGCTGGGCGGTCTCGGCGCGGCGCTGGCGACCGCCTGGATGGCGAGCAATCTGCTGGGCGGGATCATAACGGCGTTCTTCGCCTATATGGCCATTGGCGCGGGCATGGGGGCGGCGGGCACTTCGCTTCTGGCCATGCTCGCCACCCATGTGACCCCGAAGCGGCGGGCGATGTCGGCCGCGCTGGTCTGGATCATGATGATCATCGGTTTCATCTTGACCGCAGGGATCGGCGGCGCGTTGCTCGACCCGTTCAGCCTGACCCGCATGGTCTGGGTGACGGCGGGCGCGTGCGCGATCGCCATGGCCTTGGCCACGGTCGCGCTTTGGGGGGTGGAGGCGCGCGCGGGCGACCCGATCGCCCAAGAGGACAAGCCGAAACTGCCCTTCTCCCAAATGCTGGCGCTGATCTGGGACGAGCGTCAGAGCCGGCGGTTCACGGTTTTCGTGCTCATCTCCATGCTGGCTTACAATCTTCAGGATTTAATTCTCGAGCCGTTTTCCGGGCTGGTCTTCGGACTGACGCCCGGTCAGTCGACCCAATTAAGCGGAACCATGCACCAAGGTGTCTTGTTGGGCATGTTGAGCGTCGGCGCGGCGGGCTGGCTTGCGGGCGGTCAACGGGCGGGCTGGATGCAGGGCTGGACGGTGTTTGGCTGTCTGGGTTCGGCCCTGACCTTCGCGGGGATCGCCGTGGGCGGCGTGGTGGGCGAAAGCTGGCCGCTGCATCTGAACGTGTTTCTGTGCGGGGCGACCAATGGCGCCTTCGCCGTGGCGGCCATCGGCTCCATGATGGGTTTGGCGGGCGCGGGCGGACGGGGCCGCGAAGGCATCCGCATGGGGCTGTTTGGCGCCGCCCAGGCCATCGGTTTCGGGCTGGGTCAGTTTTTCGGCGCCCTGGGCGTGGATGTCTTTGGCGCGGTGATGGCGAACCCCCACCACGCTTATGCGGTGATGTTCGGCGTGGAGGCGGGCCTGTTTGTGCTGGCCGCCTATGCGGCGCTTCGGGTGGGCCAAGTGGCGAGCCCTGGGAGACCACCGATTTTGCCGGCGGGCGAGCCGGCGGCTGCGGCGGAATAAACGCGAAGGAGCAAACGCGATGGCGGGTGGAAAACTTTACGACGCGGTGGTGGTGGGCGGTGGCCCCGCCGGCGCGACAGCAGCCGAAGACCTCGCCCGGATGGGCGCCTCGGTGGTGCTGCTCGATAAGGCGGGCCGGATCAAACCGTGCGGCGGCGCTATCCCGCCTCGGCTGATTCGGGATTTCGACATTCCCGAGCAATTGTTGAAAGCCAAAGCCCAGAGCGCGCGGATGATTTCGCCCAAATCGGTGAAGGTCGATATGCCCATCGAAGGCGGCTATGTGGGCATGGTAGACCGGGACGAATTCGACGAATGGCTGCGCGAGCGCGCCGCGGACGCCGGCGCCGAACGCCGCACCGGGATTTTCGAGCATTACCAGCGTGATGCGGACGGCAATGTCACCTTGACCTATCGGCCCAAAGGCGCCGCGCGGGGCGAGGACCTCCACCATATTCGCGCGCGCGCTATTGTGGGCGCAGACGGCGCACGCTCAGAGGTCGCCCGCCAAGCGGTGACCGGTTCGGAGCGGACCCCATGCGTGTTCGCCTATCATGAGATCATCGCCTCGCCGGAAACCGGGGACGACGATTTCGACCCCGAACGCTGCGATGTCTATTATCAAGGCAAGCTGAGCCCAGACTTTTACGCGTGGATCTTCCCCCATGGCGCGCAAACCAGCGTGGGCGTGGGCAGCGCGGACAAAGGGTTTTCCCTCCGCGGCGCCGTGGGCGATTTGCGCAAGACCTGCCATCTGGACGAGGCGGAGACAATCCGCCGCGAAGGTGCGCCCATCCCGCTCAAGCCTTTGAAGAAATGGGATGACGGGCGGAATGTGATCCTTGCCGGCGATGCGGCCGGTGTGGTCGCGCCCGCCTCCGGGGAGGGCATCTATTACGCCATGCTCGGCGGTCGGGTGGCCGCGGACGCGGTCCACGCGTTCTTAAAAACCGGCGAAGCCAAGGAATTGGCCAAGGCGCGCAAACGCTACATGCGCGAGCATGGCCAAGTCTTTTGGGTGCTCGGGATTATGCAACACTTCTGGTATCGCAGTGACAAGCGTCGCGAACGCTTCGTCAATATCTGCAAAGACCCCGATGTGCAGTATCTGACCTGGCAAGCCTATATGAATAAAGAGCTGGTCAAAGCGCGGCCGGGCGCGCACGCGCGGATCTTTTTCAAAGACCTCGCCCATTTGTTCGGCATGGCGCCCACTTGACCGCCGCCGTTTCCGCCGCGCCGGCCAAACGGCGACTGGGTTGGATTCCGCTTCTGGTCGCGGTGGCGTGGGCGTTCGCGCTTTCCACCTTAGGCAGCACGCTGACCGATCTGGGACCCTGGTATCAAGCGCTGGAACAGCCCCGTTGGAAGCCGCCGGACCTGGCGTTTCCGTTTGTGTGGACAACGATATTCGCGCTCTGCGTTTTCGCGGGACTCATAGCTTGGACCGAAGCGCCTAGCCGCGCGGCGCGGGCGCGGGTGGTGGGGCTGTTTGCGCTGAACTCCGCGTTGAACACCGGTTGGACGGTGTTGTTCTTCGTGCTTAAGCGCCCGGATTGGGCGCTCTGGGAGGTGGGGTTTTTCTGGTTGTCGATCGGTGCGCTGATGGTGGCGTTTTGGGGCTATGCGCGGCTGTCCTCAGCCCTGCTGGCGGTTTATTTCGTCTGGGTCGGTTATGCCGCCACGGTGAATTGGGGCGTGGTCGCGCTGAACGGTCCGTTCGGCTAAAAAAAAATGCGCGGGCGACATCGCCGCCCGCGCTTAACAGCTCAAAACAGGTGTTCTTATTCGGTCGCCGGACCGGTGTTCGCTTTAAGATACGCGATCACGTCGGCGCGCTGTTGCGCGTCGCGTAAGCCGCCAAAGGCCATCCGATTGCCCGGCATGTAAGCGCGCGGATTTTCGAGATAAGCGAACAGCGTCTCGTCATTCCACACCACGCCGGAATTTTTGTTCGCTTCGGAGTACCGGAAGCCTTCCACCGAGCCGGCGGTGCGGCCGAACAAGCCGTAAAGCGACGGGCCAACCCGGTTGGTGCCTTCTTCAAGGACGTGGCACGCTTTGCACCGCGCGAAAATCCGCTCGCCCGCGGCGGCGTCGCCATCCGGAATGGCGTCTTGCGCGGCGGCGGGAAGGGCGAAACCGCCGACAAGCGCGGCGAGAACTGCCAATCGTTTCATATCGTCAATACCCTGCTCTCTGATGAACCCGAACGTGGGAGAACGTAACGAGCTTGCGGGCTTCGTCCAGGAAAAAGGCCACATCGTCGCAAACGCTCACCTCGAAGACGGCCCTTTTGGGGACAAAACTCCAACCTTCGTCTCTGTTTGACGGGAAATTGCGGCGAGACCCGGACCAAAACCAGGAAACCTCAGGGCGCTGGGGCGTCAACGTCTATGAAAATAGCGCTTTCCAGGCGCGCTTTAAGGCCCTGATCGCGTTACCGGGCCGAACGGAGCCGGCAAAACGACGTTTTACCAGACGGCGCTAAAAGCCAAGATCTCAGCGCCTTTCATCAGCGCGGACATCATCCAGCGCGAAGAGCTTGGCGATGTGGAACGCCCTAGAAACACTGGAAAAACGTATCTGGAAAGGCGTGCTGTAAGGCTATCGGGTGTATTTCGAATTAAAGGACTTGGAGATTGGCCTCACCGTGACTGACGGCCAAATAAAATGATGTTTTTATCCTCTTCATCTACCGCAACATTTTGACTTAAGCAACATAAGTGCTTTAGAAACGTCTCTGCGTGGGTTTGACGAGGTTTAGGCGGATATCCATGAACGGGATTGTGATTTTCGGGTCCGCGCGAAGCGACGGCGACACCTTGATGGTCCTTAAAACGCTCCTCGCGGGCCGAGCTATTGAGGTTGTGGATTGGAATGATCTTGCGCTGACGCCTTTCGATTATGACCACCACAACCGAAACGACGGGTTTTTGTCCCTCGCCCAAAAATTGGCCGCCACCGAGACCATCCTCCTCGCGACACCGGTTTACTGGTATGCCATGAGCGCGCAGATGAAGGTGTGGTTTGATCGATTGACGGATCTTATCACCATCGAAAAACCAATCGGGCGCGCGCTGGCGGGCCGCCGCGCAGCCTTTCTCGCCGTTGGGACGGAGGCCGTGTTGCCAGAGGGTTTCGAAACGCCGTTTAGACGCACGTTTGAATATTTTTCAATCGATTACGTCGGATGTCACTATGTTCGGTCCGGCTCCGCCACGGGGCTCACACAGCAGGTGCGCGAGGATTTGGACGCTTTCGCAATGCGGTTATGGGGCGCGCCATGACGCTGACGCCGGACAGCCACCGGTTTTGCGTGGCCCCGATGATGGATTGGACGGATCGGCATTGCCGCGCCTTCCACCGAACCCTGAGCCGGCGCGCGCTGCTCTACACCGAGATGGTGACCAGCGCTGCGGTGATCCACGGCCCGCGCGATCGGCTGTTAGGCTTTGACGCGGGCGAGCACCCGGTGGCGGTGCAGCTTGGCGGCTCAGACCCAGGCGAACTCGCCCAAGCCGCCAAAATCGCCGAAGACTATGGCTATGCC
The DNA here is from genome assembly GCA_050331475.1 of Maricaulaceae bacterium. Lineage (GTDB taxonomy): Bacteria > Pseudomonadota > Alphaproteobacteria > Caulobacterales > Maricaulaceae > JBHJGU01. The sequence continues at coordinate 16,421 of JBHJGU010000053.1, read as the reverse complement.
GAGATCAATCTGAATGTGGGCTGCCCGTCCGATCGGGTGCAGTCGGGCCGCTTCGGCGCCTGCCTGATGCGCGAGCCGGAACTGGTGGCCGAATGCGTCGCGGCCATGGCCGAGGCGGTTTCGGTTCCGGTCACCGTCAAATCCCGCATCGGGGTGGATGACCAAGACCCCGAAGCGAGCTTGTTCGGTTTTGTGGAGATCGTCGCCGCCACGGGCGTGCGCACCTTCATCGTGCATGCCCGCAAAGCCTGGCTAAAGGGGCTCAGCCCGAAAGAAAACCGCGAAATTCCGCCTTTGGACTATGACCTGGTGAGCCGGCTAAAATCCGCCCGGCCGGAGCTTGAGATCATCCTCAATGGCGGTCTGAAAACCCACGATCAAGCCCAGACCGAAAGCCAAGGGCTTGATGGGGTCATGTTCGGCCGCGCGGCCTATCAAACGCCGTGGGGGCTCGCCGAGGTCGATCCGCGATGGTTCGGCGCGTCCGCGCCTTGCGCCCAACCCGAGGACGCGGCGCGCGCGTTCCGGCCCTATCTGGCCCGGGCGCTCGAGGCGGGGACGCCGCTTCACGCCATGACCCGGCATATGCTGGGTCTGTTCCAAGGGCGCAAAGGCGCGCGCGCGTGGCGGCGGACGTTGTCGGAGCACGGCCCCAAAGCAAGGGGGCTCGAGGCGTTGGCGGTTTATGATGCGGCGCTCGCGGCCTTGGCGCCGCCTGATCAAGCCGCCGCGTAAGCGTTCCGCCCTTGCCAAGGCCCGCGCGCCGGGTTTGATCACCGCCATGCAGGAGTTTGCGCAATTTTGGCCCCTGGCCGCGGCGCTAGCCGGGGCGGGGGTGTTCGCCGGGCTCGTTGCGGGCTTGTTTGGCGTGGGCGGGGGCGTGGTGATCGTACCGGCGCTATTTTACGCCCTGAACGCGTTAGGGTTTACTGAGGCGGCTATGCATGTGGCGGTGGCGACCTCGCTGGCCACCATTATCGCCACCAGCCTGCGCTCGGCCGCAGCCCACCATAAGCGCGGCGCGGTCGACCTTGCGGTGCTTAAAGCGTGGTCGCCGTGGATTGTGCTCGGCGCGGTCGTGGGCGCGGCGCTGGCGGGTTTTGCGCCGGGACGCGCTTTGACGGGCCTGTTTGGCGTTATGGCGATCGCCGTGGCCGCCCAACTTGCTTTTGGCAATCCCAATTGGCGGATCGCTGCGGAGCTTCCTCACGGCGCCGCCCGGGCGGGGTTGGGGGGCATGATGGGGGTGTTGTCCGCGCTCATGGGCATTGGCGGGGGCACGTTCGGGGTGTTGCTCATGACGCTATGCGGACGCACGATACACCAGGCGGTGGGCACCGCGGCGGGCTTTGGCGTGGCGATCGGCGCGCCCGCGGCCCTCGGATTCGTGCTGACCGGGCTCGACGCGCCGGGTCGGCCGCCAGGATCGCTGGGCTATGTGAGCGGGCCGGGCTTTGTCCTGATCGCCAGCCTGACCACGGTCGTGGCCCCCTGGGGCGCGCGGCTCGCCCACGCCTTGCCGCAGACCGCGCTTCGGCGGCTGTTCGCCCTGGGGCTGACCGGCGCGGCCCTATCGATGATTTTCAGCGCTCTTCAGGGTTAGCGGCGCAGCACCATTTGGCGCGGATTGGCATTCACTTCCGACAGCTCGCCGAGAAAGCTCATACCTAACAGTGATTGGTTCAAGGCTTCGGGTTCCATGACCGCCGCCGGCACGTCGCGCAAGGTGATGGAGCCGATCTGAACCCGATCGAGCCGCACAGGCGCGGCCTTGGCGACCCCGTTGGCCGTGTTCGCCCGCGCGGTGAACAAGAGCGAACCGCGATCGAACCCAACTTTGTCCGCGTCCTGCGCCGTGAGCACGACGACGCTGGCGCCGGTGTCCACCAACATATCGACCCAACGACCATTCACCCGGACCTGGGTGCGGAATTGACCATTATCGCGGCGCGGGATGACCGCCGCCCGCGTTTGACCGTCCGATGGCGCCGCAATTGGCGCCGGGGACGGCTCGGCGGTGACAAGAGGGGGCGCCTCGGAGCGGACAAAATGCGCGATCACCTCATCCAGCCGCCCAGTTTGGTGCAAATACGCGCCCAACAGAGCAGCCGCTAAAATGACGATGGGCGCGATGCGGATCATGGCCCAAACTCCTCAGCCGTTCCCCCTGGCTTAGTCCGGGCGCGGTTTCTCAGCCGTTGACGCCGCCTCCCGCGCCGGGATCGCGGCCCAGACGGCGGCTTGCTCGTCCGCTGTCAGGCTTGACCATTGCGCGATTTCCTCAAGCGTCCGGTAACACCCCAAACACAGACCGCTGTCTGGCGAAATGAAACAAACTTTTACGCAAGGTGATTTTGGCGCGGGAATTTCTGACATCAGAATCGGGTTTCTCCGAAGATACGGTGCACAATGGACGGTGCGCCGGCACGGACTTTGACATAGCACAGACGAGCCATGGCGCAGACGGACGACGCCGATCTTTTGACTGTGAGCGGTCACCCGCGTGACCCGCTCGACGACGTGCGCGATCTGGTGGCGCGTGCGCCCGGCCCCGATTTGGCCGCTCGCGCCGCTGCACGGGATCGCGAAGCGCGTTTGGCGAAACCGCCCGGCGGCTTAGGGCGGCTTGAAACCATCGTCGAATGGTTGAGCGCTTGGCAAGGCCGCCACCCGCCGAAAGCCGATCGTCTCGCGACGGTCGTCTTCGCGGCGAGCCACGGGGTCGCCGGCCGGGACGTTTCGGTGCATTCGGATAACGACACCGCCCGCATCGCCCGCTACATCGCCGACGGCCAAGCGGCGGTTAACGCCTTCGCCAAAGCCTGCGGATCAGGCTTGAAGCTTTATGACTTGGCGCTGGACCAACCCACACCGGACATTTGCGACGCGCCCGCGCTGAGCCCGCGTGATTGCGCCGCCACCATCGCCTTCGGTATGGAGGCCCTCGTGGAGCGGCCGGAGGTTTTGTGCGTTGGCGTGTTGGGCGTGGGCTCAACCACGGTCGCCGCCGCCGTGGCGTGTGGGCTTTACGGGGGGCAACCGGCGTTTTGGGCGCGGGCTGGATCGGGGATCAGCGGACGGGTTTTCGTCAATAAAGTCGATGCGATTAACGCGGCGCTGGTGCGCCATCGGGGCGCGCTGACCGATCCGTTAGAGGTGCTTCGCCGGTTGGGCGGGCGGGACATCGCCGCCGCCATCGGCGCGATCCTCGCAGCGCGCCATCAGCGCACGCCGGTTATCCTGGACGGTTTTGCGGCGACGGCCGCCGCGGCCGAGCTTCACGAAATGCGATCCGACGTGATTGATCATTGTTTAGCGGGTCACGTTACGCCCAAGCCCTCCCATGCGGCCTTGCTCGAACGGATCCGGAAAAAGCCGCTGCTCGATCTTGGCGCCGGGTTGGGGGATGGTTCGGGTGCGGCGTTGGCCGCAGGTGTGGTGCGCGCGGCCGCCATGGCCCATCGCGATATGGCGTTGCGCGAGGATGATCTCAAAACACCGCCGGAGTAGGCTCGGGTTCGCCATAGGGGACCCGCCATGACCGAACCGACTGTCGACACTGTTCTCGTCGATTTCGAACCGCCGCTCGCGACTTTGACCTTAAATAAGCCCGATCGCTTAAACGTCCTGGGCGAGCCTGGAGACGGCGCGGCGATCGAGGCCGCCTTCGACCGTATCCGCGCGCGCGAGGATATTCGCTGTGTCATCCTTACAGGCGCGGGGCGCGCGTTTTCGGCCGGCGGAGACGTGAAGGCCATGCGCGACAAGACCGGCTTGTTCGCCGGGGATCCGACCGAGATCCGGGACGCCTATCGCCATGACGTCCATAAGGTGGTCCGGGCGGTGCATCGGTGCGACAAGCCGGTGATCGCGGCCGTCAACGGCCCCGCCATTGGGTTGGGCTGCGATGTGGCGGGCTTCGCCGACATTCGTATCGCGAGCGAGACTGCGCGGTTTGGCGTCACCTTTTTAACCCTGGGCCTCGCGCCCGGGGATGGCGGGGGATGGCTGCTGCCTCGCTTGATCGGCACGGGGCGTGCGGCCGAACTCTTGTTCACCGGTGAGATCATCAACGCGGAAACCGCCTTGAACTGGGGCTGGGTGAGCCGTGTCGTCCCCGCGGACGATTTGGCGCAAACCGCCCGAACGTTGGGCCTGAAAATCGCCGAACGGCCCAGCTTTGCGCTGGCTGCGACCAAAACCCTGCTACGTGAGGGCCAGACCCTGGGCTTAGATGCGCTCTTGGAATTGACGGCCGCCCTGCAAGCCCTCGCTCATGGCCATTCCGATCACGCCCGCGCCCTTGAAGCGTTTTTCGCCGGGCGTGCGTCACGCTGACCGCTCTAGGTTCTGACGAAAAGGCGTGCGTTCATGTTGCGCCGCCGTTAAATTCGCCGCAAGTGCGAAGAGCTTGTGCTCTGGAGGAGAGGTTTATGATCGGATCGATCACGGAATATCCGGTTCGGCCGGATGCGCTGAGCGCGTTTCAGTCGCTCGCGCGTGAACTGGCGGTCAAAGTGCAGGGACAAGAGCCCGGTTGCCTGACTTATCGGTTTTATCGCCCGCGCAATGGCGCCACCGCGATGGTGTTGATCGAAGAATACGCCGACGAGGCCGCTTTTGCGATCCATGGCGGCCAGCCTTACGTCACCGAACTCGCCCCGCGTCTGCATGCGCTGTGCGAGGGCGCGCCGGATATTCGGGTTTACGAGGCGGTGGAGTAGGGGACGTCGTCGCATTTCTGACCCCAGGGCGACCCTAGCTTTACAACGACGCGCGCTCACGCGCTAATCAGCCGTCGTCGGGGGAGCGGGCATACCCCCCCCCCTGGCGAAGTCGGGCCAATCGCGTTGATCGACTCCCGACGTTCGATCTGATCAAGATCGAGGGGGAGGGCACAAACATCCCGGTTGTGTACGGAGCGCGCCAAACCATGAAACTTTACACCATGTCCCAAGCGCCAAATCCGCGTCGGGTCGCGCTGTTTCTCCAGGCGAAAAACGTCGCCGCGCCCGAAACTGTGGAGATCAACATCATGGCGGCGGAGCACAAGAGCGAAGGGTTCCGCGCTATTAGCCCCTTCGCCCAACTGCCCGCATTGGCGCTGGACGACGGGCGGGTGCTGACCGAAAGCCGCGCGATCTGCCGCTATTTTGAAGGGCTTTATCCCGACCCAAACCTGATGGGACGCGACGCGGAGGAGACCGCGTTTATCGAAATGTGGGATCGGACCATGGAGCTGAAACTGTTCTTTCCGGCCGCCATGTGGGTGCGCCACGGCCATCCCGGCTTTGCGGTGCTGGAAAAACAAAACGCTGAGACCGCCCAACGGGGCGAGGCGGGGTTCAAACGCGTTCTGGATTGGTTGGAGACCGAGCTGGCGCAACGCGACTTCGTCGCGGGCGACCGGTTCACCATCGCTGATATTACCGCACTCGTGGGTGTCGATTTCACCCGCATTCACGGGTTTAAGCTGAAAGCCGAGACCCACCCGTTGCTCTACGCCTGGCGCGAGCGGGTGAAGCCCACCGCCGCCTAACGCCGCTTAGGTTGGAGCCGCTGGATGATGCCGGACCAATTCAGCAGCGTCCGCCCCTGAACGCTCAGATCACCACGCACAAACAGTAACGTGCCCCCCGCCCGGGTAACGGCGCCACTGGCCTCGATCCGATCGCCCAGCCGTCCCGCGGCGAGGAAATCGCCGCTTAAGTGCACGGTCACACCGCCATCTTGGCCTAAGGCCTGCCAGGCAATGGCGAAGAGCGCATAATCGCTGAGGCACATCAGAGCGCCGCCATGGACCAAGCCTAAGCCGTTTAAGTGACGCTCTACGGGTTCGAAGGCGCAGACCACGCCACGTTCTGGATCGGCCCGATGGTAAAAGGGTCCCACATGCGCGTCGAACGGATCGGTCTCGCCCCACGACATCCAGCCCTTAAATGGGCCGTCGGTGATTTCCGCCGGGCTGAGCCCCATGCGCTTGGGTGGGTGGGTCATGGCGTCATCCTAGTCCTCCGGCCCCGGCGCGAACCGCGCCTTGAACCATCCCGGGAATGTATTATCCCCCAGCATGTCCCGATACGCCCCGTCCATAAAGCGCGCGAGCGCGGGCGGATCGGCGAGCAAGTCCTCGCGCGTGCGCCAGGGGCCCTGCGCATCGAGGTCACGCACGGGCTGGGCGGGATTGCCCACGGCGACCACATTGGCGGGCAAGTCTTTGACGACGACCGATCGCGCGCCCACCACCGTGTTCGCGCCAATGCTCACGCCCTTGCCCACATAAACCCCGTCCCCGATCCAGACATTGGCCCCGATGCGCACCGGGCGGGCGTCGGCATCGATCGCGGTGCGGTCATAAAGCCCATGCCAATCGCAATCCGTGACCACGGCGTCCTTGGCGAACATGGCGCCCGCGCCGATATCGATCGCCTTGGCGGCGAGCAACCTCACCCCGCCGGTCAGCAGCACGCAGTCGCCGAGGGTCAAAGAGGCCTCGGCCTCTGGCGGCGCCCAAACCGTCAGCCGCACCGGCGCATCTCGGCTGGCCAGCACATGCAGGGCCCGACCCGCGCGCACGCCACGGCCGAACACCTCCACATGCCAGGGCCGGGAGATCATCGGGTCCGGACCGAGCGCATCAAACTGCGGCGCCAGAAACCGGCGCGCCCACCACGCCTCGTAATCGCGTTGGAGCTTGTAAAGCCAATAAGGGCGAGGATCGCGGCGCATAAGAGGGCTCGTCCGGGCTGTCGGGCGGCCCGGATTAGGCTATTCCGTAGCCATGGCCAAATCGCGCGCTGTCACCGCCTCCCACATCGACCCTGTTGAGGCGTTCCTCACCGAGAAGCGGGTGAACGCTGCTCAGGCCCTAGGTCGGCTCAAGCCTGCAGTCGCGCGCGCCTGGCGGGCGCGGGCGCGGGCCAGGCGCGTGGGCCTCACCGAGGTCGAGGCGCGTTTGGGCTTTGGCGATCCGGAGCCCGGGCCATGACCGCGCCCGTGGTGCTCGACGCCTCCGCCCTCCTGGTGCTCGCGCTTGAGGAGCCCGGCTGGGAGCGCGTTAAAACCCATCTGAGCGGCGCAGCGGTTTGCGTGCTCAATTGGGCGGAGGCGCTGGACGTGGCGAACCGGCTAGGCGAGGCGGCCGCTGTGAGCGCCTACGCCGCGACGCTCGACCTCCAACCCGCCATCGCGGAGGACGCGGAGCGCGCCACAAGTCTGCTAGAGCGTGGTGGCCGGGCGGCCGGGCTCTCTTTGGCGGATGGTTTTTGTCTCGCGCTCGCCAAGCGTTTGGCGCGTCCCGTGCTGACGGCGGACAAGGCTTGGGCGCGGCTCAAGCCCGGCGTCCCGGTGCGGCTGATCCGATGAGCGTGGCGGGGGATATACCCGATAGACCTGAGAGCTTGGAGGCGGCGATCCTTCGACTGGCCGACGCCCGGGGTCCGGGCAAATCGCTTTGCCCGTCCGAAGCCGCCCGCGCCTTTGATCCGAAGAATTGGCGCGCCCGCATGCGCCAGGTGCGCGCCGCGGCGGTGGGCTTGGCGCGCCGGGGCGAGATCGTGATTACCCGGAAGGGCAAGGTGGTGGACCCGGACGATTTCCGAGGCGTCTATCGCTTGGCCCGACCCAGTTCGGGAGGCGCGTCTGACCCCGAATGAGGATTTTTTCGCGCTGTTAAGCGACATTCGCGGCTGTCGGATCTGCGCGGCCCATTTCGATCATGACCCGCGGCCGGTGGTGCAACTGCACCCCAATGCGCGCATTCTCATCATCGGCCAGGCGCCTGGGGTGCGGGTGCACAAAGTTGGCGCGCCGTTCGTGGACGCGTCCGGGGATCGGCTGCGCGCCTGGATGGGCGTCGATGAGACCGTGTTCTACGATGTGGAAAAAGTCGCCGTTTCGCCGATGGGGTTTTGTTTTCCCGGGCTCACGACAAAAGGCGCGGACAAGCCGCCGCGTAAAGAGTGCGCGCCCCAGTGGCAGGCGCGCGTGGAGGCGGCCTTGACCCAGGTCCGGCTGACAATCCTTGTGGGCTTTTACGCGCAAAAATCGCGGCTGGGCGCGGGGGCGAAAGCAAATTTGACCGAAACCGTCGCCCATTGGCGCGATTACGGACCTCAGACGGCGGTCTTGCCCCATCCCTCTTGGCGCAATACCGCTTGGTTGAAGAAACACCCCTGGTTCGAGCGTGAATGTTTGCCCGATCTGAAATCCCGCGTCGCCCAGGCCTTGGCCTAGCCCGATGGCTCACCGTTGGTTTAGCCTGGTGCGCGCTCGCCACTTGCGCGCCGTCGCGCCAGACCGCGCAGGTTCCCGCTGTGGGCTTTGACGGCCCACGGTTCGAGGCGGACCAGCTTGTCTCCTTCGACGGCGCCCGGTTGGGGCTCAATCGGTGGACGCCGCAACAGGATGGCCCAGCTGAGCATGTGCTGATCGCCGTGCACGGCATGAGCGAATATGCGGAACAATTCTTTCTCGCCGGACCCTATTGGGCCGAGCATGGCGCACAGGTCTACGCCTATGACCAACGCGGCTTTGGCCGCTCGCCGCGCCCTGGGGTCTGGCCTGGCCGAGACCTGCTCGCCCAAGACTTGCGCGCCGCGGTTCAGGCCGCCCGACGCGCCCATCCTAACGCCACGGTCTCGGTGTTGGGCGCGTCCATGGGCGGCGCGGTCGTGATGAGCACCGCAAGCGCGCCTGAGGGCCTGGACGCGGACCGGATCGTGCTCGTGGCCCCTGCGGTGCGGGGCTGGTCGACCCTGCCGCTCAGCTATCGGGTGAGCTTGTGGTTCGCGTCTCGGTTCGCGCCCGGCTGGTCGCCGCGCCCGCCGCGCGTGGTCACCCGCACCATCACGCCCACGGATAACCGCGCGGTGTTGGTCAAGAACTGGGAAGACCCGCTTTTTCTCAAGGACACGCGGATGGACGCGCTGGCGGGGCTGGTGGACCTGATGGAGGCGGCGAAGCAGGCGCGCTTTCCCGCCCATCCGCCGGTGTTCTACGCCTATGGCGCCAATGACGACATCATATTGAAAAAACCGACGTTCGAAGCGGTCGCGGGTCTCGGCGGAAGCGTCCGCACCGCATACTATCCGCGAGGTTATCATATGCTGTTGCGCGATTTGTCCGCCGAGGCGGTTTGGGCTGATATTCTCGCCTTTGTGACCGCGCCGGATGGCCCGCTGCCCTCTGGCGCGCCGCCGATCCCCGTCTCGGAAACGAAATCTCAAACTCCTTTAGCTTTAAGTTTGAGAACCAACACACGCGACTAAACAGCGGGATTTGCGCCCTATGCGCGCTTTGATGACAAAGTTCTCCGATTGGTGGGAGGGGCTGGACACCAAGCGCGGCGCCCCCGAGCCTCAAGCGGATGAACCACAAGCCGAAGTTGAACCGGCCCCGGAATTCGATCCGGTCGCGGCAAAGCTTGAAGCGCTTGAAGAGGCCTACGGCGTTAACGCGCATTTTCTCGCTTTGGAGCGGTTGTGGGGCAAAGGCCGCATCGGTTCGGTCGCGGGCGCGGAGCCGGCGGCCCTGATGCATGCGCTCAAACTGTCCGAGGAAACTCAAGTTTTGGGCGTCGGCTGCGGGTTGAGCGGACTGGCGCAGGGGCTGGTCAAAGCGTCCGGCGCGTGGGTGACCTTGCTTGACTGGCGCGTCGATCTCGCGGCGGTGGCCCGACAGCGGGTGAAACACGCGCGACTGCAGAAAAAAGTCATGGTCGAGCCGTGGACCGAGGCGGGACGCGTGTCCAATCGCCGTTTCGACGCCGCCTATAGCGTCGAATCCATGATGTTCATGAAGGACAAGGGGGCTGTTCCGGCGCGCGTCGCTAGCGCGCTGAAGCCCGGCGCGCGGTTTTTGGTCGTTGAACCGGTCCTCGATGAGGGCGGAAAGATCGAAGGCGCGGCGGCGGCCTTCCGCACCGCGCCGACATCGCCGGCGCTTTGGACCGCAAAGCAATGGATGGAAAAGCTCGGTCGGGCGGGGCTCGACGCCCAGCGGCCCGAAGAAGTCACCGGCCAAGCGGTTCTTGAGCTGCGCGGCGCATTCGCAAAGCTGCATAAGAACCTCGCCGAGGTCGCCGATGACGCCAAGAAGGTTGAGAGCGCGGAGGGCGTTTTGCGACTTCTAGCGCTGGAGGCCGAGGACGCGCGCGATCGGCTTCGCGCGCTTGAACGCGGGGACGTGGCCGTTTATCGCTTCCTCGCGCAGAAACCGCGCCCAGACGAGAACGCCTAGGTCAAGCGGCCCTTCGCCGGCGACCTCGCCCGGCATATTCCGTAACCGTCACATCGCGCCGCGCCGTTGGGGGCCGACGGCGCGTGGGAGGCTGACGCCATGAGCCTTTTTGAACACCCCGATTACGCGAACCACGAACGTGTTCTGTTTGCCCATGACCCGGCTACGGGCTTGCGCGCGTTGATCGCGGTGCATTCCACCGCGCTTGGCCCCGGCGCCGGGGGATGTCGGATGTGGCGCTATGACAGCTCAACCTCGGCTTTGGCCGACGTTCTTCGGTTGTCACAAAGCATGAGCTACAAGAACGCCATGGCGGGGCTGGATCTGGGCGGCGGCAAGTCTGTCATCATGGCGCCGGCCACGACGGTCGCGGACCGCGAAGCCTTGTTCGAAGCGTTTGGGCGCGCGGTGAACGATTTGGGCGGGCTTTATTGGACCGCCGAAGACGTGGGCGTCAGTCCTTCGGACATGCGGGCCGCGCGTCGGCAAACCCGGTTCGTCGCCGGGCTGGACGAGGGGGCGGCGGCCTCCGGCGATCCGAGCCCGATCACCGCGCTGGGTATCCATTTGGGTATTAAAGTGTGCGCCGCGCGCGCCTTCGGGTCCGAGGCCCTCGCCGGCCGTCGAATCGCGGTCCAAGGTGTGGGCAGTGTCGGCGGTCATTTGTGCCGGCGGCTTGCGGACGAGGGTGCGGAGCTTGTGATCTCGGACGTCAATGCGGACCTGCTTGAGCGCGTGGCCGCGCAAACAGGGGCGCGAATCGTAGCGCCCGACGCGATCATTGAGGCGGATGCCGACATTTTCGCCCCTTGCGCATTGGGTGGTGTGATTAATGACGCCACAATCGCCAGGCTGCGCGCGCGGGTCGTCGCCGGGGGCGCCAATAACCAGCTCGCCCGTCCCGATTTAGGCGTGGCGCTCAAGGCCCGCGGGGTGCTTTACGCCCCCGATTACGTCATCAACGCTGGCGGCATTATCAATGTGTCCGCGGAGATTTCCGGGACGTATGACCGCGCGCAGGTGGAAGGAAAAATAGCGAATCTCGCCAAAACGTTAGGCGAAGTTCTTGATGTGGCTCAGGCTGAAGATCGCCCGCCTCATGAGGTCGCCGACGCGATGGCGCGGGCGCGTATCGCCGCCGCCAAACCATCCAACTCCCCGTCTTGACGGTGGTGGGCGATAGTGGGATCGAACCACTGACCCCCTCGGTGTGAACGAGGTGCTCTCCCGCTGAGCTAATCGCCCCGCCGCCATGAGAGCGCGGTTGATAGGCGGGGCGGGCCGCGGGTGTCAAGCGAGGCGGTCGCTGAGGTCACGGGGTCTCACGTTCGCTTGAAGTCGTATGACATCCTTTATGAGCGCGCTTGGAACCGCGCTTAATCGCGCGCACAACAGGCGCGAACCCTTAGGGGTGAATTCGACAGCATCTTGAGAACAATATCCGCGTCCGAAGCGGGCGCGGCGAAGGAGGCGTATTGTCATGACCGATTGGTGCACGCCCGACGGCGCGCGTCGCTTACAGCAACGCATCGAAAGCTATTGGCGCGAGCGCGGCTACGAAGTGTCGATCACCTTAATCGATGCGGGCTTCATGCCGGCCATGCGTTCAGCGCGTACGGACGTACGCTCGGACATGGTCAATGGATTGCCCTCGCGCCGCATCGCCAATGATTCCCGCCCGGTTGCCAATGATCGGGTGGAAACGGCGCGGCTCGACGAAAGCGTCGCCTAGCGCGGGGTCGCCGGCGCACAGCGGCGTTCGATCATCCGTTGCGCGGTCGGAAAGACAGCGCCCGGATGGTCGAGCACCGCGTCCGCGCCCAACCGGTCCACTGGGATCGGACTGTACCCGTGCTTGAGGACGATCGCGCCGACCCCGGCCGCCCGAGCGGCCAGGACATCGGTGCTCGTGTCGCCGACAAGAATCGCCAGGGCCGGCGGGCAGGGCGCGATCGCGGCCATGACATGGCTGGCGTCCGGCTTGCGTCGCGGCGCCATATCCGCGCCGATAACCGTGTCAAACCAGGTCGTGAGTTCGAGCGCGTCGAGCAAGGCGTTGGCCAAGCTGGTGCGTTTATTGGTGCAGACCACGAGCCGAGCGCCCGCCGCGCGCAGTTCGGCCAAGCACGCCGTTACCCCGTCAAACGGCTTGGAGGCACTAGCGATGTCTGCGGCGTAAACCGCGATAAAGCGTTCGGTCAAAGCCGGCAAAAGGTTTGGATCGAGCGGAGCCTCCTCATTGGCGAAGCCGCGCACGATCATGGCCCGCGCCCCGTGGCCGACCCACGCGCGCATGCCGAGCGCGTCGACCGGGCCAAGACCGTGCTCCGCAATGACGACGTTGAGCGCGCGCAAAAGGTCCGGCGCACTGTCCACTAAGGTGCCGTCGAGGTCGAAAGCGATCGTTGTGTGGTCCAAGCCCATGGTCGGGTTGTCGTCCTTTGTCGCCAGGGATCGGGAAAGTGGGGTATGACACGAGAATGGCCGAGGCAGTTTAGGCGAGTCGACTGATGAAACGCGCATGCGCCGTCATTATTCTAGCCGCCGGGCATGGCACGCGCATGAAATCACGCTGGCCAAAAGTACTCCATGCTGTGGGCGGCCGGCCCATGCTGGGCTGGAGCGTCGCCTTAGCGCGGGATTTGGACGCCGAGCGGGTGATCGTCGTCGGCGGCGCGCACAGCCCCGACGTGGCGGTGACGGCTCAAGCGCTCGGCGCGCAAACCGTGGTTCAGGACCCGCCCCAGGGCACAGGGCACGCGGTTCAATGCGCGGTTCCCGCGCTTGAGGGGTTTCAGGGCGATATCCTGGTCGTCTGTGCGGACACCCCGCTTTTGAGCGCTTCAACGGCGCGGACGGCGTTGGCCCTGCTCGATGAAGATACAGCGCTCGGCGTGCTCGGCTTCACGCCAGAGGTTCCAGGCGCCTATGGGCGTTTGGTGCTTGCTGAGGACGGCGTTTTGCAGGGTATCGTCGAGGCGAAGGACGCGACGCCGGACGAGTTAGCCATATCGCTTTGTAATTCTGGAGTTATCGCGGCGCGCGCCGACCAGCTGCGCCCGCTTTTGAGCCAGATCGGCAAGGATAACGCCAAGGGCGAATACTATTTGACCGACGTGGTCGCGCTAAACCGGCGCGCTGGCGGGCGTGGGCGGGTCGCGCTGGCGAGCGCTGATGAAGTGTTGGGCGTGAACAGTCGCGGTGATCTCGCCGCCGCTGAGGCCGCCTTTCAAGCGCGCGCGCGCGCGGCGGCGCTAGAGGCCGGGGTCACCCTGATTGCGCCCGAAACGACGTTTTTCGCCTATGATACGGTCCTAAGCCCCGATGTCGTGGTCGAGCCGCATGTGGTGTTCGGCCCGGGCGTTCGCGTTGAGGCGGGCGCGCAAATCCGCGCGTTCAGCCATTTGGAGGGATGCCAGGTGGCCGCTGGCGCGAGTGTTGGGCCCTATGCACGTCTGCGGCCGGGGGCTGAGATCGGCGAGGACGCCAAGGTGGGCAATTTCGTTGAAATCAAAAAGGCTCGGCTTGGGACCGGCGCCAAGGCGAGCCATTTGAGCTATATCGGGGACGCCACGGTGGGGTCGGGCGCGAATATCGGCGCAGGAACCATCACCTGTAATTACGACGGCTTTCAAAAACACCGCACGGAAATCGGCGCAAACGCGTTTGTCGGCTCTAACACGTCCTTGGTCGCCCCGGTTCAGATTGGTGCGGGCGCTTATGTGGGCTCGGGCTCGGTGGTCACCAAGACGGTGGAGGCGGACGAACTGGCCGTGGCGCGGGCTCGCCAACGCAATATTCCCCAGTGGGCGGCGCGTTTTCGCGCCCGCTCCGGCAATGAAAAGGACTGACCCGATGACCGAGACTGCCGCGATCGCTTCAAGCGGTCCCCTCGAGCGCGTCAAGAACCGGGACTTATTACGAGCTGACAGCTTGATTAACGGGGGTTGGCGGGGAGATGAGGGCCGGTTTTCGGTCATTAATCCCGCCGATGGCGCCGTGCTCGCCGAGGTCGCGGACCTTGGCGAGGCGGGCGCGCGCGCTGCGGTGGACGCGGCTGCGGACGGATTGGCGATGTGGCGCAAAACCTCCGCCTTCGAACGCGCGGCGAAACTCAAGGCGTGGAGCGACGCGATCCTGGCTGCGCGCGATGATCTCGCGGTCCTGATGACGGCGGAGAATGGCAAACCCTTGCGCGAGGCGCGCGGGGAGGCCGTCTATGCGGCGAGTTTCGTGGAATGGAGCGCGGAGGAGGCCAAGCGCCTGCACGGCGACATCCTACCTTCGCCCTATTCGGGTTCGCGGTTTTTCGCCTTTCGTCAGCCGATCGGCGTGGCGGGCATGGTTACGCCTTGGAACTTCCCCGCCGCCATGATCACCCGCAAGGCGGCGCCGGCTTTGGCCGCAGGCTGTTCGGTCGTGGTGAAACCGGCGCCGGAGACGCCACTGACCGCGCTCGCCCTGGGGCAATTGGCGCTGGACGCGGGCCTTCCGCCCGGCGTCTTGAACATTGTCACAGGGGACGCCGCCGCGATCGGCCCCGTGATCACCGGAGACCCGCGTATCGCGATTATTGGTTTCACCGGCTCAACGGCCGTGGGTAAAATGCTCATGCGCCAAGCCTCTGAGACGGTTAAAAAAGTAGCGCTTGAGCTGGGCGGCAATTCACCGTTTCTCGTGCTCGAGGACGCGGACGTGGATGCGGCCGCCGCGGGCGCGATGGCGGCGAAATTCCGCGGCTCGGGCCAGGTATGCGTGGCTGCGAACCGCTTGCTGGTGCATGAGGCCGTCGCCGACGCCTTCGTGGATGCGTTGCACGCGCGAATGACGGAGATGCGGGTGGATGACGGCTTCGCCAGCGGCGTTGACGCCGGTCCGCTTATTCACGATCAGGCGCTGGAGCGGGTCCATGGCCTGGTGGCCCAGGCTCAGGACGCAGGGGCGGCCGTCAAATTGGGCGGCACGCGGATGGATCGACCGGGATCGTTCTACGCGCCCACTCTGATCGACGCGGTGCGCCCGGAAATGGCGATCTTTGGCGAGGAAATTTTCGGCCCCGTGGCGCCGGTGGTCCGAGTGAAATCCGATCAGGAGGCGTTCGAGCTGGCGAACGCCACGCCTTGGGGTTTGGCGGCTTATGTCTACGCCCAAGACGCGGGTCGGATCTTCAAAGCCATCGACGCGCTCGACACGGGCATGTTGGGGGTGAACACCGGTGTGGTCAGTCACGCATCGGCCCCGTTCGGCGGGGTCAAACAAAGCGGGATCGGTCGTGAAGGCGGCAAATGGGGCGTTGAAGAGTTCACGGAAGTCAAATTCGTCAATTGGGCGGGTCTGGAATGAGCGCGCTTCGGTCAAAACGCGCCGCCGCCGCCGCCGCGCTCGACTATGTCGAAAGCGGCATGACCTTGGCGTTGGGCTCCGGCTCCACCGCTGAGATTTTTGTCTCCCTGTTAGGGGAGCGGCTGAAAGCGGGTGACCTTTCGGTGCGCGGGGTCCCGTCCTCGGAAGCTACCGCCGAGGCCGCCAAAGACGCGGGCGTGCCGCTGGTGCCCGTTGAGCATGTGGACCGCATCCATTTGTGCGTCGACGGGGCGGACGAAATCGACCCCAAGCTGCGACTGATCAAAGGTGGGGGCGGGTGTCTCTTGCGCGAGAAAATCCTGGCTCACGCGTCTGACCATATGGTGGTGATCGCGGACGGCTCCAAGTTGGTGGAGCAATTGGGCGCCTTTCCCTTGCCCGTGGAAGTCGACCCGTTTGGTTTTACGATCACGGCGAAGAAATTGTTCGACGTTCTGCGCGCCAGCGGGTGTGCGAACGCCGATGTCGCGCTGCGCACCGGCTCTGAGGATGACGATCCGTTTCTAACCGATGGCGGTCATTACATACTGGACTGCCAGGCCGAGCGTATTCCCGACCCGAAAGAGACCGCCCGCCGCATCGCGCAAATCCCCGGGGTGGTGGAGCACGGCTTGTTCGTTGGCCTCGCGCGCACCGCCATTATCGGCCACGAGGACAGCGTCGATATCCTTGAGGTTTAGGTCACGGATCTGTAATTTGCATTGCTTTGGCGGCGGTCCGTCGAGGGTTTCACGGATCTGTTCGCACTCATCTGCCGACCCGATAGGGGGGCAGCGGTGCTTTGTTGGGTCTCACAAGGCCGAACGGTGCAATGACTC
>JBHJGU010000052.1:0-6122 GCA_050331475.1 Maricaulaceae bacterium | reverse complement strand
GAGCGCGGCGATAGGTCGATCCGCCAGGTGCGACAACTGCGTCGCCGTCTCCGCTTCAATGGCGCCGATCCAGTCAAAACAGTACAACACAAACCGCGCGCTTTGCGGCGTTCGCGCCCAAGCGCGCGCCGCACGTGTGCTCAGCCGCGCATTGATGAGGGCCATGGGCACCGCCCGACGCGCCGTCTCCACAACCAGATTGGGCCAAAGCTCGGACTCCACCCACACCGCCAAGTCCGGCCGCCAATGGTCCAAAAACGCCCCGACCGCGTCCCCCGTATCGACGGGCGCGTATTGCGCCGACGCATCGGCAGTCGCCAGTTCAGCGAACAGATCCGCCGCAGTGCGCGTTTGGCAGGTGAACAAGACCGAGACCTCGCCGATCCGAGCGCGCAAGCTTTCCGCCATCGCCGCACTCAACCGCCCCTCGCCCACGCTCGCTGAATGCAGCCAGACGAGCGATCCCTCGGGCCGCGGCGCCCCCGGCCGCCCGTATCGCTCGCCTACGCGATCGTGGGCCTCGCGCCCTTGCCTAACGCGCCGGTTGAGCCAAGCCCGGACGAGCGGCGCGCCCGCCTCCGTCGCCCAGCGATAGGCGCGCAGCCCCAATGGCAGGGTCATGGGGCGATCTCATATCGGTAAGCTTCAGCGCCATCTGCGCTCGTATACCGAGAACCAACAGGCGGACAAACAATCATCGCTAGACCCGAACCAATTTTGATTCGCTTTTCGGTTCCTTCATAATGCTTAGCTAGACGCGTGTTCGGCATCTTAAACTCAACGTCTCACCCTTTACATTGGGCATCTTGATCGTGAAGCAAATCATCTACGTTTCGTCGGCTGCTCCCTATCTCACCCAACACGATTTGGAGGCGATCCTGCGTCGCTCGCGCGCGTGGAACACCGATCACGATATCACGGGCGTGCTGTTGAAAATCGAAGACGGATTTTTCCAAGTTTTGGAGGGGCCTGAAGTCGAAGTCGATCGGATTTTTGCGGAGATCGCCAAAGATCCCCGCCATACCGGCGTGCTTCCTTTAGTGCAGCGGGAATGCACGCATCGTCAATTCGCCGCTTGGTCCATGGGCTTTAAAGACGCCGCAAAGGTAACGTTTCCCGAGCTCGGCGGCTTTCCGCTGAGCTGGTCTGGCTTCACGGATCGCTTGTTAACACCGGATGACACAACCCTCATCACCTTGGCGCACACCTTTTTCACGGTCAACGATTCCCGGAACCGCTTCTCCGCGCCGCAACCGGCGCAAGCCAACCTGATTGCATAACGCCGACGTGTCAGCCGGTCGCGCTCCGTTGGGGATCAAGCCCGGATCGCGTTGTTAAAACAGGCTCAGCGGTGAGCGCGCCCGACCGCCGGAGCGCCGGTTTAACCGCGCGAACCGTCGACGCCGCATGCGCGCCTGTAACTCGTCCCGTTGCGCCGCCAAGTCCGCGGGTTCGGACGCGCCGGACTGCGCGCAGTGCTCGACGAATTCCGCATACGCTTCAATCTCGTCAACGAGCTCACGGCTGACCAGTTCGATCATGATGGCGTCGTCGAGAAACCCCACGCCAGGAATATGGTCGGGGATTAGATCCTCGGGGTCGACAAAATAGGCGAGCGCGTCGAGCACGCGGTCCCGATCCTCGCCCTTCAGCGCCCATCGTTCGTCGCGCAGCATGGCGGTCAAAGGTTTGAGCTTCGCCAATTGCTCGCGCACGAAAGGTGGCGGATTGTTCTTGAGCGCCTCAGCCGCCATGGCTTCGACACCGTCGATAACCGACTCGTCGGCGTCTTTGCGAGTGTCGCAAGCCGATTGGAGGCGATCTCGGAAATACTGCAGATCGCTTTCGCTCAGCGCGAATTCAATCTGTAAAGCGGGTTCGGCCATGCTTGTCATAATTGGGACGATGCCACAGCGATTTGGATTTGAGAAGCGGCTAAGCGCCCGCGGACTGTGAGAAACCCGCTTGCGCTTGGGCGGCGTTCAGACGCGCGTAAACGCCGTTACGCGCCATGAGCGCGGTGTGGTCGCCGGTCTCGACCACACGACCCGCGTCAAGAACATAGATCCGGTCGGCGTCAACAATCGTGGAGAGCCGATGGGCGACCATGATCGTGGTGCGCCCCGCCCGGGCGCGACCCACCGCGTCGAGGACCTTGGTCTCGGACTCCGCATCGAGCGCCGCGGTCGCTTCGTCGAGCAAGAGGATCGGCGCGTCCGCCAGGATCGCGCGCGCCAGGGCGATGCGTTGGCGCTGTCCGCCCGAGAGCCGCGCGCCCGCCTCGCCTGCGCGCGCATCATAGCCGCCGGGCAAGCCAATGATCACGTCGTGCACGGCGGCGGCCTCGGCCGCGGCGGCGATTTCTGTGTCCGTGGCGTCTGGGCGGGCGTAGGCGATATTGGCGCGCAAGGTGTCGTCGAACAAAAACGGGTCTTGCGTCACCAGCGCGATGTTGGCGCGCAAGCTCTCCAGGGTGAGGTCGCGGACGTCATGGCCGTCAAGGCGCACCGCGCCCCCGTCCACGTCGTAAAACCGCAGCGCGAGATTGAGGATCGTTGATTTGCCCGACCCAGAGGCCCACACAATGGCGACGCATTCCCCCGGCTCCACGCTCAAATCAACGCCGTCGAGCGCGGCTCGCTCCGGACTATAGCGGAACGCCACCCCCTCAAACGCCAGCCGTCCCTGCGCACGACCTAAGGTGCGCGCGCCCGGTCGGTCGGCGACTTCGGCGGGCACATCGAGCGCGCCGAGCAGACGGGCGGCCGCCAATAGCCCCTCCCCGATCACCACATTCGCCGTGGCGAGCGCGTTGATCGGCCGAAACGCCAAAACCGCCGCCCCGATCCAGGTGATGAAATCGGCCAACGGCAGCGCGCCGGACGCCGACCGCCATCCGGCGTAGGCGAACGCCGCGGCCACACCCAAGCCGACCCAGGCCTCGCTGAGCGGACCGGATTGGGCGCGCGCATTCAGCCCGCGCGCGACGTAATCGGCCCGGGCCTGGGCCAAACCACGGACACGATCGATTTCCGCGTCTTCCCGGCGGGCGGCTTTGACCACGCGCACCCCGTCGAGGGTTTCAAGGACCGCGGTGGAGAGATCGGAGGCGGCCTCCATCCCCGCGCTGACTGAGACACGCATGCGCCGACCTGCGCGACGCAAACCGACCGCAGCCAGCGGCGCGGCGAGCACGATAAAGCCGGTCAGCACCGGATCGGTCATCGCCATGACGACCAGCAATCCCGCCAAGGTCAGCGCGTGTTGGAGCGCCGCCGTGGCGCCGGTTGAGAACGCGTCGCGCAGCAACACCGCGTCATTGAGGAAATTGGACAAAAACGCGCCCGAATGGGTGGCCTGAAGCCGCTTGAGATCCGCGCGCACCAGCTTGGCGAACAAATCACCCTGTAAGTCCGCGATCAGGGTTTGACCCAGGGTGTTCATCGCCCTGGCGTGCCAGTACTCGGTGACCGCTTTAACGCCCATGACCAGAGCGAACGCCAAGGGCGCACGCCAAACGTCGCCGCGTTCGAAAACTTTGGTAATGCCCGGCCCGAGAAGACGCGCGAAGGCGGCGGTGGCCAGAGCGGTCACGACCATGCAAACCGCAGAGACCGCGAATAGCCGCCAATGGGGCCGAACGCGTTCACGCACCACCCGCAGAAACACCGTCCACCGCACCGGCGCGACGGGGTCGCCGGTGGGCTCCCCTGGCATGGGCGCGGGCTTAGCCGTGGGCCAAATCCTCTTCATCGGGCTTGGCTTCGGGATCGATCAGCCGGTGGGCGTGGATCACGAAATACCGCATATGCGCGTTGTCCACCGTGCGCTGTGCGGCGGCCTTCCACGCATTGTACGCCTGGGCGTAATTGGGATAAGCGCCGACGAAATCGAGCCGGTTCAGGTCGCGGAACTCGCACCCCTCCAGATCGGTCAGCTCGCCGCCGATCACCAAATGCAGCAATTGTTTCTTCGGCGTCCCAGCCATAGCGCGCCCCTCGCTCGTTTACGATTTAAGCCGGTTTAATAGCAGTTTGTGCAATTGCGAACCAGCGCCAAGCAGCCCCGGGGTCCGCGTATCCTCACCATCGTAGCGCAGATCGGTGCCCTCAGGCCCGCTCAGCCTCGCCCCCGCCTGGACGAGCAGCAAATCGCCGGCGGCGACGTCCCAAACCCGTTTGGCCACCAGCGAGACCATGGCGTCAAAGGCGCCCGACGCCACCAAGGCCAGCCGGTAAGCCACCGACCCGCGGCTTTCCACATAAGCGTTTGACCAATCCAGGTCGGGATCGATGGCGCGAGGATGGCCGAGATAACGCGCACGGGCTGGATCATCCACGATGGTGGCGCGGACCGCGACGCCGTTTCTCCGGGTCCGATCGTCCCGGCTCGCGTCGTAAAGCTCCTTCGTCGCCGGGTTAAACACGCACGCTGCGATCGGCCGACCAGCCTCTACGACCGCCACCGAGATGGAAAACTCCGGCTTTTTCGCGATGAAGGCGCGGGTGCCGTCTATCGGATCGACCACGAACATGCGCTGGGCGCGCGCCCGATTGGGGTCGTCCGGCCCCTCCTCAGAGAGCCAACCATAGGCGGGCCGGGCGCCGCGCAGGCGATCCGCTAACAGCGCGTTGACCGCCAGGTCGACCTCCGAGACGGGATCATTGGGGGCTTTCTCGGCCACCTCGAACGGCTCAGACCAGCGCGCAAGCGCCAGCGCCCCGGCCTCCCGGACGGCCGCCGCCAGCAAATCCCGATCGGCGCGCGGGTTGGTCACGGGCGAAGCTATTGACCCGACACCGCCAGATTGTCGATCAACAGCGTCGGCGCGTTCACTGCGTACCGGAATTCGAGATCGCTCGCCGGCTCCGCGCGGGCGAACATGTCGAGCAGATTGCCCGCCACGGTCATCTCGCTGACCGGATACGCTTTTTCGCCGTTTTCGATCCACAACCCACTGGCGCCAACGGAATAATCGCCCGTGTTGGGATTGATCGAGGCGCCGAATGTTTCGGTGATCAAAACCCCGCGCTTCAGATCGGCGATCATCGCCTCGGGCGTCCGCGCGCCGGGGATCCAATGCACATTGCTTGCGCCCGCCCCTGGCGGACCGCCGAACCCACCCGTCGCGTGCCCTGTCGGCGGCAAGCTCAGCTGCCGAGCTGAGGCGGCGTTTAACAGCCAGGTCGTCAGCCGCCCCTCGTCAACAAGCGCGCGCGCTTTGACCGCGACCCCCTCGGCGTCGAACGGCCGACAGGCCAAGCCTCGCGGACGATGGGGGGTCTCCTCAATCCGGGTCCCCGCGGCGAACACTTGAGCGCCCATCTTATCCTTGAGGAAAGACACCCCGCGGGCCACGGCCGGACCGCTGATCGCGCTTAAAAACGCCCCCAGCAGATCATTGGCCACGCGCGGTTCGAATAGAACCGCCATGCGGCCGCTTTCGGGCTTGCGCGGATTAAGCCGCGCGACGGCGCGTTCGCCCGCCTCCCGGCCGATCGCCTCGATGTCGCGCAGATCGGCGCGATGGCGGGCGCGGGCGTAGTCATAGTCTCGCTCCATGCCGCCGCTATCGTCTTTCGCCACCGCGGAGACTTGCCGGCTCCAGCCGGTGCTCATCGCAGCCCCTTGAAAACCCGCGCTGGTCACCACCGCACGGGCGGAGGCTGACCAGCTCGCGCCCGCGCCCTCGGTCTTCCACACGCCGGGTACGGCTTGGGCGGCCGCGTCCAGCGCAAGCGCTTCGGCCTCCAGCGCCTGAGCGTCATAGCCCGTAGGATCAACCAGATCGAGATCGGGTTGGCTCTGGGCCAGGGCGTCGTCCGGCGCCAGTCCGCAATAGGGATCCTCAGGCGCAAGCTTCGCCATGGCGACCACCCGCTCCGCCAAGGCCATCAGCGCCGCTTCGGAAATATCCGAACTCGCCGCGCCGGCTTGGCGACGGCCAATAAAGACGCGCAAGCCCACATCATAGGACTCCGCGTTTTCGATGTCTTCCAGCGCGCCCTCACGCACGGAAACGCTGAGCGCGCGGGATTCGGCGGCGGCGGCGGCGCCCGCCGCCGCCCCGGCCGGGTTCGCGGGGGCCCGCACCGGCGGCAAACGCTCCGTGCACCCGGGGG
>JBHJGU010000051.1:0-23623 GCA_050331475.1 Maricaulaceae bacterium | reverse complement strand
CCGCTTTGAGTCATTGCACCGTTCGGCCTTGTGAGACCCAACAAAGCACCGCTGCCCCCCTATCGGGTCGGCAGATGAGTGCGAACAGATCCGTGAAACCCTCGACGGACCGCCGCCAAAGCAATGCAAATTACAGATCCGGAGCCTAGAGCCGCTTCTCGATTCGAACCGAATTGAAGCGGCTCTAATCGCTGAACGAGACGAGCCTTACCTTATAAACCCCGGGGATCTTCGTGATCTCCGGGTTTTTTATGGGGCGTTAGCGGCGCGGCTCATGGGCTCGAGCAAAAACATCAAGGGCTGATCCAGCCGCGCCGCCCAACCGGCTTCGAAATGCGCCGCCCCCTCGAACCGGCGCGAGGTCCAAACCAACCCAACCTCAGATGCGAACCGGCCCAACGCCGCGTCGATCACGCCCTGTAGGGGCGGATAATACTGGTCCAGCGTCGCGGTGCCGTAATCAAAGTATAGACGTTTGCCGGCGAGAGCGTCCTTATGATCAAGGAGGTAATCCGCCATGGCTTGAGCCAGCGCTTTGAGTTGATCGGGTCGGGTCTCCAGACGGCGCTGATCGATCGTGAACGGCCAATGGGTCGACAGCGCCGCAGCGCCGCCAAACACGTCCGGCCGCTCAACGAGCGCATAAAGCGAAATCAACCCGCCCATGGACGAGCCCGCGATAAAGGTGTCCTCGGGCGCCGCACTCACCCGATAAGTCTGTTCGATAAAGGGCTTAAGCTCATCGACGAGAAAGCGGAGATAAGCTTCAGACAAGCTTTCCCCGCCTCGTTCTTGCGCAATGGCCCACTGCACCGCTTCGGGCGCGCGCGCGAGCCCCTTAGCCGGTGCGTATTCCTGAAACCGAGCCGGGGCCGAGGCAATCCCCACCACGATTGTCGGCCGGGCGCGCCCCGCGGCGATGAGCCCGCCCAACGTGTCATCCACGTTCCATTCGACGCCGAAATTGGCCGCCTCTGCGTTGAACAGGTTTTGGCCGTCCTGCATATAAAGCACCGCATGGGGCGGGGCGTCATCGGCGTACCCCGGCGGCAGCCACACCTCAACGGTGCGCGCAGCGATATGGTTGGAGGTGAAGTCCGCATGGGTTTCAAGCCGCCCGGTTGACGGGCTCGCCCAAGCTTGGGCGGTGATTAAGACCACGGCGACGGCGCTCAGGCCCAAAAGGCGTGACCGATGCCTCATAGCGACAGCGCTCCTCTTCGACGTCGCCGGGAGGCTTGCGCATCCCCGCGGCTTAACCGAGACCAGGAGGGGTCATAACCGGCGAGCAGAAGTAGCGTAACACGTTGAGAAGATTGGTGAGCCCGGTAGGAATCGAACCTACGACCCGCTGATTAAAAGTCAGCTGCTCTACCGACTGAGCTACGGGCTCGCAAGGGCCGGGAACCTAGGGTTCAGACCCGGTCGGGTCAACACCTCGCCCCCGGAATTCGACACAGATGACAGGGATTTATCCGCGCGCCGCCGGATCGGCCTTCGCCTCCAAGCCCGCCCGGAAGGCCGATCGGAACGCCGCCATGCGCTGCTGCGCTATCGCGCCGCGCAACCGCGCCATAAGGTCTTGATAATAAGCGATATTATGCCAGCTCAATAGCATAGCGCCGAGGTATTCCCCCGACTTGATCAGATGGTGCAGATAGGCCTTGGAGTAATCCCGGCTGGCGGGGCAATCGAGCTCCGGCGCCAATGGCTCGGGATCCTCCGCAAACCGCGCGTTCTTAATATTGATCGGCCCCGTGTCTAGCCAAACTTGGCCATGTCGCCCCGCGCGCGTGGGCAGTACGCAATCGAACATGTCGATCCCACGAGCCACCGCCTCCACCAAATCGACGGGCTTACCGACCCCCATCAGATAGCGCGGCCGGTCGGTGGGCAGGTGCGGAACCGTCGCCTCCAAGGTGTCGAGCATAGCGGCGAACCCCTCCCCCACGGCAAGCCCGCCAACCGCATAACCGTCAAAGCCAAGCTCGACGAGGCCTTGGGCGCTCTGTTGGCGTAAACCTGGATAGGTGGAGCCCTGAACAATGCCGAAGAGCGCCCGGTCTTCACGCGCGCCAAAGGCGGCCTTGGACCGCACCGCCCAGCGCAGCGAGAGCTGCATCGACGCCTCCGCCACATCTGGCGTCGCTGGGAAAGCGGTGCACTCATCCAATTGCATCGATATGTCGGCGCCCAACAAGTCGGCTTGGATTTCGATCGAGCGTTCGGGGCTTAAAGCGTGGCTTGACCCGTCAATATGGCTCTGAAACGTCACCCCGTCTTCGGAGAGCTTGCGCAGCCCGGCCAAGGACCAAACCTGAAACCCGCCGGAATCCGTCAAGATCGGCCCCGACCAGCGGCTGAAGGCGTGCAATCCGCCCAACCGCTTCACCCGCTCCGCGCCTGGGCGCAGCATCAGATGATAGGTGTTGCCCAGAATAATATCTGCGCCTGCACCGGCGACTTGGTCCATATAAAGCGCCTTCACCGTCCCAGCCGTGCCCACGGGCATGAAAGCGGGGGTGCGGATCACCCCGCGGGGCGTGACCAGCCGACCGACGCGCGCAGCGCCGTCCTGGGCGTCAAGATGGAACGGAAAGGCCGCCACGGGCCGCTAGGCGGCGTTCAGACGACGCGCGTCGGACCAGCCCCCGGCGGCCTCCGCGATCAAAGCGTGCAAGCGCGGCTCAGCTTGGGCGAAGCTTTGCCCACGCGTCGCATCCATATCGTTGGTGAACGTCATGAATTCCTTGAGCCGATCGGGACCAGCCCATGCCTGCTCACGCAATAGCCTCCCAAGGCCTTGGAGTTGGTTGACGTCGCGGGCATCCGCATGGCTTTGCGCGCGGGCGTCCAAATGCTCAGCGGCTTGGCGGCGCACCGCGTCCGGCAGCACCGCGGTGTCGAGATAGCGCGGACTGGTCACCACGCCGTACTCAAAGCGAAACCCGCGCGCCACACTCCAGGTGAAAACATCCGCCGCGCCAAAGACGTTATAGGCGTTTAGCGTAAAGCCAACGGCCAAGCGCACATTGGCTAAGGTCTCCAACCGGTCCACGACCGGCTCCACCCGTTCCCACACCGCGGGCCAGCGAACGTAATCATTCAGCCCATGCACCCCGTCCAAACTCAGCCTCAGGCGAACCGATTTAAACTGGGCGAGCTGGGCGAGATGCCGGTCGGTGACTTGGGTGGCGTTCGTGGGTGCGGCGAGTTCGATATGCGGCGCGGCGCCCGCATCAATCAGCCGGTCCAGAACGGCCGTGAACTCGCTCATGACGAAGGGTTCGCCGCCTGAAATCTGCACCACGCGCAGGGTATCTGCGCACGCGCCAATGCCGTCGGCGAACATTTGATCGAGATCGCGCGCCCAGCCCGCGCGCCCACGCCGAACCAAGCCGCCTTGGCTCGCGCCGACCGCCTGGGCCCAGCCCGCATGGACCGGATCGGCGGCGATGCGCGAGCTGGCCTCGGGCCGGCACATGCGGCACGCCAGATTGCACGTAGAGCCTAAATGGAGGCTCAGGAAACTCACCTCCGGGTCGGCGCGGCCCTCTGCGTAAGCCGTGCGCGCGTCCTCGCCCAGATCGATATCCGCCGCTTGATTGTAGATTTGGCGGTCGCTGCGTGCGCCGGCGTCTTCTTTGGCGTAGCACGCCCGACAGCCCGGGATCGGTTCACCCGCGAGGCTGGCCGCGCGCAACGCCGCCATATGCGGGTCCGTCATCACGGTCGTCACGCTGTCGCGCTCAAACAGCGCCGGACGCCCTTTCGCCTCAAGCCCGCCGTCATACGAGCAACAGACCCGAAAGCCGCCCTTGTCCGCCACATCGAGCCCGCGCCAGAACAGCGCGCAATAGCTGTCGCGTTTGGATGAAGGGCGTGATTCGGTCATAGAGCGGTATGGCCTTAAGGCGCGCCCGGGGTCAACGGCCGCTCCAACAAACACGCATCCCCATAGGAGTAGAAGCGATAGCGCGCAGCGATGGCGTGCGCGTAGGCGGCCTGCATAACGTCCAGCCCGGAAAACGCGCTGACCAGCATGAATAAGGTCGACCGGGGCAAGTGAAAGTTCGTCATCAACATGTCCGCGATCTGGAACGCGAACCCCGGCGTGATGAACAAATCGGTGTCCGCCTCCCCGGGCTCCACCTGGCCAGAGGCGCCCGCGCTTTCGAGCGTGCGCAAAGCCGTGGTGCCGACGGCGATGATCCGCCGACCCTCGGCTTTCGCCCGGTTGATCCGGTCGGCGACCTCCGTTTCCACCCGCCAGCGCTCCGCATGCATGACATGCCCAGCGGTATCTTCGGACTTCACCGGCAGAAACGTACCCGCGCCCACATGCAAGGTGACCATGACCCGCTCGATCCCCGCCGCGTCAAGAGCGTCGAAAACGGTGGGGGTGAAGTGTAACCCCGCCGTCGGGGCCGCCACTGAGCCCGCCTCGCGCGCGTAGATCGTTTGGTAGTCGTCGGCGTCGTCCGCATCCACCGCCCGCTTACCGACAATATAAGGGGGCAAAGGCGGCGCGCCCGCGGCCTCAAGCGCAGCGTCGAGTTCGACGCCTGCTTTAGAGAACGCGAGTTCGACCTCCCCGCCCTCAAATCCCGCGGTAACTTCGGCGGACAGCGTGGGATGGAAGTTGATCCCGTCGCCGACCCGCAGCCGCTTCGCCGGACGCGCGAAAGCGCGCCAGCGGCTCTCGCCCATGCGCTTATGCAGATTAACCTCAATGTGCGCGGGTCCGCCGCCGCCCGCCGCTCGCGCCGGCCGCACCCCGCTGAGCGCGGCCATGATGACTTTAGTGTCGTTAAACACCATCACATCGCCAGGCTTTAAGACGGCCGCTAGGTCTCGCACCCCGCGGTCGGCCCAGCGTCCGTCCGCCTGAACGTGTAAAAGGCGCGCCGCGTCGCGCGGCCGAACGGGCTTAAGCGCGATCCGGTCGGCGGGCAGCTCAAAATCTAAGGCGTCGACGCGCAAGCGTCCAAATCCGTGGGTTAGGCGGCCGCGGATCGAAACGACACGATTTTACCGGGTTCGGCGGGCGGCTCGCCTTTGGGCAAGGCGTCCACATGCTCCATGCCCGAGGTCACCTCGCCCCAGACCGTATATTTGTTGTCCAGATATGGAACCGCGTCCAAGCAGATGAAGAACTGGCTGTCCGCGCTGTTCGGATCATTGGTCCGCGCCATGGAGCAGACGCCGCGCACATGGGGCTCTTCGCTAAACTCGGCGGGGATTTTCTGGCCCGACCCGCCGGTGCCATTGCCCTTCGGACAGCCGCCCTGGGCGACAAAACCGTCAATCACCCGGTGAAACGTCAGGCCGTCATAGTAGCCTTGTTCGGCGAGTTCCGTGATGCGCGCGGCGTGTTGTGGCGCCAGGTCCGCACGCAGTTTGATGTGCACCTCCCCGCCGTCCAGCGTCATGATCAGGGTTTGCGGGGCTTCAGCGGTCTCGGTCATTGGTTCAAACGCTCCACAAGGCTGTCCGCGCGGTCGCGGGATTCGTTTTCCGGCGCGATATGCCGGGTTGGGATCGGTATGCTGCAAATGTCGAAGGCTTGGCCGTCCGGGGTCTCCGCCTGAGCGGCCTTCACCTGGTCGAGGAACACCGCGCTATCGGTGCGTAGAACGTAAACGACGTCGCGCTCGTCCTCGGGCAGATCGGCGAGTATCCGCCCTGAGTAGATCTTATCCACGCCGCCTTTGGCGTCCACATTGACCGGAGAGCCATCGATATTCTGGGTAATCTGCAAGGCGTTGACCACCTCTTGGCCCGCGCGGATCGCGCCCCAGACCGTGTATTGCGCGTCCAAATGGGGGGCTTGATCGCGCATCAGGAAGAATTGCGAATTGGCCGAATTCGGATCGTTCGTCCTGGCCATGGATGTAACGCCCTTACAATGCAACACGAAATGCAACGCCCCGTCTTGATCCAGGCCCAGATACTGGGCGCGCGCGTCCTCGCGCACCAAGGTCAGCGCGCGCGGACCTAAGAAAGCGGCGAATTCCTCGTCGCTCAAATCCGCCTGCTCGGGGTATTGTTGGCGGAACTCATCGATGCGCCGGGGTCGCCGAACAACCGGCAGATCCTTATAATAGCCCTGTTCGGCGCGACCGCCGCGGGGCAAGCGGCGTTCCGCAACGATGACCGCCTCCTCAGGCGGGGCAAAAAACACAAATTCCTGCTCCAGGTTCGGGTAGTCCGATCCGCCCCCGCCCGTGCCTGTGGGGTCGCCGCCCTGCGCCATAAAGCCGGGGATCACCCGGTGGAACGGCGTGCCGTCATAGAAGCGCTCGCGGACTAGGGTCTTGATTCGTTCGACATGACCGGGCGCGGTCTCGGAGAATTCAATCACGATCCGGCCCTTGGTGGTGTCAAAGACCATGGCGTTTTCCGGGTCGACCTGACGCCAAAGTTCAGGCGCGTCGGCCGGTTCGGGGATTTGCGCGCCCGAGAGGGACGCCAGACCAATCATCGCGCTCAACGCGCCCGCCCAACGGATCATGCTCGATCTCCTAGCTTTTCGATCAAACGCTTGCGCACGCCCTCGGGCGCAAACGCGCTGATATCCCCACCCAATCGCGCGATCTCTTTCACAAGCCGCGACGAAATCGCTTGATGACGCGGGTCCGCCATCAAGAACACGGTTTCAATATCCGGGTTCAAGCGTTGATTCATCGCGACCATCTGGAATTCGTATTCGAAATCGGACACCGCACGAAGGCCCCGCACGATCATCCGCGCGCCTCGCGCCTCGGCGAAATGCATTAACAGGGCGTCGAAGGCTGTGACCTCGATCTGCGCCAGCGCGGAGAACACGGCCGTCTCCGCCTCCACCATCGCCACCCGTTCCTCCACGGAAAACAAAGGGTTCTTGTCCCGATTGATGGCGACGCCGATAATAAGATGGTCCGCGATCTTAGCCGCCCGCTCCATGATGTCGAGATGGCCATTGGTGATGGGGTCAAAGGTTCCGGGATAAAGCGCGGTTCGGGTCATGGAGCCGCCCCTCACGTCTCAGACCGGCGCACCAGCGCCAGCCCGGCCGCTGCGGTCAACAACAGCGCGCCCTCAGCCCGGTTGCGCCACACGGCGCCCAAGCGCGCCGCCGCGCGCCCCAAGCCCCGGCCAACCAGCACCCACCCCGCGTCGATCACCGCGGCGAGGGCGAGGTAAATCCCGGCCAGCGCCCAAAATTGCACAGCGACCCCCTGCGCCGGATCGATGAATTGGGGAAAAAACGCGGCGTGAAACGCCAAGGTCTTCGGATTGGCCAACCCGATCCAAAACCCCTGCCAGCCGACCGCGCGATTGCGCGCCAAGGTTTGCCCCCCATCGCCTGCGTCTTTCGGAACGCCCGTCCGGAGCGCTTTCACCCCGAGCCAAACCAACTCCACCACCCCCAGCCAGCGGATCGTTTCGAACGCCGCGCCGTAGGCCGAGAGCATCGCGGCCAAACCCCAGACCACCAGACTTAACTGCAAGGCTTGAGAAGCTAAAGACCCGGCCAACGCCGCAAATCCGCGGCGCAGCCCCCGGCCCGCGCTGACACTGGTCAAATAAGCGACGTTTGGCCCGAGTATGAGCATCAGCCCAGCCGAGGCGAGCGCAAAGGCGCCGATGAGAGTGAGGCTCATGCTTACGCCCTCCGCTATCCCCGACCCGTCTCAGGCGGTTAGTCCGCCTCGTCGAGCCCGGTGTCCTTATCTGCGCCGGTTTCGGCGACACGCTCGACCGACACCACCCGCTCGCCCTCGGCCAATCGGATCAAGCGCACCCCGCGAGTATTGCGCGCCGCAACCCGGATTTGATCCACAGGGCAGCGTATCAATTGACCGCCATCTGTCACCAGCATGATTTCATCACTGTCGTCGATGGGGAAAGACGCCACCAATTCGGCGTCGGATTTGGCCATATCATGGGCCAGCAAGCCTTGCGCGCCCCGGTTCATGGCTCGGTAGTCATAGGCGCTGGTGCGCTTGCCGTAACCGTCGGCGGCCACGGTCAGCACAAATTGCTCCGCCCCGCCAAGATACGCGATCCGGTCAGGCGCGATGCCAGTTTCAGTTTCAGTTTCAGGCTCGAGCGCGGCGTCCGCACCCAGATCGGTGTCGTCCTCACCCTCCCCGGCGGCGCGGCGCATGGCGTTGGCGTGGCGGATGTAAGCGCGGGCTTCGTCGGGCGCGACCTCGACATGGCGCAAGACCGTCATCGAGATGGCCCGATCTCCTTCCGCGAGCTTGACCGCGCGCACGCCGGTCGATGTCCGGCCCGCGAATACACGCACGTCGGACAGGGGGAAGCGAATGCAGCGACCCAAAGCGGTGGCGATCAACAAATCATCGCTCTCGGTAGCCAGTTGGACACCAATAATACCATCGCCCTCATCGAGTTTCATGGCGATCTTGCCGTTGCGATTGACTTGAACGAAGTCGGAGAGCTTGTTCCGCCGCACCTGACCGGATCGGGTAGCGAAGACGATGTCCAGCTCCGCCCAGGCCTCTTCGTCCTCGGGCAACGCCATGACCGAGGTGATCACCTCTCCCGGACCCAGGGGCAGAAGGTTGACGAACGCCTTGCCCTTGGTGCGCGGATCGCCTTGGGGCAACCGCCAAACCTTCATTTTGTAGGCCATGCCGGCGGAGGAGAACAGCAAAAGCGGTGCGTGGGTGGAGGCGACAAACACGCGATTGACGAAATCTTCGTCCGCTGTGGTCATGCCCGAGCGCCCGCGTCCACCGCGGCGTTGAGTGCGGTAATCCGCCAAGGGCGTGCGTTTGACGTAGCCGCCATGGGTGACTGTGACGACCATCTCTTCTCGCGCGATCAGCGCCTCGTCATCAACCTCGAGTTCGACGTCGATAAAGCGCGTGCGCCGTTCGATGGCGTATTTGTCTTTGATCTCTTCAAGCTCGTTGCGAATGATCTCGATCACGCGCGGCCGCGAGCGCAGAATATCCAAAAGGTCGGCGATTTTGGCGGCCAGGGCCTTGGCTTCATCGCCGATTTCGTCTCGGCCCAAGGCGGTGAGCCGTTGCAGTCGTAAATCGAGAATGGCGCGCGCCTGTTCTTCCGTGAGCCGAATATCGC
Source organism: Maricaulaceae bacterium (assembly GCA_050331475.1). GTDB lineage: Bacteria > Pseudomonadota > Alphaproteobacteria > Caulobacterales > Maricaulaceae > JBHJGU01. The sequence goes on along the minus strand of JBHJGU010000051.1, from coordinate 14,524 downwards.
CCGCCGCATCCAGCCTCGAGCGCGGATCAGCGATCAATTGCAGCAAGGGCTCCATATCGCGAGCCGGCCAGCCCCGATCCATTAGAGCGGCGCGCGCGGAAGCCGGGTCCGGGGCGGTGCGGATCAAAGCGATCACTTCGTCAATATTCGCCACCGCTACGGCAAGCCCAACTAACACATGAGCGCGGTCGCGCGCTTTGGCGAGGTCGAATTTGGTGCGCCGCGCAATAACGATTTCGCGGTGACCCAAAAACGCTTGCAATAGTGCGCGCAAGGTCAGCACTTCTGGCCGGCCATTATTGAGCGCCAACATGTTGTAGCCGAAATTTGTCTGAAGAGCGGAGAAGCGGTAAAGCTGGTTCAATACCACGTCCGCCACCGCATCACGCTTAAGCTCGATGACCACGCGCATGCCCCGGCGGTCAGACTCGTCGCGCAGATCTGAGACGCCCTCAATGCGTTTGTCCCGCACTAAATCGGCGATTTTTTCGACGAGGGCGGCCTTATTCACCTGATACGGCAATTCCGTAACGATAATCGCATAACGCCCCGAGCGGATCTCCTCGATCTCGGCCACCCCGCGCATCACGACCGACCCGCGTCCCGTGGTCAGGCCCGAGCGCGAGCCCGACCGGCCAATGATTAACGCGCCGGTGGGGAAGACGGGCCCCGGCACGATGTCCAAAAGCTCAGCGTCGGACATTTCCGGAGTTTCGAGCATCGCCAAACTTGCGGTGATCACCTCGCCCAGATTGTGTGGAGGCACATTGGTGGCCATGCCCACCGCGATGCCGCCCGCGCCATTGACCAAGAGGTTGGGGAAGCGGGCGGGCAGAACCTGCGGCTCGCGGCCGGTATTATCGTACGTGGTGAGGAAATCGACAGTGTTCTTATCAATATCCGCCAGGAGCGAACCGGCGATCGCTTCGAGCCGGCTTTCGGTGTAGCGCATGGCCGCGGGCGGATCGCCGTCCACCGATCCGAAATTGCCCTGCCCGTCGATCAGCGGAGCGGCCATGGAGAAAGGCTGCGCCAACCGCACCAACGCGTCATAGACTGCGCCCTCGCCATGGGGGTGGTACTTGCCCACCACATCGCCAACAATGCGTGCGGACTTCCGGTAGGGCTTTTCTTTGACGTAGCCGGCTTCGTGCATAGCCCACAAAATGCGCCGGTGCACCGGCTTGAGGCCGTCGCGGGCGTCGGGAATGGCGCGGGCCACGATTACGCTCATGGCGTAATCGAGATAGGACCGGCTCATCTCCTCTTCGATGGCGATCGGCGCGACGCCGGGGGCGTCGGCGGGACCTTGCGGGGTGTCCTCGGTCACGGGGAAGACCTTCAAATGGCTGAATAAACGCCCGAGTCGCTCGAGCCTTGGATCGCGACCATAGACAACCCGGTCGCCCCCGGCAAATTATCGCGCCAGAGATCGCCAAGCGGCCGGTTGCGGATAGAAATCGGAAACATTTTCAACGCAAAACCTTTTCGGTAGGGTGTCACCCGCCGCTAAGAGGGCTAATCCATGTCGAGACCATGCGCTTCTCAGCCTACCCGGCGTGCGACAATCGCCGGCGCACTGGCCGTGGTCGGCGCCCGAAACGCGCTCGCGCAAGCCCCGATATGGCGAGCCGCGCAAGCGCTTCCCCTGCCGATTCAAGAAATCTACCCCACCGCGCACCGCGGTGAGATCTGGGTGGCCGGCGGCTTCGCGCGCCCGCCGGGGCAAGACTTTCTCATCACCGACGCGGTGATGCGCTACGCCCCGCAAACCGACGCCTGGCGCGAGGGTCCAGCCCTGCCGCGGCCACGCCATCATGTTCAATTGGTGTCCGCTCCCAACGGTTTGTTGGCGATTGGGGGTTATGAACCGGTTGGCGATCCAGGCCTTTGGGTTGGCCAAACCGGCGTTTGGCGGCTCGCCCCGGATGCTGAGGCTTGGACCGAGGTCGCCCCGGTTCCTCAACCCAATGGCGAAACCGTCGCCGCGGTCATGGCGAGCGGGGTCCATGTCGTCGGCGGGCGATCCCCTTTGGGTCCCGCGAACGCGAATTGGGACGACCATGGCGATGTGACCAACCATTGGCGCTATGATCCAACCGCAAACCAGTGGGAAGCCGCCGCACCCGCCCTTGCGCCGCGCAATTCCGCCGCCGGCGCGCTGATCAATGGCGCTTGGCACGTGGTCGGCGGGCGCACCGTGGCCGGGGGCAACATCGCCGATCACGAAGTCTACGACCCCAAGGAGGATCGCTGGCGGGCGGCCGCGCCTATGCCGCTGGCTCAAGGCGGACTGGCCGCCGCCGCCCTTAACGGATCACTTTACGCCTTTGGCGGCGAACAATTCGAGCCGCGCAAGGTGTTCGAGGAAACCTGGATCTACGATCCGACCGTGGACGCTTGGCGGTCTGGCCCGCCCATGGCGACCCCGCGGCATGGGCTGGGCGGGGTTTCTTTGAATGGGCGGATTTGGGCGATTGGCGGCGCGCGCCAAGTCGGCGGCCTAGGCACGACGCCGACGCTTGAAACGCTCGCCCCCGCTTAAGTCGACCGCAGCCCCAGGTACGGCGATTTAAAACGGGATCTCGTCGTCCAGATCGGCGGAGAAGTCTTCCTTCGGACCCTCCATGCGCGCCCGCCCGCCGCGCCGATCCTCGGCTTGATCATAACCCCCGCCGGCAGACGCCCCGCCTTCGCCGCGACCATCGAGCATTTGCAGTTCGCCGCGATAGCGCTGGAGCACCACTTCGGTGGTGTATTTCTCATTGCCGTCCCGGTCGGTCCATTTCCGGGTTTGTAATTGGCCTTCGATATAAACTTTGGAGCCTTTGCGCAGATAGTTTTCCGCAACCTTGGCGAGGTTTTCGTTGAAAATCACGACACTATGCCATTCGGTGCGTTCGCGCCGTTCGCCTGAGGATCGGTCGCGCCATTGCTCCGAGGTGGCCAGGCGCAGATTGACCACCGGATCGCCGGAGCCCATGCGCCGCACTTCCGGGTCCCGACCTAAATTGCCCACAAGAATAACTTTGTTCACGCCCGCCATGGCTGGCTCCCCGTCTGGCTATCGATCCTCCGGCGAGCTTTAGTGTTCACACTTCGTTCTAAAGATCAACGCCGACTCGCCGTTTAATAAATCGCTGTCCGCAGGGCGGGTCTAGGTCGGCGCGTCCTATGCCTGGGGACAAATGGTTTAAGCGAGCCGGAACCGGCCAGTTGTTGCGTCACAACGCACACGTTCGCCCGGAAATTTAACAATGACCGATTGGCGACCCTTCTTGCTCGGGTAATCGAGCCGCGCGGTGCGGGCGTAAAGCTCGGGCGCGCCGTGCTCGCGGGTGCACACCTGGTAGGCCGCCGCGCCTAAGACGGTGAGGTCAAAAGCGTGCGCGCCGCCACTTTCCACCGAAACGCGGTAAGGCCCCAAGCCGATCTCGCCGAGAACCGTTAAAACCGCATCGCTAGACATAGCCGCCCCCGATTTTTGCCCCTAAAGCGTGTGGTTGTAGCTTAATCCCGCGCTCTTGTCCAATAGCGACCGTCTTCCCCGGCCTCGCCATCCGCTCTATGTCAAGGTCCACCCGGAACGGACCACGCGAGAACGAACCCCGCATGACAGACGCCTCAAAAGCCATTCGCGTGCGCGGCGCGCGGGAGCATAACCTGAAGTCGGTGAACGTAGATCTGCCGCGCGACCAATTGGTAGTAATCACAGGCCTTTCAGGGTCGGGTAAGTCATCGCTCGCCTTTGACACCATCTACGCCGAAGGCCAGCGGCGCTATGTCGAAAGCTTGTCCGCCTACGCCCGCCAGTTTTTGGAGTTGATGCAGAAACCGGACGTGGATTCGATTGACGGCCTGTCGCCGGCGATTTCGATCGAGCAGAAAACCACGTCGCGCAATCCGCGGTCGACCGTCGGCACAGTCACTGAAATCTATGACTATATGCGGCTTTTGTGGGCGCGCGCGGGTACGCCCTATTCGCCTGCGACCGGGCTGCCAATTGAAAGCCAAAGTGTCAGCCAAATGGTGGACCGGATCGCGGCGCTTGACGAAGGCGCGCGGCTTTATTTGCTGGCCCCGGTCGTGCGCGGGCGCAAAGGTGAGTATAAGAAAGAGTTCGCCGAGTATCTCAAGCGGGGCTTCCAACGGGTGAAGGTGGACGGCGCGTTTCACCAACTCGAAGACCCGCCCAGTCTGGACAAAAAGTTCAAACACGACATTGACGTCGTTGTGGACCGCATCGCCTTGCGCGACGGTATGGAACAACGCTTAGCGGAAAGCTTGGAGACCGCCCTGCAACTCGCCGACGGGCTCGCCATCGCGGAGTTCGCCGATACGGCGGAGGGGGAGACCGAACCCCGGCGGATCGTGTTCTCCCAACGCTTCGCCTGCCCGGTCTCGGGGTTTTCCATTCCGGAAATCGAACCGCGCTTGTTTTCGTTCAACAATCCCTTCGGGGCCTGCCCAGCCTGCGACGGCCTGGGGTTCGCAGCGACGTTTGACCCCGACCTCGTGATCCCGGAGAAGGACAAATCGCTTAACCAAGGGGCGATCGCGCCCTGGTCCAAAACCACCTCGCCCTATCACACCCAAACTCTGCAAGCCTTGGCGAGCCATTACGGCTTTGATCTCGACGCGCCTTGGACGGATCTGCCGGACTTTGTGCACGACGTGATCTTGCAGGGCACTGGCGGGACTAAGGTCAAATTCGTCTATGATGACGGCATGCGCCGGTACGACACCACCAAGGCGTTCGAAGGCGTCATCCCAAACATGGCGCGGCGCTGGCGGGAGACCGACAGCGCCTGGGTGCGCGAGGACTTGGCCAAATACCAATCCCAAACCCCGTGCGAGGCGTGCGGCGGCTATCGGCTGAAACCCGAAGCGTTGGCGGTGAAAATCGGCGGTCGACACATTGGCGAGGTCGCCGAATTGTCGATCCTGGAGGCGCGGGCTTGGTTTGATCAGGTGGACGACCACCTCACGCCCCAGAAGCGAGAAATCGCTGCGCGCATTCTCAAGGAGATCCGCGACCGGCTGAAATTCCTTGTCGATGTCGGGCTGGATTATCTGACGCTCAGCCGGGCCTCAGGTACATTATCGGGCGGGGAGAGCCAGCGCATCCGGCTCGCCAGCCAGATCGGCTCTGGCCTTACGGGCGTGCTTTATGTGCTCGACGAGCCCTCGATCGGGCTGCACCAACGCGACAACGCCCGGCTGTTGGAGACGCTGAAAAACCTTCGCGATCTGGGCAATTCGGTGCTGGTGGTGGAGCATGACGAGGAAGCGATCCTCACCGCCGACCATGTGCTCGATATGGGCCCCGCCGCGGGCGTCCATGGCGGGGAGGTGATCGCCCAAGGCGCGCCCGCCGACATTCAGGCCAACCCCAACAGCGTGACCGGCCAGTATTTGTGTGGCGTCCGTGAAATCGAAATCCCCGCCGAGCGTCGCCAACCCGCCAAGGGTAAGAAAAAACGCGCGCTCAAGGTCGTGGGCGCGCGAGCGAACAATCTACAAAACGTTACGGCCGAAATCCCGCTGGGCCTGTTTGTCTGCGTCACCGGGGTGTCGGGCGGGGGCAAATCCACCTTCACCATCGAAACGCTTTACAAAGCGGCCGCCCGCAAGCTCAACCGCGCCCAGGACGCCCCCGCAGCCCACGATCGGATCGAGGGGCTCGAGCATCTGGACAAGGTGATCGACATCGACCAAAGCCCGATCGGCCGCACCCCGCGCTCTAACCCCGCCACCTATACCGGGGCGTTCACCCCGATCCGGGACTGGTTCGCCGGCCTGCCCGAGGCCCAGACCCGCGGCTACAAGCCCGGGCGGTTCTCCTTCAACGTCAAGGGTGGGCGGTGCGAAGCGTGCCAAGGCGACGGCGTTCTGAAAATCGAAATGCACTTTCTCGCCGACGTCTATGTCACCTGCGACACGTGCCAAGGCCGGCGGTATAATCGCGAAACCCTAGAGGTCACCTTCAAGGGCAAATCCATCGCCGACGTGCTCGACATGACCGTGGACGAAGCGGCGGACTTCTTCGCGGCCGTCCCCGCCATTCGCGACAAGATGGTGACCTTGCAACGGGTCGGCTTGGGCTATGTGAAAGTGGGTCAGCAAGCCACCACGCTGTCGGGCGGGGAGGCGCAACGGGTCAAGCTCGCCAAGGAGCTTGCGCGCCGCGCTACGGGTCGCACGCTTTACATCCTGGATGAACCCACCACCGGGCTGCATTTCGAAGACGTGCGCAAGCTCTTGGATGTGCTGCAGGAATTGGTCAATCAAGGCAATTCGGTGATCGTGATCGAGCATAATCTCGACGTCATCAAAACCGCGGATTGGATCTTGGATCTGGGTCCCGAAGGCGGCGCGGGTGGCGGTCAATTGGTGGCCCAAGGCACGCCGGAGGATGTGGCCGCCGTTCCGGAAAGCTGGACGGGGCGGTTCCTGAAACCGATCCTGGAGCGAGACGCGGAGCGCTCAACCGCCAAACGGCGCAAAAAGGCGAGCTAAACGAGCAGCCACCAAACGCCCAACGCGAGGATGGCGACCAACCCGGCCAAACCCATGGCGAGCACCAAACCGTCCTCCACCATCAGGCCGAGCCCAAAGATCAAAACCACCAGCGCGGGCGGCACCACGCCGCCGGGGATCAGCGCACCCACGCACGCCAACAGCGCGGCCATCAAGCACGCGAGCCCAACGCCCGCCCGCGGCCCCCAACGGGCGCGCTCGCCCGTTAAAAACCGCCAGCGTGGCTTAAGAATGGGGGCGATCGTGTTGAGCGCCGGTTCGATCCAATCCGCCGCCCGCCGCGCCATGGCGCCGGAGACCCCGAGCCGACGGATGCGCTCAGGCACCCAGGGCTCCCGGCGGCCCAGCGCGAGTTGACCCGCGATCAACACCATGATCGCGGCCGTGCCTAAAGAGACGCCGGGTAGGGCGCCCACCACGGGCGCTATGGCGATCAAAGCGGGCAAAGCCAGCATGGGGCCATAGGCGCGCGGCCCGAACGCGGTGAGCACCTCATCCACCGTGGCTACGTCGTCATCTTCGGCCGCCGCGCGCATCACCGTGACCAGATCGCTCAGCCGCGGCGGGCCGCCGGCTGTGGCGCCAGCGGCCTCGCGGGGCTTATCAGTCTCAGGGGCCACTGAACTCGTCTGGCGGCGCCGCGGCGAGGCTCGTCGGCCCCGGATCAGACCGCAAACCTTGGTACATGTAGGCTAACACACCGCTGGTCACTGCGGCCTTGGCGGCGTTGTAGAGCCCAAACAGCGTATAGCCGAGGACAGTCGTCACCAGCCCTGCGCGATGGAGGGTCTGCTGTTCAGCCATCACGAGATTGCCCACATTGGTGTCGACCCCGACAAGCGTCATGATCGCGCCGAACACCAAATCCGGCAATAAAAACGCCAAAATGAGGAGAATGAAGACGGCGACCATTCGCCAGCCCTGGCCGCGGGTCCATCCCAGAGTGCGAAAGATCTGGATCCGGCGTTCGGCGATCGTCGCGGGCAAGGCGAGACTGAGCCGAGTGAAAAAATAGAAGATAAACAAACAAAATCCGATAACCAGTGCCGTCAAGAGCAGGAAACCGCCCGGGCCGAGTGTTTCTCCTAAAACCCGTCCTAGGGCTTGAGGGTCGCTGGCGGCGGCCGAAATCGCCTCTGTGTCGCCGCCCAAAGCGGTCATAATCCCCACAATGACGAAAGTGACCGCAAGCACGCTGGGGATCGCGATGAAAAGCAGGACAAGGAGAAGAAGCGCGTTCACGCCGATATAGCGGGCTTCGTCGCCGCCAAACTGGATGTGCAAGAGGCCCGAATAATCCTGGCGCAGCGCCATGCGATAGAACGCAGCCGCGACGATCAAACCGCCGATCAAGATCAAGCCGGTTACGCCGATCAACAGAGGCACGCCGCCGCCGCCCGATTGAAACGCTTGCAAAGCAATGACGCTGGCGATCGCATTAGTAAGGATAAGGGGCCAGGCCGCCAACAGCACGTTTTTCCAATGGGCGCCAAAGAACTGAAACCCGGCCTCGGCGGCCTTGATGATCGGTAATTTTCCGTTCGAACTCACCCCGCGCGCTCCCTATGCCGCCCCAACCGCGCGCACTCTTGCAGATTAGCGGCGGGTTTGCGAGTGCGAGACCGGCGCTCAGCCCCGAAGTCGGAAGACAAATTGAACGTGCCAGTCTGAGCACGGCAACCCTTGCGCGTACCGCCAATTCTCAACGGCCCGCAAAGCCGCGCGCTCAAAAAACCCCTCGGGCACCGCATAAGCGAGTTTGGGATTCTCTACCGAACCATTCGCCATAATGTCGTATTTGACGACGGCGACACCGGTGACCCCGCGCGCCTCGGCGGCGCCGGGGTAACTTGGGGGCCGACGCTTGATCGGTTCAGCGCAACGCCGCTCAATCTCCACCTCACCGTCCTCGTTTTCCATGAACACGTCTGCGGGCTCGAAATCAATCTCCCCGGCCTGGTGCATAGCGGTGAGCAAATCTTGAGCCCTGTTGACGGTTCGACGGTAGATCGGATCGCGTTTGTGCACCTCCGCCACGTCCATGACGCCCAGCGCGGTGTTAAAATGCCCCAGGGCCCGGCCCCGTGTGGCCGGATCGTCCTGTCGTGCTAGGCCCAAGGCCACATGGGCGAGCGCCACGGCGCGGCCCTCGGTGGCGGTCACCTTTAACCGGTCGACCAGTGCGCGCTCGGCCATGGGGACGGCTTGGTCGCCCTCGCCCCGGGCGGCGAGCTAGTAGGCCATCACCGCGTCCACCTCCGGCTGAAAAAACGCCTCGGCTTGAGAGCCCTCAGAGGGCGTAAACCGGGCCAGCGCGGCTTCCACGGCGCGGAAATCCTCCCGGCGGGCATGGGCGAAGGCGGTCCGAGCCGCGATTTCGGCGCGGAAGTCGGGGATTTCCGCGTCGGAACGGTCCAAGGCGTTTTGATACGCTTTGGCGGCCTTGCGCCACTCCCGCTCCGCCTCCAGCGAGAAACCGGCGTTCCAGGCCAGCTTGCTGAACACCGCATCAGGCGCGTTTTGTTCGGCGGCCCGCTCCCAGGTCTCAATAGCCGCCTTATGGGCCGCCTTTTCATCGCCCGCCTGCATAGCGGCGACAAACGCCTCATAAGAATCTCGCCAGGACGGCTCTTGCGCACCGGCGCTCCCCGCCCAGACCAAAACCGCCAAAACCACCGCCGGTGCGCGCATCTTCGCCTCCCGCTCACGCCGCCCTAACGGAACCGTGATAAACCGGCGTTTTAAAAGCAACCCCCGATTTCAGCGCTCTCTGAGGCGTTCCTCAAAGCCTTGAATCGCAGAGACGTTCGCGCTTTACCTCCGAACGAGGGATAATTATGACCGACGACGCCTGTTTCGCGCTGCAAAAAACCGCCTCGCAGCTTTATCACGACGGGCGGTTTCTTGAGTCTGCGGACTATTACCGCCAGGCCCGCGCGCTTCGGCCCCAGAATTTAGGCATCGCCCACCAAGAAGCGCTCTCCTTGCGCGACGGCGGCGACCATCGGGGCTACCACCGCCTTGTGGGCGAGATCCTCGCCCAAAAGCCCGACTACGCCGAAGTGCGCGCCTCGCTCGCCTTCCAATTGCTCGCCGAGGGCCGGTTTAAGGAGGCCATGGCGCATTGGGAGGCACGACTGGTTCTTCCTGGCGCGAAACGCCAAGACCTGCCCGAACGATTGCGCTGGAAAGGCCGGCCGCTGACCAAAGGCAGCCTCGGCTTCGTCGCTGAGCAGGGCTTGGGCGACACCATTCAATTCCTGCGCTATGCGCCGCTCTTGCGCGAGATGAACCACCAGGTCGTGCTCGAAGTCGCCCCGCCCTTGCGCGGGCTGGTGGCGGCGAACCCCCATCTGGGACCGCAAATCCCGCAGGGCGAAACGGTGTCGGTCTCGCGCTGGTGCCACATGATGGATGTGCTCGCGCTGTTTGAGCATGACTTTGACACCATCCCCAAACACACCCCCTACATTTTCGCGCCGCCGAGCGTGGAGGTTCCAGAGCCCGTGCGCCGGGCGAAAACGGGCTTGCGGGTGGGGATCGCCTGGGCGGGTTCGGCCACCAATCCGCGCGACCGGCATCGCTCGACCAGATTGGAGACCTTCGCGCCGCTCCTCGACCTGGACGGCGTGGACGTGTTCACCCTATCGCCTGCGCCCCATGGCCTGGATGTGGCCCGAGCGGGGTGGAGCGACCGAGTTATCGACCTCTGCCCCTATGATTTGCCGTTCGAAGGCACGGCCCAGATCGTCGCACACCTAGACCTGGTGATCGCGGTGGACACCTCGGTCATCCATCTCGCCGCGGCCATGGGCAAACCGGCGTGGGTGCTGCTCTCCACCCTGCCCGATTGGCGCTGGGGTTTCGCCGGCGATCGCTCGCCCTGGTACCAAAGCGTGCGCATTTTCCGCCAAACACGGCTAGGCGATTGGGGGCCGGTGATGGCGGAGGTGGCGGCGGCGTTGAGGGGCTGGACTTCACCAGGCGCGTGATTGCGCCTCACACGGGGGATAGTTCGCCCTGATTAGAAAAACCTCAAAACCTGGAGGCGACCCCGACAGGCCATTCCGGTGTCAAATTGGGTGGCTTGGAGTGTTTTCACCACAGCCTCCGCCACGCTGCGCGGCGGGAATTCCGCGAGAACCCTAATCTTGGTCGGTTCCCCGGCTGCGTTCACATCATGGATCGCGACGGCGGCGCCTTGCGGCGGCGGTGGCGAGGGCTCATTGGGCGCGGGAGGCTCAAGTGTCGCTGTTTTGACGATGTTGGGGCAAACACTTAGCGAATTTGGAACCGGATGCGGTGGGTCGTTCGCCGAGACAGCGATAGCGCCAGACTGCTCAAGCCGATCTTGAAGCCGCGCCCGCTCTTCACGGATACGTCTCTCAATGTGCGTTTCGCCGTCCAACACATCCACGAAAACGCCAGGTTCGGTCTTGGCCGGCCGATAAGTCAGAGCCTCGGCGACCATGTAATGGGCCAGCGCCGTCAAAGCCTGCAGCTCATCAAACTCCAAAACGCCGCCCTAGGCTAAAGCGGCCAGAGCAGGCTCGTAACCGCCAACCATTCCGGCTTTAAAGAACCAATTCAGCGCCCCTTGAGCGGCTCCACGAGCCTGGACCCAATCCTCATCCAACCCGTTAAAATACGCAGCTAACGCTTCTTGTCGGCCTAAAAGCGTCATAAAATCTCGTGTTCGACCGTTCCAGGCGCGCGGATCAATGGTGGCCATCAGCGGAAATCCCCGCTCCAGAAGCGCCTTAGACCGTTTTTCATCGCCGATGTGCAATAACGCCATGCTTCCCTGGACGCAGGCGCGAAAACCCTGCCCCCAAGGCCGCGGCCAGGGCATAAAACATGCATTCTTGTAAGCGACGGCGGCATCCGCCCATAATCTCAATGATTCCGCCGCCGAACCGCGGATCCAAGCGATTTGCGCGCGATCGAGTGCCGGCGCGTCGCTCTCTTGGGCTAAATCCGAAGCGCGGACGGACAAATCGTAGATTTTTTGCCGCGCATTAGGCGTTCCCCGCGCGCTGGAGATCTCGGCGATCTCACGCATGACCTCACGCCAGGGACTTGGTGCGGGCGCACCCGCCGTGAGTAGGAGCATTAACGCCGCCAACGCACTAAACCCAAGGCCAATTCGAACCATCTGAGGCATGACGGGGCACTTCTCAATGAGTGTTGCACGCACACCGATGAGGCGCAGACGCTGGTGAACTGGTCAAGGGTCCAAGGTCCGCCCTTCCCACCCTCGCCTCGGCGCCTTATGTCGCGGGCATGACAGAGCCTATCCACGTTATCGGCGCCGGCATGGCCGGCTCGGAAACCGCTTGGCAAATCGCGCAGGCCGGGGTTCCGGTGATCCTACATGAAATGCGCCCGGTGCGCCCCACCGAAGCCCACCAGACCGACGGTTTCGCCGAGCTGGTGTGTTCGAACTCCTTCCGCTCGGACGACGCGGAGACCAATGCGGTGGGGCTTCTGCACGAGGAAATGCGCCGAGCGGGCTCGGTGATCCTCACCCAAGGCGACCGGGCACGCGTGCCCGCGGGCGGGGCCTTGGCGGTGGACCGCGAGGCGTTCTCCCAAGCGGTGACGGCCGCGCTGACCGCCCATCCCTTAATCACCGTGCGGCGCGAGGAGATCACCGGCTTACCGCCGGCCGATTGGACCAATGTCATTATCGCGACGGGACCGTTGACCGCCGAACCGCTCGCCCGAGCGATCCTAGCGGCGACGGGCGAGGGCGAATTGGCGTTTTTCGACGCCATTGCGCCCATCGTGCACCGGGACAGCGTGGATATGTCCAAGGCCTGGATGCAGTCGCGCTATGACAAGGGGGAAACCGAAGCCGACAAGGCGGCGTACCTGAATTGCCCCATGGATCGGGACGACTATGAGGGGTTTATCAACGCCCTGCTCGCCGCGCCGAAGACCGAATTCAAAGATTGGGAAAAGGACACCCCCTATTTCGAGGGCTGCTTGCCCATCGAAGTTATGGCCGAGCGGGGGCGCGAAACCTTGCGCCACGGTCCGCTCAAGCCGGTGGGCCTGACCAATCCGCACAACCCCATGGTCAAGCCTTACGCCATTGTCCAACTGCGCCAGGACAACGCGGCCGCCACGCTCTACAACATGGTGGGGTTTCAGACGAAGCTGAAATACGGCGCGCAAGCGGACGTGTTCCGCCGGATCCCCGGCCTGGAGGCCGCGCAATTCGCCCGGCTGGGCGGCATTCACCGCAACACGTTTCTGAATTCGCCCAAGCTGCTCGACGACACGCTGCGGCTCAAAGCCCGGCCCGCGTTACGGTTCGCCGGCCAAGTGACCGGGGTGGACGGCTATGTGGAAAGCGCGGCCATCGGCCTGCTCGCGGGCCGGTTCGCCACCGCTCAAGCCTTGGGTCGCGCGCTGACCCCGCCGCCGGAGACGACCGCGCTGGGCGCCCTGCTCGCCCACATCACGCGCAACCATGTGCCCGGCCCGAAAGGCAGCTTCCAACCCATGAACGTCAATTTCGGCCTGTTCCCGGATATTGATGCGCCCAAGACCGACGCGGACGGCAAACGCCTACGGGGCAAGGCAAAGTCCCAGGCGAAAAAGCGCGCCCAAAGTGCGCGCGCTCTGTGCGATCTCGATGCTTGGCTGGCCCCGCGCGCCCAAGCGGCGGAGTGATTAAGGGGCGAGCGGACACAGAAGCGGCTCAACCGCGTCGGGCGAACGCTCCAAGCCACGGCGGCTCCGCGGTGCTTCATGGTCAACCAGCGCGACAGAGACCAATCGATGGGGCGCGTCTTTAACGGGGGACCATGTCAGGCGCACAATCGCATCGCCGCGGGGCGCAGGATCAGTCGAATCGGTCGGATAAGTGATCAGAAAATCGCCAACGACTTCGCCAGGCTCTTCCTGGGTTATTTTTAGCCAGTGGAGACTAAAATATCTATCGGGTCCGTTCGATCGTCGCCCATAATGGGCTTTATAAAGCTGAGAATTTAGAAATGCGCGTAGGCATTTTTCTTTATATGAAAACACATTGTCTACAGAATGGGATTTTTGGAGGAACAGATAGTTTTCATTGAGAACCTCGACGAGGTTTATACGGTCACCGTTCAATACCGCGCAAAGACGAAGAGCATTTTGTATAAACGCATATGCATTGTTCGGACTATGCGCCTCCTTTAACCGCAGACACTCCGGAAATGCTTGAAAAGCTGACAGCATTAAGGCGACGGCATAAGGCGCGGCGACGTTCTGGTCGCACAAACTCTGTATGGCGCGCCGCGCGGGCCTGGGTTCTGGATCGGCCGAACGACCTTGACGCCGATCGCTCGGCCAAAATTCGACCACCACTGTGGGCGCATGACACAAAAAACCGGCAGCCGGATCGCGAACGTTTATCCCGGGTCCGTTGAGTTTTGCGTCGAACAGGGTGTTGGCGCGCACGAGCGCCCACCAAAAACCCTCCGGCAAGTCCGCCGTGATGTCAGCGCGATAGCGCGATCGGAGGCGACGATTAACCGGTAGAGCGATGACACGCACACGAGGGCCGGAGTCCAGCGCGTCGGTCATCTCCACAAGGACACCCGGCCGGTGGACGTCCGCCAAAGACAACACCCGTTGAACCGAGACGTCGCGTTCTATGAACCGTTGGATCGGCTCGGCGTCGAAAGACCTTAAAATCGCTTCTAGCGTCGCTTCGTTCACGCCCTCGGCGAAACGGGGCGAGTGATTGACCGTTCGCACCGCCGGCGCCGCGGAAGGCGGCTCTTGGGCGAGCCCGGGCCCGCTCGCCATAGCTGCGATCGCGACAGAATACGCCGGAAGGATCCAATTTCGGTTGGGTTCGCCCCTCATGACGCGCCCTACGCTGAGACCCGCGACAGGGGTTTGTCAATCATGCCCCAGCCCCTCTTAAACGCCGCCGCGCAGGCCGACCTGGAACAGCCGCCACGCCCGACCCCAGTCTGACAGCGCGGGC
>JBHJGU010000050.1:0-7986 GCA_050331475.1 Maricaulaceae bacterium | reverse complement strand
ATCAACCAAGGGCACCCCATCGCCGGTGCGCAGGATCACCCCGCCCACGGGCCGCGGGTCCGCGCGCACGTCCAGGAATTGGCTAATCTCGTCGATCAGTTGGGATTGTTGGTTCAGCGCGCCATTCACATCCACGCCGCGGATCTGGCCGTCTTGGATCACCGCGTTAAGGTCGTCGATGGCCACGAGGAGCCGGTTGACCTCGTCAACCGCGGTGTCGATCTGGGCGTCCGCGGAGGCGCGGGCGCCGGAGATCTCATCGCTCAGCCGAGCGAATTCATCGAACACCAAGCCGATTTCGGAGATCGCGGAGATGCGCGACACCGCGTTTGTCGGCCCCAAAGCGGCGGTGTTGATGGATTGAAACGCCGTATCAATGCGCGCAAACAAAGAGCCGGGATTATCGGGGGTGCCGAACTGGGCTTGGATTTGGTCCAATAGCCCCGCGCGCGCCTCCGCCTCGCCCTGAGCGGAGATGGCGCCCAAGCTTGCAGCCTGCAAATACGCGTCCGTGACCCGCTCAACTTCTTCCAACGTCACCCCGCCGCCGGCGAAACCGGTCGCCGCATTGGCGGAGAAATTCACCTCCGAGCGCGCAAAGCCCGGGGTCGCCGCATTGGCGATGTTATTGGAGGTGACCTGAAGCGCTTGTTGGTTCGCGGTCAAACCCGACAGCGCGGTGTTGACGATCCCACTCAAAGCCATGGTGACGCTCCGTTAAAACGTGTTTCTGCCCGGTCAAGATGGCGCCCGGCAAAAGGCGCCGGCGCCGCGAACGACCTCGAAACCCGTTGAGTTTGCACCAAGCTGTTCATAACGCTTGTCTTTTCCGAACAAAAAGTCAGAGCGACCCAATCGAGCCGCGCAGTGTCGCGACGCTGAGGTTCAAGGATCGGGCCAAGTCTCGGCCATGGGTTTACCGGCGAAAACTGCCCAGCCGGGGGGCGCGTTCTGCCGGCTCACGAGCTGAATGACATCCGAGTGAAGCGCGCGCGATAAAATATTTCAGTGACTTATAGAAATTTTCGACTTGGAACGCGCTTTGCTGAGCCTTGGCCCGAAGCGGTCGCGAAGACGATCGCCCGGCAAAACCGGTACGGCGAAAACCGCCCGCGCTGGTATAATAAAGACAGTGGGTGATCATGGGAGCTTCGTCTGTCGCGCTTGGCGCGACGCTGATCCCAAACTTTTTGCAAGGCGAGGGGCTCGTCCCGGCTCAACCCCTTGAGCCGGCGCGGTTTGAGGCGCTGGTGCGCGAGTTTGCCGACGGCGACGGCTTCAGCGCGCCCCCAGAAGGCGGGCCAGGCGCAGACGCAGGCGGCTCTGAGGCCTTTACGCCTGACCCGCAAACCGCGCCTCCCGAGGGCCAAGACTTCAGCGCCAACCCAGGTCCAGGCTCCGCTCAAGCGGCTTTGTTGGGTGCGCTCGAACGGCTGATCAATGCGCAACCGCCCCAGACCGCCGCAGCCATCGGTCAACCCGAGGTCACCGAACGATCGATCACCGCCCTCACCACGCTCGCGGAACGGATCGCCGGGCTATTGGAGGCCGCGCCTGACGCGCCCTCGCCCAGCGTCTCGGTTCCGGATGGGCAAGACATCGCCCTTGCGGGCTTGACCCCGGCCCTGCCGCCCACCGCGACCCCGGGTCTGACCGCGGACCTCAGCTTAGACGACGCCCTCGCCGCCGCTGGCGTCTCGGACCCGAGCGCGCTGGAGCAACCGTTTGAGGGCTTGACCCCGACCCTGCCGCCCACCGCGACCCCGGGTCTGACAGCGGACCTCAGCCTTGCGGATGCGCTCCTCGCCCCAGCCGCACAAGCCGCAGCGGCGGCCGAAAGCGCGCCTACCGCACCGCCCGCGTCTGTCGAACAGCTCGCCAATCTTCTGGACCGGGCGGCGACCGCGCAAACGCCCGCGGAGCGCGCAACGGCGATCGCCCAAGCCGTTGATCAAGCGCGCGGCGTTATCGCCGGTCTGATCCAAGCCCGCGGCCCGGCAGCCGCGGCGACGACGCCGACGCTGGAGGGGTTTGACCCCCCCCCCACCGCCACCCCGCTGGCCGACCCGGTGACGCTCGCTGACGCGCGCCTAGGCGAACCGCTCGGCGCGTCCCCGAACGCGCAACCCCCGGCGCCGGGGGCGCAATCGCCGGCGACCCCCGCCAATCCGCTCGCCGGCCTGGTCCCCAACTTCACCGACGGGCTGGGGCCGAACGATCCTCGGGCCACGCCGTTGGCGGATCGGGTCTCAGCGCCCGGCTCGATCGCGAGCTTGGCCGAAGGGGGTGAGCCTGTCGCCGCGCCGCTCCAAGACCTGGCGCTCGGCGGCGGGGCCGCCCAGAGCCAGAGCCAGAGCCCGGCGCAGATCCAAAGCCAAGTCGCAAGCCTTCGGGAGAGCTTGCTCGCTGGTGTTGCAACCCCGCCGATCGGGCGATCGCCCGCCAATGGCCCAGCGCAGGCGGCGAATACGGTCCCCGAGCCAGACGGGGCGCCCGCTCCCGCTCCCGCGGCGGCGCCCGCGCAAACCCCAGCGCCCAATGCGCCCGCCCAAACGGGGCTGTCTTTCGCCGCCGCTCAAACCGCCAACCCAGCAGCGCCGAGCCCAACCGCGGCGGCGCCGATCGCGGCTAACCCGAACCCCGCCCCGAACGCCGCTTTGACCGATCCCGGCCTCATCGCGGTCGAAACGGCCGCCGAACCCGCGCCGACACCCGCGACGCAAACTCAAACCAGCGTTGAGCCGGCCACGCCGCGGTCGGAGACGGCGTTTGAGACCGCGCGCGCCTCGCTCGCCGACGCTGAGCCCCGAACTGCGGCGCTTGATCCGGCGACCAGCCCCGCCAATCGGACCCAGCCGGTGAACCCGTCCACGGGCGCCGCTCAGACCAATGATGCGGGCTTGACCGCAAATGCGGAAGGCCGACCGACGGTGGAGGCGCGCACCCTGGCGCCGTTCGCAGCAGCCCTGGCCGCCCGCGCGGCCCAAGGCCGAACCGTGTTCGATATTCGTTTGGACCCAGCTGAGTTGGGCCGGGTTGAGGTGCGCCTAGACGTCGGCGCCGAACGCAGCGCGCGCGCGCAAATCGTGGTCGAGCGCGCAGACGTTCTGGCTGATTTCCAACGCCAGTCCCGCGATCTGGAACGGGCCCTGAACGAAGCCGGGCTCGAAGTCGAAGAGAACGGGCTGGAGTTTGTGCTGGAGGACAGCCCGGACAATTTCGCCGATCAGCCCGGACAAAACGAGCCCGAACCCGCCTTCACCGCGGCGCCGAGCGCGTCGGAGCGGACCGAGGATCCCACGCCTGCCCCAACCTTGAACCCGAACACCACGCGCGTCGTCGTCCAAGACGGGGTCGCCCTGCTTCAGCCGATCCGGCTTAACCTTCAAGCCTAAGGAGACGTTTTATGGCGCTCACTTCCGCAGCACCGCTAGCCCCGGCGCCCGCGCCCACCGACGCCGCAACGTCCGCTGCGGCGTTGGCTGAAAACTTTGACACTTTCTTGTTGTTGCTCACCGAGCAGCTCCAAAACCAGGACCCACTTGATCCGCTCGACTCCAACGAATTCGTCGGACAGTTGGTGGAGTTCACTGGCGTCGAGCAGGCCATTAACACCAACACCAACTTAGAAACGCTCATCGACTTGCAGACCGCGGCGGCGGGCCAGACCGCCATTCAATTGCTCGGCCAAAGCGTCACCGTCCCTGGGGACACGGCACTCTTAGGGCCCACCGGCTCGACAAGCTTCGACTTCGCGCTCGAAAGCCCCGCCGCGCAGGTCGAACTGCAGGTGTTCAATTCGGAAGGCTTACTCGTGTTCGAAGGCCTCGCCGACCCGAACATCACCGAGAATACGTTCGTCTTTAATGGCTTGGATGAGAACGGCGAGCGTCTGCCGCCGGGCGAATACAGCCTCTCTGTCAATGCGACCGATGCGTTTGGCGCGCCGATCCCCGTTTCTCAATCCATCACTGACCAAGTCGTCGGCGTGGATCTGACCGCCAGCCCGGCGCTGTTGACCTTAACCGGCGATCGCACCGTGGCGCTGTCCGACGTTCAATCGGTGAACGCCTTCGGCGCCGCCGGACCCAACGCGCCCAACCCGTTCTTCCAACCGGTGCCAACGGGGGTGATCCCGCCAGCTGATGCGGACCCGGAGACGGAAACGGACTTGGCGGCGGACGAACCTGACACCGAAGAGCCCCTGCCCGAAGTCGTCTAACGCCTTGAATGAACAAAACCCAAAGAGGAGAGACCCATGTCCCTGAACGGAGCCCTCATCGCTGGCAACGCCGCGCTGATCGCCAATTCCAGCGCGCTGTCCGCGCTGTCCGACAACATCGCCAACGTCAACACGGTGGGTTTCCGCCGGTTCGAAGCGGACTTTAATTCGCTGAACGCCAATCTGCCGGGCACGGCGGCATTTAACGCCTCCGGCGTGTCCGCAACGGTGGGTCAGAACATCTCCGCCCAAGGCCTGCTGCAGGCGACGACCTCGCCCACCGACCTCGCCATTTCCGGGGACGGATTTTTCGTGGTGACCAACGGACCGACCTTTACCCCCCAGGACCCCATCAATTTCACGCGTGCTGGGAATTTCCTGCCGAACGAAGACGGGTTCTTGGTCAATTCCGCGGGCTTCTTCCTGCAAGGCTTTCCCGTCGACGCCAACGGCGATGTCACGGACAATACGACCGATATTAGCCAATTGGCGCCGGTGAATATCGGCTCGATCGGCGGCACCGCGGAGCCGACGACCAACATCATTTTCGACGCGAATTTACAGGCGTCCACGCCCGTGTCCGCCGCCGCCGCCGCGCCGCCCACCTTCGACCCCTCCGATCCGGCGAACAATCTGTCCTCGGGCGCGGTGACGGCGGACTTCCAACGCTCGGTGCAGATTTTCGACAGCCAAGGTGGATTGCGCGAAATCGTCTTCTCGTTTTTGCGCGCGGACCCCGCAGGACCGGAAGACCCCACCAATCCCGCCGGCCCACTCGCCGGGCAGAACGCGTTCTACGCGGAAATCTCCATCGTACCGCCGACCGACGTCATCACCGGCGCGGGCCTTGACGGCGCCAACGGCCAGCTCGCCACCGGGATTGTCCGGTTCGACACCGCCGGACAGATCGATTTGGCCAACACCACCTTGCCCCTCACATTGGACTTCTTGTCCTCCCAAAACGCCGCCGCTTTGGGTCCGACCGAGTTCCAATTCGCTGGCCCGAACCCGCCGGGTCCGAACACCCCGACCGCCGGTGTCGGCGCGCAATCGGTGACGATCAATTTTGGCGGCCCCGGCTCGGCGGGCGGTCTGACGCAATTCGACAGTCCTTCAGAGCTGATCTCCACCTTCGTGGATGGGGCGAATTTCGGCGACTTGGCGGGCGTTGAGGTCGACGCCGACGGCTTCTTGGTCGCCAGCTTTGAAAACGGCGCGGTGCGGCCCTTGTTCCAGATCCCGCTGGCCACCTTCCCCAATCCAGACGGTCTGGCGCCGGTACCCGGGACCGCTTTCGCCGTGACCGTGGCCTCCGGCGCCTTCACCCTGCGCACCAATGGCGAAGGCGGCGCCGGCGCGATCACGCCGAACGCGCTTGAGGCCTCCACGGTGGACTTGTCCACAGAATTCAGCGGCTTGATCCAAGCTCAGCAGGCGTTTTCCGCGGCCTCGCGGATCGTGCAGACCGCTGACGAACTGTTAACCGAACTGATCCAGGTCCTGGGTTGATCGTTTTGGGTGGTTCGGCTGAGGGTTAGCTAATCCTTAGCGGGGCCGCTCAAATTTTATCCTATTGAATCCCTTGGGATTCTCGCCTCGCTTTAGGCGTTTATTAGAAGCCGAGACCCTAAGCTCAACGCCGCACCAGAGAGATGCGGGTCGACGATGTCGGAGCAGACAGTGAAACGAGAAAACGTGGTGATGGGGCCTGACGGCACGCCGTTGACTTTGGCGAACCTGCCGAAGCCGACGACCAAGCGCTGGGTGATCCGGCGAAAAGCGGAGGTGGTGGCCGCCGTACGCGGCGGGCTCATCTCGTTGGAAGAGGCTTGTAAACGTTACACCCTGTCGGTGGAGGAATTCCTCGGCTGGCAGCGGGCGATCGAAGAACATGGTTTGGCGGGCCTGCGCGCCACCCGCGTTCAGGATTACCGCGGCGCTTAAGCCGATCAACGCTAAACGAGAAAAACGAGGAACGCGCCCGTGATCGTCGCGGGCGCGTTCGCTTTTTAACGGAACGGTTACGCAGAGCTGGGAAATTCCTGCCTAGCAAGCGCGCGCCACGGGATCAGGGCGCGCCGGATCTGCAGGGCGAACCGTGAACACACTGCTTGAGCAAATCGCAAAATTCGGCGTGATGCGCCTGGTCGCCCTGGCGGGGGTGACCGCGGGCGTAGCGATTTCCCTTTTGATGATCGGCTTTCGGCTAGGCGGCGCGCCGATGGCGCTGCTTTATTCGGGGCTTGATCTGCAAGACGCCGCGGAGATCACCCAGCGCCTGGACGCGATGGGTCTAGCCTATGATTTACGCGGCGACGGCTCGACGATTTTCGTCGAAGCCGATCATGTGGCCAAAGCGCGCATCAGCCTTTCCCAAGACGGGTTGCCGATTTCGGGGTCGTTGGGCTATGAAATCTTTGACGAGCAGGACGCGTTCGGCTCTACGAGCTTTGTTCAAAACATCAACCGCGTCAGAGCGTTAGAGGGTGAACTCACGCGGACGATCAGCGCCATTCGCGGGGTCCGCACCGCCCTCGTGCACCTGGTGTTGCACGAACGACTGCTCTTTGATCGCGACCAAGACGCGCCCTCCGCCTCCATTATGGTGTCCGCAGGTTCGGGCGGAGTGGACCAACGCACCGCCCGCGCGATCCGTAATCTGGTCGCGAGCGCCGTGCCCGGGCTTGAGGCCGAACGCGTCACGGTGCTCGACGAGCAAGGGCGTATGCTGGCGGGCGGGGATGCCGACGACATCGCCGGGGTCGCCCTGGAGGATCGCAAATCCGCGACCGAACGACGCATCCGCCAAGCCATTATGGATATTCTTGACCCGGTGGTGGGCCCGAACGCCGCACGGGTGCAGGTCTCCGCGGACCTGGACTTCAACCGGATCACCGAGACCGCGCAAATCTATGATCCCGACGGCCAGGTCATTGTCTCCGAAGAAACCGTGGAGAACCAGTCCGAGGACAACGAAGCGGACGGCCTGGACAATGTCTCCAGCGGCGACAATTTGCCCGACACCTCCCCCCCCTCTGAGGACGGCTCGGGCACGCGCTCCAGCCGGGCGGCGACGACGAGCCGGTCTGTGGTGAATTACGAAAACTCGCTGACCACCCGGACCCAGGTGCGCGAAGTCGGCGCGATCCGCCAACTCTCGGTCGCGGTCGCCGTGGACGGGGTGACAACCTTTGATGAGGAGGGCGAACCGGTCTACCGCGAGCGTTCGGAAGCCGAGATGGCCCAAATCCTCGCGTTGGTGCGCACCGCCATGGGGTACAATCAAGCGCGCGGGGACCAGTTAGAAGTGCTCAACGTCCAATTCACCCGGCCTGAGGCGGTGGATCGGCCGTTGGTGATCAACCCCTTGCCCTTTAACTTGCAAAAGGCCGATTTGCTGCGGCTGGGCGAAATCGCCGTGTTACTGTTGGTCGGGCTCGCCATCGTGCTGTTCGTGGCCCGGCCCCTGGCGAAAAGTCTCATCAATCCAACCCCGTCGACGAGCGGTGGACTGGCCGCGATTTCCGGCGGCGGCGCGGCGGCGCTCTCAGGCCCGAATTCCGCAGCCCTGCCCGCGCCCGCTGTCGAGGCGCCCGACACCATCGACGTGGCGCGCATTGAGGGCCAGGTGAGCGCGTCCTCGGTCCGCCAAGTCACGGACGTGGTTCAAGGCCATCCGGAGGAATCGATCTCGATTCTGCGCACCTGGATGAGCGAGCGGTGAGGTAGGTTATGCCGCGCGAAGGAGCCCCTGTTGTCGATAC
>JBHJGU010000049.1:0-81563 GCA_050331475.1 Maricaulaceae bacterium | reverse complement strand
TGTTGTGGGTGGGGTGGGGGGCCTCTCGTTGTCCCCGGGCGGCCTGGTCGTCACCCACCGCGTGGGGTGGGGGGGGGGGGGGGCCGGCGGGGGGGGCGCCCCGCGCCAGGCTGTCGCGAGCGAACACCCCCCAACCGGGCTCTCGCACCGACCAACTGGCGCACGCATGCTCGACGGCCCAGTCACCAAGCGGCAAGTCGCCCCCGGAAGGGTCTAGCGTCGCAAGCGCCGCCGGCGGGGTTGGAAACGGCGCAAGCGTCTGCCCGTCAAAGCCCTGCAGGCTGAACGCGGCGCAGGCGTCATCGAGCCCCGCGCCTAGGGAGTTCCAAGGGCGCGCGATGGGCGGCGTCTGGTCGAACACGTCGGCGAACGTAACAAGCCAATCGCGAAGGGCGCAGCGCGCCTCTACGACCACAGGCGCTGGCGGACCGCCGGCCATGGCGCGGGCGACGGTGGAGGCGTCAAGGGCGAGAGGCGAGACGTCAGACCCATCCCACCCGGCGGCCAAAGTTCGCAGCGCGTGCGGCGCACGCTCTACCCAAAAGGGCGCGGAAAACACCCAATGCCGCGCAAGCAGCGTCGCCTCGGACGACCCCGCGTTCGAGGCCGGAGCCTGGTGTTCAATGACGGTGACCGCAACGGCGGTGGGTCGCCATCCCGCCTCATCGTCGGCGAACAAGGGCCGGATCGCTAGGACGCCATGGCCCGCTTGACGACGCATAACGGGATTATCGCCGAACAGCTCAGCGCCGGGCTCTAATAGAGTGCCCGCGCTTAACGCGTCCAGCGTCATCGGATGCACGCCGGTGGCGGTCGTCAAGGCCCGCCAAGGTCCAGGCGCGCGGCCGCCTGCCGCTGTCGGGCGCATCTCAGTCGTCTCCACCCAGACCGGAGCGTCCGCGTTCTTTGCGCGCGCATTGCGCGGTCTGAAAGCGATGATGTCCGCCATAGCCAAGCCGCCCGCAATCTCTCCGGCCGGATGGCTCCGCGCTCAGAGACCAAGAAAGAGCTTGGACTGTGGCGCCGCGCGCTTAAGGCGGGGCTAACATGACCTCAGACTCTAGGCGCGCCGCACGGCGGGGACGCTTGCGAGGGGGGGCTGAACCGCGTAAGCCCAAACCATGAGCGATGATCTGCAAGCCCGGCTCGACGCCTTGATCCCCCTGATCGCGGAGGGGAGCCCCCATGCCAAAGCGCTTGGTTTCGTTATGGAAAAACTCGGACCCGCCCATTGCCGCATGCGCGCGCCCGCTGATGCGCGCTTCATCGGCGATCCCGATACCGGCGTCGTGGCCGGCGGTTTGGTCACAGCTTTGTTAGATCATGCGTCCGGAATGGCGGCGTTCGCGGGCATGGGCGCGCAGGCGAGCCCGGCGACGCTGGACTTGCGGATCGATTATCTGCGCCCGGCGAAACCGGGCGCGGACATTGTCGCCATGGCGGACTGTTTCAAGGTTACCCGCTCGGTGGCTTTTGTGCGCGCCTGCGCCCATGACGGGGACCCCGAGGACGCCGTGGCCACAGCGCAGGCCGCCTTTATGACGCCCAAGGCGGCCTATGAGGCCGCGGAGAAAGCGCGCGCCGATTTGAAAGCGCAAGGCCATGACGTCTGAGGCGTTACAGGCCCGGCTCAATCGGGCGCCCTATGTGGGGTTCCTCGGCGTCCGAGTCTCGGTGCTTGGAGACGAAATGACAGCCGTCCTGCCCTACCGTCCCACCTTGATCGGCAACCCCTTGGCGGAAGCGCTTCATGGCGGCGCAGTGGGCGCGTTTATGGAGATCACCGCCCAGGCCCAGCTTTTCGTTCGCTCCCAATCCGACAGCTTCCCGAAAACCATCGATGTGAGCGTGAATTATCTGCGTCGCGGCAAAGCCCAAGACACCTTTGCGCGCGCCCGTGTGGGCCGGCATGGCTCCCGGGTGGCCAATGTCCGCGTTGAGGCCTGGCAGGACCGCCGTGACGAGCCAATCGCGGTCTTATTTGGTCATTTCCTGATCCGGGAGGCGGCCGCAGAGCCGGACCCGGACGGCGCACCGCCCCAAACTTAAGTCTCCCAGATCAGCGCCCGCCGCTATGATCGCGCAGCGTCGGTCAGCCGGCGCGCAACGTTTGAACCCATTCCTGCAGCTCGGCGTTCAGCGCCCCGGTTTTGCGCCGTAAGGCGTCCTCCGCGGCTCCCGCTTGCGCAAATTGGTCCGCGTGCGCGTCGAGCGTAAGGCGGATATTGGCGATGTCCGCCAACCCGGCCTGGACCGCGCGCGCCACAGCGTCCAACGCGTCATCGCGGTCGGCTTGGGACGCCGCGGCCTGGGCGTCCGCTTCCTGAAGGTCTGCGAGGCGGGCTTGGGTTACGGCAATGGCTTCCGCGGCTTCCGCCGCGCAAGCCCGCATCGCTTCGATTTGGCCATTGATCCGACCGACCGCGTCACCGGTTTGCTGGGCGAGGTCTTTGACCTCTTTGGCGACGACCGCAAAGCCGCGCCCGGCCTCGCCGGCCCGCGCCGCCTCAATGGTCGCGTTTAACGCCACCATGTTGGTCCGGTGGGCGACCTGAGCGATCACCGCGCTGATTTCGGCGACCCCGTCGGTTTGTTCCGCGAGGCGGGCGAACACCGTTTCGCCTTGGCCGTCCCTTAAGCTCGAACGCTCGGCCACCGATGGATCGGTCGCCGCCTTCAAGCCCTCAATTTGGTCCAAGAGACCCGAAAGCGCCGCATCGATCCCGTCGACCTCCGCCGAGCCCGCGACGGACCGCGGGCGCTCCGGCTCACCAATGTCCAGCCCCGCCGCGAACTTGGCCTGAAGACGGCTGAGCCGCTCCGCCCAGGCCTGGCGGTCTTGGGCGCGCGCTTGCGCCACCGCCCGCTCGATCGCGTCCGTATCCACGGTCGGCTCAGGCTCGGTGGGGCGGTCCGGCGCGACCGGTTGCGGGGTCGCGGCCCTCATTGGCTCAGACGCGGGGACCGCGTTGCGCGGGCGTGAGACGCGCGCCAAGCCCAGCCCCGCCAAGCCGAGAAGCGCCGCGAAAACGCCAAAAGGCGGCCGAGCCTCGGCCGACGCGGCGCCGACCGTGTTCGACCGGCTTGCGTCTTTGGCGCGCTGCGCCGCGGCGATGACGTCTGCGCGCGCTCGCGCCTGCGCCTCGGCGCGGTCGACCGTCACGGCTTGCGCCACCAGCATGGCCCGGCGCGCTTCGCCATAGACCGCGACGCTTAACGCCAATCGGTCGCGCGTCGAGGGCGCGACGCCAGACAAGGCGCTCACGGCCATCGCTGCGTCCGCGATCGCGTCGAACTCGGGATCAGCAGGCGTCGCGGCGGAGCCGGCGAACTCCGCAAGCCGCATTTTCGCAAATATCGCCTCTAACCGAGCGCGGGCGAGCCGACGGGTCCCATCGCCAGAAACCGCCGTCGCGACGGCGTCGAGCTCGGCGCCGCGGTCGGCGAGCGTGTCTGACGCCCCCTCCAGAGCCGCGATCGCCGCGTCATGGTGGTCCCGGGCCTTAGCGAAAGCCTGAAGCGCCCGCCCGAGCCGATCCAGCGCCGCAGCGCCGGGCGCCGCGATGGCGTCACCCGGATCGAGCGCGCGGATTTCTGCAATCACCGGCGACACATCCGCATCAACCAGCAGAGCGCCTAAAGCCGCATCTGTGAC
Organism: Maricaulaceae bacterium; assembly: GCA_050331475.1. Lineage (GTDB taxonomy): Bacteria > Pseudomonadota > Alphaproteobacteria > Caulobacterales > Maricaulaceae > JBHJGU01. The sequence continues at coordinate 77,908 of JBHJGU010000049.1, read as the reverse complement.
GTCCGCCCGGCGCATTTGATCTGCGACGTGACGCGCTTGGGTCAGCCGCGCGTCCGCATGACGCCGATCCTCGGCGTCCAAGACCGCCAGCGCTGCTAAAGCCAGGCCGGTGAGGGCCAAAACCGAGCGGTTGAACGCCCGCGGCGCAATACGGAAAGGCGATGGTGAGGGCATAAGCGCGACGGCGGTGTTAGGGTTAACGATCCCTACGCGGATTAAGCTCGCATCCCTAACAGGGTCCTAACGGGGGCTCGCCATACCCGGATCGGCGCGCGGCGGCCCGATCGGCCGCTTCTGTGGTCACTCTGCGGACGGATGCGGGATGCTGCACTGCACAAATGATGATACGGTGTTCGATCGGAGCCATGAAGGAGCCCGCCATGTCGTCAGCGCTGATCACCGCCCCGCCACCCGCGCCGGCTGCGGACCCGACGACCGCCTTAACCCAGGCGGCGGCGACATGGACCGCGCGTTGGCTCGCGCCTTATCTCGGGGCGATGCGGTTTCGCAATATCGCACTTGATGAAGTCTTTTACGACGTGGGCGGGCTGAGCTTGGCTGAACATGATTGGTTGCTGGGCCAGACCACCGACGAGGGCGTAATTCTGGTGGTTCATCCGGCCGGGCGCCGTGAGATGGGGATCGCGAAACACGCCGATATTGCGGATTTGCGCGCCACGCCGGGGGCCATGTTACGGCGCTTTTCCATCGCCGGGGTGGGGTCGAGCGATCTTGGCGCGGCCGCTTTCGCGCGCACTCTGGCCAACCGATATCAGGAACCCGTCGGAGCGATTGTTGCGGGATATGGTTTGTCCGACATCGCCGCTGAAGCCATGGGCGGTTGGTTCGCCTTGGGCGCGGCGAACCGTTGGATCGCGGTCGCCAACCGTTTGGATCGCACGATTGATCGTTTGATGGGCGCGCCGGTGTCTGCGGACACCTGGCGTCTGGGTCCTGAGCGCTGTGACGCGGATACGTTACGGGCGTTGTTCCGCGATCCCGATCGCGAAATCCGCTCGATCGCCGGCCATTCAAAGGGGGCGCTGGCGATTGCGTCGGCTTTTCAAAGCGTTTCCGCAAGCGGGGATAGGGCCATGATTGCACGCGCCCGGGCGGCCCGGGTGGTCACGTTCGGCGCGGTCGTGGCCCTGCCGCCCGAGTTCGATCAACTCGCGCAATATCTCGGCGCGCTTGACGGTTTCGGCGCGGCGAATTCGCAGATTGGGGCCAAAGCGACCCTCGTTCCAGGCGCGGGTCATCATTTGAACCCTCGCTGGCCGGGCGCGCTAAACGCGGCGCGCATCCTGGCCAGAGAACCGCGCTAGGTCATGACCTAGCGTACCGCCGCATGGTGTCGGCGGCGAAGGCCTGCTAGACCGCGCAACCATGAGCTTGCGCCTCGCTTTTCTCGGAACCCCAGAATTCGCCGCCAAGAGCCTCGCGGAGATCGCCAGTTCCGGGCATGAGGTCATTGCGGCCTACACCCAACCACCTCGACCGGCCAAACGCGGTCAGGCCGTGAGCAAAAGCCCCGTCCATCTGTTAGCCGAAGCGTTGGGGATCGAGACGCGCACGCCCGCTTCGTTCAAAGACGCCGACGTCTTGGCGGATTTCAAAGCGCTTGCGTTGGACCTGGCCTGCGTGGTCGCTTACGGCCAAATCCTGCCGCAAGCCGCCTTGGACGCGCCGCGCCTGGGCTGCGTTAATCTGCATGGCTCGCTTTTGCCGCGTTGGCGCGGGGCCGCGCCCATTCAGCGCGCCATCATGGCGGGGGACGTCGTGACGGGCGTTCAACTCATGCAGATGGAGGCGGGATTGGACACCGGCCCGGTCCTGCTGTCCCAATCCACCCCCATCACCGCGCAGGACACCGCGCAAACGCTGCATGATCGGCTCGCAGACCTGGGCGCGAAGCGGTGGGGGCCCGGACTGGCGGCGTTGGAGCGCGGTTCGCTTCAGGCGGCGGCCCAAGCCGACCATGGGGTGACCTATGCCAAAAAAATCGACAAAGCCGAGGCCCGGTTGGACTGGAGCCAACCGGCGGACGTCGTCGACCGGACCATTCGCGGGCTCAGCCCCTTCCCAGGTGCGTGGTTCGAATGGCCCGCGCCGAGCCCGTTCCGAGTCAAGGCGCTGATGTCGGAAGTCGTCTCGGAGACGGGCGAACCGGGCGCCTTAATCGGACCGGATTTGCGCATCGCCTGCGGTTCCGGCGCCGTCCGGCTGATCACGGTACAGCGCGAGGGCAAGCGCCCCCAATCTGCGGAAACCTTTCTCAACGGCCTACAGGGTCGACGACCGGAGCGAGTGGCATGAGCCGACAGGTGGTTTTAGCCGAAAACATTCACGCCCAAGCCGCCGAGGCGTTTTCCAAGGCGGGCTATGGTCCCCTCGACCGGCGGAACAAAGCGATCGCAGACGCCGAGCTTCCCGCCGCTTTGGCTGAGGCGGGTTTGTTAGGCATCCGCTCACGCACCCAAGTCCGGGCGGACGCCTTACGCGCGGCGTCGGCGCTGCGCGCCATCGGATGCTTTTGTATCGGCGTGAACCAAGTCGATCTGGAGACCGCCCGGTCGCTGGGGGTGCCGGTGTTCAATGCGCCCTTCGCTAACGCCCGCTCCGTGGCGGAGCTGACCATGGCGTCGGCCATCCATTTGATGCGGCGCATCCCTGAAAAAATGTTCGCCGTGAAACGGGGGGAATGGCTCAAAACCGCCGAAGGCGCCTATGAGGTTCGGGCGAAAAACCTCGGCATTGTGGGATACGGCAATATCGGCTCGCAGCTCTCCGTCATCGCCAGCGCCCTGGGCATGCATGTTTATTATTTTGATATCGAAACGAAGCTTCGGCATGGCAACGCTCGGCCGGTCGAGAGTTTGGACGCCTTGCTCGAGGTCGCCGATGTCGTCACCCTGCATGTGCCCTCCACGCCCCTAACCCAAGGCATGATCGGGGCGGAGCAATTGGCGAAGATGAAGCCCGGCGCGGTGCTGATCAATTACGCCCGCGGCGATTTGGTGGACATCGACGCGCTGGCCGAATGCCTGCGGGCCGGTCGGATCGCGGGCGCCGCGATCGACGTGTTTCCCCAAGAACCGAAAAGCGCAGACGATCGGTTCGAGAGCCCGCTGATCGGGTTCGACCAAGTGATCCTCTCACCCCATGTCGGCGGCTCCACCCAAGAGGCCCAACGCGCGATCGGGGGCGAAGTCGCGGAAAAGCTGATTAAGTACGATCGAGAGGCGTCCACGGCGGGCGCGGTGAACTTCCCCGAAGTCAGCCTTCCGCCCTTAGCCCCGCGTCGATTGCGCGTCGCGCACGCGCACCGCAACGTGCCCGGCGTTTTGGGTGCGCTGAACGATTTGTTCTCCGCCGCCGCGTTGAACATTGCGGGTCAGACTTTGGCGACCTTGGGTGAAATCGGCTATGCGGTCACCGATTTGGAGGGAGATCCGCCCGCGGACCTGTGTGCGCGCGCCGAAGCCGTCGCCGGTTCGATCCGCGTGCGAATTTTGAAAGGCGGCTCATGACCCAGACCCTTGTGGTGCATTCCGGCGCGGCTCTGGATTGGGCGCTCGCCCGCGAGCCGGAGCGGCTTGGCCCGATCTTCAACGACTTGGCGACCCTTCGAGCGCTGGCGCCGGACATTTACGCTTATGAAATCGCGGACGGCCTGCTCGCCGGCGCTCGGTCCGGCGGTCTGACGGAAGCCGCGCAAGCACGGATGGCGGACGCGATTTTCGCTCTGCCGATTACGGTAATCGCTCTTGAGCCCGACGCGATCCGGCGACGACTGGCGCAAACGGCGCACCGCTTGGACATCGCGGTGGTGGACGCCGCTTATCTGGATTTGGCCGAACGGGAGCAGGCGAGCCTGTTGGCGCTGGACCCAGCACTCCGCGAGGCCGCCCAAGACGCCGGCGTGCCGCTCGCGGTATGAGCCCGAGCTATGCCGCGCTATGCGTTAAGGATTGAGTATGACGGCGCGGCGTTCGTGGGCTGGCAACGTCAAGAGACCGCGCCCTCGGTTCAAGGGGCGTTGGAAGCGGCCGCGGCGGCGTTAAACGGGGCCAAACCGACCGCCGTCTACGGTTCGGGCCGCACCGACGCGGGTGTCCACGCGCTCGGTCAAATCGCCCATGTGGACTTGATCGGCGTTTGGCGGGCGGATCGTTTGCGGGACGCTATAAACGCGCATTTGCGGCCTCACCCAATCTCCGTGCTCGAGGTGCAGGAGGTGACAGAAGACTTCCACGCGCGGTTTTCCGCCATTCGGCGAGCCTATCTTTATCGACTGCTCGACCGGCGGCCGCCTCCCGCGCTCGATCGCGGCCGCGTCTGGCGCATACCCAAGCGGCTTGACGCCGAGGCCATGCATGACGCAGCGCAAGTCCTGATCGGGCGCCACGACTTCACGACATTCCGCGACGCGCAGTGCCAGTCCGACAGCCCCGTTAAAACGCTCGACACCATTACCGTCAGTCGAGCCGGTGAAGAGGTTCATGTGCAATGCGACGCGCGATCCTTCCTGCATCGGCAGGTCCGCTCCTTCGTCGGCAGCTTGGTGGAGGTGGGCTTGGGGAAATGGACCGCAAACGATTTGCGGCGCGCGCTGGACGCCTGCGATCGCGCGCAATGCGGACCCGTCGCGCCACCCGAGGGGCTCTATCTGGTGCGGGTGGATTATCCCGATGACGGCCCGAAGCCGAACGCCTGAGCCAACACGACTTCGATGATCGCGGCCACTAAAACATGCGAACACGCCGCCCCGATCGCGACCCCGGCGGGGACCGCAAGGGTGACGCTTGCAACCCGACAATGCAGATAAAGCCCAAAACACAAGGTGACGATGGTCAATGCGCTCGCCGTCTCCAAACTCACGCCCAGCGCTTGGCCCGCCCAAACGAATGATTCAAGAAACAAGATCAACAAAACGGCCCAATTGTGCACCACTAAATAGGTGAACAGTTTGTCCATCCGGCCGATTATTTGCAAAAGAACCGCCGCCACAAGCGGAAAATGCGCCCATAGCAGAAGATATGATAGCACGCCGTAGACGAAGCTGCGTTCTTCGGCGCCAAATTCCGGGTTCGCCAGGATTAGCCGGTTCTGCGCCATGAACACAAGCGCGAACAACGGCAGGCCCCACGCGAAAACCGCGCCAAACGACCGGATCACCCCGGTGGCGGACACGTCGAACCGCGCCGTCCAATCGGACTGGAACCCGATAATCGCGCGCAAACCGGTCCAGGCGTGGGACAATTCGTCGAGCGCCGCATGCGAGGCGGAAGGAGAACCCATCACGTCCTCAACGGTCGAAAAAGGCGACTAAGGCGCGGTGATAGATATGGGATAGCCGCTCAATGTCGGCGATCTCAGCGTACTCGTTGACCTGGTGGATCGTCGCACCGACGAGGCCAAACTCGACCACCGGCGCATAATCCTTGATGAACCGCGCGTCCGAAGTGCCCCCGGAGGTGCTCAGTTCCGCGTCCAAGCCCGTCTCCTCGGCGATAATTTCCGCCAGGCGCGCGACAAACGGGGTCTCATCCGCGAGGAACGCCTCGCCGGTGACGCGCAAATCCGTTGAAAGCTCAACGTCGTCGCGGGTCGACGCGGCGGCCAGCCGCGCAACGATCTCCGCCTTGAGGTCTTCGCCGCGATGGTTGGGATTAAACCGAATATTGAATTTCGCTTGCGCCCGGGCGGGGATCACATTGTGAGCCGGATTGCCGACATCCACGGACGTGATCTCCAAATTCGACGGTTGGAAGCGGGCGTAGCCCTCATCCAGACGCCATGCGCGCAGGGCCGCCAAACCGTCGAGCAGGGCCGGAACAGGGTTGGCGGCCCGATGAGGATAGGCCACGTGGCCTTGGCGTCCCGTCGCGGTGATCACCCCATTGAGTGAACCGCGCCGGCCAATTTTCATCATTTCGCCCAAGCGCTGTGGATTAGACGGTTCGCCAACAATCACTTGGTCAAACCGCTCGCCCGCCGCCTCGAGCGCCGCCATCATGGGCCGGGTGCCGTGCACCGCGGGACCTTCTTCATCACCCGTGATGATGAGAGTGATCGCCCCGCGAGGGCGTTCGGGGCCGGTGACAAAACGGCCCACGGCGGCGACAAAGGCCGCAATCGCGCCTTTCATATCGCTTGCGCCGCGCCCCCAGAGCCGCCCGTCAACGCAGGCGGCCTCAAATGGCGGATGGGTCCAAGCCGCATCCTCGCCCGGAGGTACGACATCGGTATGTCCGGCAAACGCGATGTGCGGGTCGCCCTCTCCCCAGCGCGCGAACAGATTGTCGACATCGCCGAACGGCAAGCGTCGGCATTGAAAGCCCAAGGGCTCAAGGGCGGCTTCAAGCACGCCGAGCGCGCCCGCGTCTTCCGGCGTCACGGAAGGCCGCTGGATCAGCGCTTTGGCCAAGGGGAGCGGGTCGAACGGCTTCGCGCCAGCAAACATATCCATGCCACGGACCTAGACGCGCGAGGCGGAGTTTTCAATTCCGCCTCGCACGCGATCCGCTAAGCGGCTTGGAAATAGGCGCCGTTGGGGCCGACCATGCCCGCTAACGCCTTGAAATACGCATCATCGCCCTTCACACCGAAACCATCAGCGATGCGGTTGGCGGCGTTGAAAAAGGCCGTGATCGCCACGACGTCCTCAGCCGTGCGCTCTGACCAGCCTTGCGCGGTCACCGCTTCGATGTCCTCCGCAGCAACCCGGGACGGATCCAGGGTCAGTTTCCGCGCGAGCAAGTAGATCGGCCGCGCGCGCGTCTCGAGTTCCGAGAGTTCGGGATCCTCGAGCAGCGCTTGGATCCGGCTCGCGTCCACGTTGAAGGCTTCCGCGACCGCAGCGTGGGCGCCGATGCAGAATTCGCAGGCGTTGATGGCGGAGACAAACGCTGCGAGGCTTTCACGCTCGCCTTCGGAGAGTTCGGACGGACCACGCATGAGGTTTTGCGCCATCATCATATAGGGACCAAAGCGGTCCTGATCGCGCATCACAATGTCCGGAAAGCCTTGTAAATCCGGGGCGTTTTTAAAATTCGACATCGATCGATATCCTCTGTTGGGGAAGATCGGGGACCTCGTCCTCCGACCGATGCGTTCACCAACACGTGAACTCCCAACGAATCCGTTAACGGGCTCTCTGTTTTCGGGTGCGCTTTTAACGGTTTGTCCCGGTTAGTCGCGCAACAAGGCATTCACGGCCGTTTTGGCCCGGGTTTTGGCGTCAACGGTTTTCACGATCACCGCGCAAGCCAGCGACGGCCCGCCCGTTGAGGACGGCATGGCGCCCGGAACCACGACCGAATAAGGCGGCACCTCGCCAAAGCGGACCTCGCCGGTGGCCCGGTCGACGATTTTCGTCGACGCGCTCAAATAGACGCCCATGGCGATCACCGCGCCTTCGCGCACGATCACGCCCTCGGCGACCTCCGCCCGCGCGCCGATGAAAACGTTATCTTCAATCACCACTGGGCTGGCTTGCAACGGCTCTAAGACACCGCCAATGCCCACACCGCCGGAAATGTGGCAATGCGCGCCAATTTGCGCGCATGACCCGATGGTGGACCAGGTGTCCACCATGGTCCCCTCGCCCACATACGCCCCAATATTGACGTAAGACGGCATGAGCACGACGCCCGGGGCGATATAAGCCCCGCGCCGAACCGTCGCCGGCGGAACCATGCGGAAGCCGGCCGCCGTGAAGTCCGCGTCGCTCCAGCCTTGGGTTTTTAACGGAACCTTGTCCCACCAGGTCTGCGCCGCGGACGCCTCGCCGGGACCCGGGGTCACCCGAACATTGGCTTCGAGGCGAAAGCTGAGCAAGACCGCCTTCTTCAGCCAGTCATGGACCCGCCAGCCGCCGGACCCGTCCGGCTCCGCGACACGAAAACGGCCGGCGTCCAACCCGTCCAGCGCCGCGCTCACCGCGGAGCGGAGCGTTTCCAGACCACCGGTTTCCGGATGGATTGCCGAGCGATTGTCCCAATGCTCGTCAATGATCAATTTTAAGCGGACATCGTCGGACGCCGCTCCTGCCTGTACCGCCATGGCCCTCGCTCCCTCGTCGGCGCCGGAGCGCCGTGATCTCACAGAGCGCGGGGGCTAGCCGGCTTACCTCGCCGCGTCAACGCCGTGGGAGGGCGGCCCGAGGGGCGGATCGGTCGGCATGGTGGAGGCGAGTTTTCGCAACAATGCGGTCAGCGTGTCGCGCTCGTCGATATCGAGCCCGGAAATAGCCGCCTGAGCCTCGCCAAACCGTGCGCCGATCGCTTCCTCGATCAGCGTTCGCCCCCGATCGGTCAGCACGGCCGAACGAATACGACGATCTTCGTCATCGAGTTCGCGCGCGATAAGGTGCGTGCGCTCCAGCCGATCGAGCGCCGCCGTCATCGCGCCCGACGTGATCAGAACCGACCGCCGCAGGGCCGTCGGTGTTTGTCGGAACGGGGCGCCCGAACGGCGCAACGTCGCGAGCACGTCTAAATCCGTATAGTGTAGGTTATAGGGTTTGAGGACCGCGTTGGCGCGGTTCTCCAGCACGCGACCCAGATGCAAGATGCGACCGACGATCGCCATGGGTTTGGCGTCCAAATCCGGCGCCTCGCGCGCCCAATCCATAATAAGTTGTTCGACGAGATCCATTCCCGTTCTTTCTGTTGCTGAACAAAGTTCCACCGAAAGGTGTGTGAAGGAGCATATGAACGTCTACGACAAGGGCGGTCAAGCGGCCGCGATCAAATTTGATTGTCAACGGGCTTAAAAAAATCCGCCGACTTTAAAAACACTGTTAAGTTTTCGGTCGCGAAATGAACGTGATCATGGCGATCTTCGGGCGCCGCGGGGCGGGCGTCTTTGGGTTCATGGCTCCAGTCTTTCCGCGTTTGCACTAATACGGTCGTGAAGCCTAACGCGTGCGCCGTCTGAAGGTTCCGCGCCAAGTCTTCAACCATGGCGCTGGTCGCCGGTTGAATGTCGAATTCTTCGACCATCCGATCAAAGGCTGCACGTTGCGGCTTAGGCCGAAACCCCGACGCCGCGATGTCGAACACGTCGTCGAAAACATGGCGAATATTCAATTTCGCCAACACGCGTTCAGCGTGACCCATCGATCCATTCGTGAAAACGAATTTGCGACCCGGCAGCGCGTCGATCGCCTGGGCGAGTTCCGGAGCGGGGTCAAGCACAGACAAATCAATGTCATGGACAAAATCTAAAAAGGCGTCCGGCTTCAATCCATGGCGTTGCATCAGCCCGTTCAGCGTTGTGCCATGTTCCGCATAGTATTGCTTTTGGATACGACGGGCCTCGACGGCGTCGACTTGAAGATACTCCGCCACAAACCGCGCCATGCGTGCGTCGACTTGGCTAAACAAGTCGCACTCGGAGGGGTAGAGCGTGTTATCCAGATCAAACACCCAATCGCGCACGTGGCGCAGATCGGGGGCGCGGTCATCACGGGTCATCGTCGTAAATCCGGGTTTGGCGCGAAGTCCGACGCGCTCAGCTCAATTTCAACGCTTCGGCGCGCCTCGGTGAGCACGGTGAGGAACTGCGCAGTTCTGTAGCCGCGAAGTTCGCACGATTCGCGACCCAGGACGGAGAACCGGACGTCAGCGACACAAAACGGTTCGTCGGCCGCCGCAAGCCCCTCATAGGCCATACCGTTCTCCATCTCGGCCAGCAGGTAATAGGCGCGCGCCTCTAAAGGTTCGGCGAGGACCTTGACGCACGCGCCGGGCGTCAACCGCCACCAGCCGCGCGACTCCCACCGTTCCCCGGCCCGAAACGCGGCTGCGACCCACATCACGCCGTCCGCGCGATCGCAAACGCTCAAGCCGGTCATGGCGCTCCGCGCGCCCGCGGACTCTTCAAGCGCGTCGATTAGCGCCGGTTGCGCAGCCGCGCTCGAGAGCCCCGCATCGCGACGAAACCGCGTCAACGCGGAGCGCGTTCGGCGTAACGCCAGACCGTCGATGCGCCCCACCCCATAGCCCGCGTCGCGCAACAAACGCTGTAACCCGGCGGTTCGCGCGGTCTCGAGATCATAGCTGGCAGGCTCGGAGAGAAACAGCCGAACCTCTGCGTCTTGGGTGACGGGCACACGGCGAAAATCCGCATACGCCAAGCCCACCTGGTCACAGGCGGCATACCCGGAGACGGAGAAATCGCCCTGATCCACGCACAACGCGGCCTCGCCGCGCCATTCGCGCACCCGGCCCGCATAGGCGCTGGACGAGCGCGCGTAAAGAAAGTGATCCCCGATCGCTAACGGCGCGCGCGCTAGGGCGCGGCACTCGCCAGGGCGCACACGCCGCCATCCCTCGACCAACACTGCGTCATCCTCTGGGGTCCCGTACGCCGTCTCCAGAACGAAGCTGGTGCGGTTGCAAACGGTAAGATCAGCGATCGCCGCGCCGCTTGAGACGCCCGTTGCGCCGAGCGCTAAGAGGATGGCGTTAACCGATGAGCGTGCCTGCGCCATGTTCGGTGAACATCTCCACGAGTAAGGCGTGCGCGGGGCGGCCGTCGAGGATCACAGCGCCGCCGACGCCCGCGCGCACCGCGCCCTGCGCCGTACGTAACTTGGGGATCATACCGCCGGGCGCCACCTCCGCATCGATCAATTCGTCCACCTGATCGGGCGAAATCGCCCGGATCAGCTGGCGCTCGCCGTCCAGGACGCCAACCACATCGGTCAGCAGCATTAACCGTTCCGCCTTGAGCGCAGCGGCGACTGCGCCGGCCACCGTATCGGCGTTAATATTATAGGTCTGCCCATCCTCGGACACGCCGACCGGCGCAACGACCGGAATGAAGGCGTCACGCGCCGAAGCGAGCGTCTCCAGGACCGTGGCGTCGATGCGCTCGGGCTCGCCGACAAAGCCTAAATCCAAAGCCCGCTCGATCGCGCTGTCCGCGTCCTTGACGGTTCGCTGGGCCTTCGTGGCGCGGATTAATCCGGCGTCTTTGCCCGACAGGCCCACCGCGCGGCCGCCCGCAGCGTTAACCGCCTGGACGATGGATTTGTTGATCAAGCCAGAGAGCACCATTTCCGCGACCTCCATCACCGCGGCGTCGGTCACCCGAAGCCCGTCGACGAACTCGCTCGGAATGTTCAACCGCTCCAACATAGCGCCGATTTGCGGCCCGCCGCCATGCACGACCACGGGGTTCACGCCCAAATGCTTAAGCAGCACCACATCGCCTGCGAACGCGCGCGACAAAGCGGGATCGCCCATCGCATGCCCGCCATACTTAATGACAACGGTCTTGCCGGCGTAACGCTGAATATAGGGCAAGGCCTCGGCGAGGGTGCGCGCGGTGGCCCAGCCCTGGCGGGCGGGGTCTGGGTTGGTGATCATGGCGTTGTCTGAGCCTGAAACCGGTCAAGGGTCAATGGGCGGTCCGGGGCGGCGATCACGGCGCGAGCGCGGCGTGCGCTTCGGCGCGCAGCTCGTCAAGGCCGGTGCGTTTTTCCGACGACGTCACCGCAAGGCGCGGGAACGCGGCGGGTCGTCTGGCGATGCGGGCGCGGGTTTGCGCGACCCGCGTCTCCAGCGCCTCCGCCTTGAGTTTGTCCGCTTTGGTCAGAACGACGTGATAGCTGACCGCGGCGGCGTCAAAGGCCGCCATAATCTCCTCGTCGGAGGTTTTGACGCCATGGCGTGCGTCGATCAACAGATAGACCCGAGCCAGCTCGACACGTCCGCGTAAATACGTGCGCATGAGGCTCGTCCAGCGGGCGATCTCCGTTTTCGGCGCTTTCGCATAACCATAGCCCGGCAAATCCACCAGATAGCCGAGATCGCCCAGCGCGAAGAAGTTCAACTCTCGGGTCCGGCCGGGCGTGTTCGAGGCCCGCGCGAGATCCTTGCGGCCGGTCAACGCATTGATCAGACTCGATTTTCCAACGTTAGAGCGCCCGGCGAACGCAATCTCTGGGCGGCCATCGACAGGCAAGCCATCGAGGTCCACGACCCCGCGAACAAAGCGCACCTCGCCGGCGAACAACCTTCGCCCGGCCTCGCTGTCGAGCGTGTCAGGATCGCCCGGGGCCGCGCTCAGCCGCCGCCCCCAGCGGCCCCGCGCGTTTGCTTGCCGAAATGTTTGGCGAAGAATTCGTCGATGGGCGAGCGTACGCCCTGGCGACGCATGATCACATATTGCTGGAGCCCGGAGAGGATGTTGTTCCATGTCCAGTAAATCACCAGGCCAGCTGCAAAATTCGCCAACATGAACATGAATAGCCACGGCATGACTTTAAAGATCATTTGTTGGGTGGGATCAGGCGGCGGCGGATTGAGCGACATCTGCGCGGCCATGGACACGCCCATGATCAAAGGCCACGCGCCGAGCGCCAGAATCGTCGTCCCGATCACAGGCACGAGTGTGGGATCATAGGGCAGAAGACCGAAGATGTTGAAAACGCTAGTGGGGTCGGGCGCAGATAAGTCTTGAATCCAGCCGAAAAACGGCGCGTGACGCATCTCCAAGGTGACGAACAGCACTTTGTAGAGCGCGAAAAACACCGGGATCTGGATCAGGATCGGCAAACACCCGGCGACCGGATTGACCTTCTCGCGCTGATAAAGCGCCATAATTTCTTTCTGTTGGCGTTCCTTATCCGCCTCAAAACGCTCCCGGATTTCGGTCATTTTGGGCTGCATGGCGCGCATCTTCGCCATGGCTTTGTAAGATGCGGTCTGCAGCGGAAAGAACGCGAGCTTAATGACAACGGTTAACAATAAAATGGCGACGCCGAAATTACCAAACACGCCTTCGAAAAAACTCAACCCGTCAAAGAAGGTGCGTGTAAAGAACCAAAAGTTCCCCCAATCGATCGCCATATCGAACCGCTCAATACCGCCATCCTTTTGATAGCGTTTCAGAACGTCGACCTTTTTAGCTCCTGCGAACAAGCGCGACCCAACCTCAAGGCTTTCCCCAGGCGCCAATTCGGTCAGCCCGCCCACCCAAGAGGTTTGGAAAACCGTTTCGCCCCCCAAGGTGAGGGTCCGATACTCCGCTTTGACCGATTGATCGGCGGGCGGGACCAGCGCGGCCAGCCAGTATTTTGAAGTCATGCCCAGCCAGCCGCCCGTGGTGTCGACCTCAAACGTCCCGTCTTTGATTTGCTTTTTCCACTTCCGGTCTTCCAACCGGCCGTTCAAAATGCCGATCAACCCCTCGTGGAGAATAAAGCCGGCCCGGCTGGTTTCGGGCACGCCATAGCGGCGGATCAGCGCATAAGGGCTTAGGCTTACGGCCTGGTCGCCCGTATTGCGAACCGTATCAGTGACCGTGAACAGATAATCTTCGTCCACACTGACCGTACGTTCAAACACTAAACCTTCGGCCGTCTCATAGCCCACAACCACCGGTGTCTGTGCGGTCAGAACGTCCCCCGAGACCACGCGCCAAGGCGTATTCAGGCCAGGCAGTTCCGCTGCTACGCCAGCGCCGGACAGCCAACCGAAATTGGCGAAATACGCATCCGGCGCTCCTTGGGGGGACAGTAAGGTCACTTCCGGCGCGTCATCCTCCAGGCTCGTCCGATAGCGCTTCAAGTTGAGGTCGTCGAACCGGGCGCCGTTGAGCGCCAGCCCGCCATCCACCCCGGGCGCGTCGATCGGTATCCGCGCGCTGGCGCTAAGGGCTTGGTCCCGGGTCACAGCGCCAGGTGCGAGGCCAGCGGTGTCCCCTGACGCGCTCGCGCCGCGCGGGCTCGGCAGTCCGGTTTCGGGATCAACGCGGGGCAAGCCCGCGTCCGAGGCCGCCGGCGTTGGCGCGCCGGTTTCAGCTTGGGCTTGGGCTTGCTCTTGGGCTAACCGGGCTTGCTCGCGCGCCGGGCCCAGCACGAGCGCGTCATAACCGATAATAATGAGCGCGATCAGGGCGAGCGCGATGAATGTGTTGCGATTATCGCCCATGCGTGGGGAATCCTTCAAAGCGTCGAGCGGGAGGCGCGGTCCGCGGGCTTGAGTGCAGGTCGCGGGCGGCTGAGGGTTATCAACGCGCTTTCCATATCGTCAAGCAGGCCGACCCAAGTCCGGGCCGGCGTTTGCAGGCGAGCGACAAACACATAATCGGTTTGCGCCTGGCCCAAACGCGGCAAGAGTTCGCGCGCCGCAGCCCGAAGCCGGCGCTTACAGCGATTGCGCACCACCGCGTTTCCAACTTTCTTCGTTGCGGTGAACCCAACGCCATAAGCGTCGGTTCGTGTCCTGTTCGCGCGCATCTGAACGACGAGACCGGGCCGCGCCTGGGATCGTCCCCGCGCGACGTACAGAAACTCCCGGCGGGCTTTAAGCCTTTGCGCCCTCGGGCGTGCGCCGATCGCGTCAACCATTCTGGCTAGGCGCTGAGCACCTTCCGGCCCTTGGCCCGGCGGCGCGCCAGCACTTTACGACCATTTTTCGTCGCCATGCGCGCGCGAAAGCCGTGGCGACGTTTACGCACGAGCTTTGAGGGTTGATAAGTGCGTTTCACGGGACGCGCTCCGTTCACTATTCGGCCGCGGGCGTTCGCGGTGGCAAAAGAGGGGCGGCGATACTCCCCAGGCTCGGTTATGTCAAGTCGGGGCGCGCACGGACGCCTAACGGGAGTTTGAGGCGCCGGGGTTCGAACGTGAGGCGCAATTTGTCACCAACATCAAATATGCAGGCCTGGATAATTCTTAACGGAGGGTCTTATGACCGAGATCGCTGAAAGCGCGAACGCGGAGAGCGCTGAAAAAAAGAAGTCATCATTGCTCACGCGTTTGGCGCCCGTCGCTGTTCTTGTCGCTTTAGTCGGTATTTTCTTTCTCAACGGATGGCATAACGAGTTGGCGCTTGAGCGTTTGGTCGTGCATCAAGCGAATTTTGAGTCGTTCATCGCCGAGAACCTGTTTGTGTCTGTCGGTGCGTTTATCGTCGCCTACATCACGCTAACAGCGCTTTCGATCCCCGGAGCCTCAATCATGACGATCTTGGGCGGGGTGTTTTTCGGCCTGTGGGTCGGAACGATTTCAGTGCTCATTGGCGCAACGATTGGCGCGACTGTGATTTTCATGGTTGTGCGAACGGCGCTCGGCGACGCTTTAGCGAAAAAAGCCGGTGGGTTTATCAAAAAGCTCGAGCAAGGCTTCCGCGAAGACGAACTTTCTTACATGTTTATCCTTCGGCTCGTACCCTTATTCCCGTTCTTTGTGGTTAATATTGCAGCAGGTGTTTTGGGCGTAAAACTACGAAATTATGTGATCGCCAGCTTTATTGGCATGGCTCCTGCAACGTTCGTTTACGTTTCGATCGGCAACACAACAAAGAATATTCTACAGTTATTGATCGAGTCCGGCGCTTGTAACGACGCCAAGAAAGCGGCGGAGGCCGCGGGCGAGACCTTCACGGAAGTCTGCGCCAATCCGTTGGCCGGTGCACTGGCCCAACCTTCAGCGTACGTACCGATCATCGGTCTCATCGTCCTATCTCTTATTCCGATCGCCTATAAGCGCATGAAGCGCCAAGGCGACGTTCCCGGCGCGGAGGCGTAGGCGTGAGCAAGCGCGACATCAAACCGGATATTTGCGTCATCGGCGCCGGCGCAGGGGGGCTCTCCGTCGCCGCGGGCGCCGCCATGCTCGACCGGGACACCGGTCTGTTTGAATATGGAGAAATGGGTGGGGACTGCCTGAATTATGGCTGTGTTCCCTCTAAGGCGATCCTGACGGCGGCCAAGGAAGCCGCCCGTCCCGCCAAGCTCGGCAAGTTGGGCCTGACCTCGAACGGCGTCACGCCCGATTTCCCCGCCGTGATGGGCCATGTGCGCGAGGCCATCAAAAAGATCGAACCGAATGACAGCCAAGAGCGCTTTGAGGGCATGGGCTGCACGGTGATCCGGGAAAAGGCGTATTTCACCGGACCGAAAACCGTGGAGAGCGACACCACGCGGGTCACCGCCCGCCGGTTCGTTCTCGCGTCGGGGGCTGCGCCGTTCATTCCGCCGATCGCGGGGCTCGGGGAGTCGAATTATCTCACCAACGAAACGATTTGGGGCCTCAAAGAGCTGCCTGAGCATTTGGCGATCATTGGCGGCGGCCCTATCGGCATGGAGTTGGGTCAAGCCTTTCGCCGACTCGGCTCGCAAGTCACCGTAATCGAAGCCTTCCAGCCCCTTGGCCGAGAAGAGCCCGAGCACGCGGAGCTCGTTATTGAGGCGATCAAGGCGGAAGGGGTCGAGGTCCTCTCCGGCGCGAAAGCCACATCGGTGCGCAACACCGACACCGGGGTGGCGATCGACGTCGCCATCGGCGCGGAGACCCGAACGATCGACGCCAGCCATTTGCTGGTTGCGGTGGGTCGCGCGCCGCGGGTTGAAGGGCTTGGCCTGGAGGAAGCGGGCGTCGAATACGATCGACGCGGCGTGAAGACCAAAGCCACCTTGCAGACGACGAATAAGCGCGTCTATGCGGTGGGTGATGTCACCGGTCGCGCCATGCTGACCCACGCTGCCGGCTTTCACGCCTCCTGCGTGGTGCGGCACATGTTGTTCCGCACACCGACCAATGTGGACGCTACGCCGATGCCGGCGGCGGTTTACACCGATCCCGAATTGGCGCGCGTCGGACTGACCGAGGCGGAGGCGAAGGAGCAATACGGCGACAAAATCCGGGTCGCGCGGTGGTCCTTCGACGAAAACGATCGTGCGATTGCGGAAAAGGACGAGCGCGGAGGCACGAAAGTGATCACCGACGCCAAGGGTCGGATCCTGGGCGCATCGATCGTGGGCGCAGCTGCTGGCGATTTAATCCAAATCTTTGGGGTCGCCATGTCGGCGAAAGGCGCGTCGATCCGAACCCTAACGGGATATATCGCGCCCTACCCCACCCGCGGCGAGGCGGTGAAGCGGACGGCTAGCGCCTGGTACACGCCGATCGTTTTCGGCGACAAAACGAAGAAACTGATTAGCCTTCTCGCGCGTATTCCGTAAAAAGACGTTGAATAGGACTGTTAGCGTCGGACGACTCAGGAGCGCTCTGTGGCGGTGAAGGAGGAAGAGACCGGGACACACTCGCCCTCGGTCCGATCTCTTTCGCCGTGGCGGGGCGTTTCGTCTTCGGTGAGCCGGTGGATTCCCACGGGTTTGTCGATCCGACTGCTGGGTTTGACTTTGGTGTTCGTCCTCGTCGCCGAAGTTTTGATCTATTTTCCCTCAGCAGCGAATTATCGGAATAACTGGCTTCAGGATCGGGTTCAGGCCGCGCGGCTCGCCGCGCTCGGCGTGGAGGCGGCGCCGGACTTCCGGGTGTCCGACGAACTGGCCACCCGGCTGTTGGCGGAGGCGGAGGTTGAGGCGGTGGCGATCAGCCGTAAGAATGCCCGCATTCTGATCCTGCGCCCTAGCCACGCCACGGACAACGTCCTCACTTTGGATGTGCGCACCGAGACTTTTTTGACGGCGATCGTCGAAGTGGTCGATCACCTGATGTCCCCGCCCGAACGGCATTTGCGCATTCTAGCGGATGGCATCCGGCCGGGCGACGAGCTTGACGTTATCGTTGAAGAAACACCCTTGCGGCGCGAGCTTTGGGCGTATTCCGGGCGGATCGCCGTCGCGTCGCTGTTTATTTCGCTGATCACGGCGAGCTTGGTTTACGCGACGCTTATCCTCACCGTTGTTCGGCCGGTTCGTCGGCTGTCCAATGCGATGGTGGCGTTTCGCGAGGCGCCGGAAAATCCCGACGCCGGTGTGAAACCGACCGAGCGACGTGACGAAATCGGTCAAGCAGAGCGCGAATTCGCCGACATGCAGACCCAGGTCCGCCAGGCCTTGCACCAAAAGGCTCGACTCGCGGCGCTGGGTGAAGCGGTGGCGAAGATCAACCACGACTTGCGCAATATTCTCGCCAGCGCGCAACTCACCTCCGATGGGCTGGCGCAATCGAAAGACGCGCGCACCCGAGCGGGCGCGGCGCGCTTAGTGCGCGCGGTCGACCGCGTCGTTAATCTTTGCGAAGAGGTGCTGAAATACGGCCGGGCGGAGGAAAGCCCGCCCGCGCGGATCGTGTTCGCCTTAGCGCCCGCCCTAGACGAAGCCGCCGAAGACGCCATCGCCCAGTCCGGCGACGTGCTTTGGCGCAATGATACGCCTCCGGATTTTAAGCTGTTCGCCGATCCCGATCACGCCCACCGCATTTTCCTCAACCTCATGCGCAATGCGATCCAGGCCATGCGGGCTTCAGGATCTGATCGCGCCCCCAGGCTCCATGTGGAAGCGTGCCAGACCGGCCCTTGGATCGACGTGTGCGTGTGCGACAACGGCCCGGGCGTGCCGAAAAAAGCCCAAGAGCGGCTGTTCGCCGCGTTTTCCGGCTCAACCACCCGCGGCGGCACCGGGCTGGGGCTCGCGATTTCGTTGGAGCTGGCCCGCGCCCATGGCGGGCGCCTCGCCCTCAAACGCACGGGGCCGGAGGGCACAGCATTTGAGGTGCGCCTGCCCGCAGCGACTTGAGGTCATGGACTAAACAACTAGCCCGCGGCGCGGAATTTCTCGAGTTTGCGGACCTTTTGGATTGCCCGGTCGCGCTTCAATCGCGACAAATGATCAATGAACACCACGCCATTGAGGTGATCCATCTCGTGCTGGATGCAGACGGCGAATAACCCCTCGGCGACCTCCTCGACTGGCTCGCCATGGTAATTCAAATACCGGATCCGCACCCGGTCGGGCCGTTCGACCTCGTCATACACGTCGGGGACCGATAAGCAGCCTTCTTCATAGGGCTGCACCGTGTCCGAGGCCTCCAAAATCTCTGGATTGACGAAATAGCGCGGCTGGGGCGGTTCATCCTCGCGCGCCAGATCCATAACGATCACGCGTTTCGCGACGCCGACCTGGATGGCCGCTAGACCAATGCCCGGCGCGTCATACATGGTTTCCAACATGTCATCCATAAGCGCGCGAATGTCGTCGTCAACGACCTCAACGGGCGTCGAAACGTCTTTGAGCCGCGGATCCGGCACGGTGAGAATGGGTCTAATCGCCATCGTATCGATTTAAGCCCCGCGCGCTCGACGATCAAGCGGCATCCGCGCCTGAGGCGGCGACCTCCGGCGCGCAAAGCCGAGGGGTTTCGTCCACCCGGGTCACGGCGTCGATCGGGTCTTGCTCGGCGTATTCTACAGTGAAAGCCTTAGTGTCACGCAGTTGGCGCGCTTTGGGTAGTAGACGCGTTTGGAGTGATCCCACAGCCTTGTTGTATTCATTGACCGCTTTTTTGAGCCCCTCGCCGGATTTGTTTAAATAACTGGCAAAATTAAGTACACGCTCATAAAAGTCTTTGCCCATGGCCGCGATGTCTTGAGCGGCGTCATAAGCGAATTGCTGACGCCAACCAAACGCAACAACTTTCGCCAGGGCCACCAGAGTTGATGGCGTGACGATCACCACGCGCTTCTCAAGCGCGTCTGAAAATAACGCCTCATCACAGTCCAAAGCCGCGGCGAAGAATTGGTCGCCGGGCACAAACATAGCCACGAAATCCGGCGCATTGCGGAATTGCTTCCAATATGCCTTGTCGGCCAACTGTTTAACGTGAGTTCTCAGTTGTTTGGCGTGGCGCAAGAAAGCAGCCTGCCGGGCTTCGGGGTCATCGGCGTCGACCGCGTCGAGATAGGCGTTCAGCGACACTTTGGCGTCCACCACGATCGAGCCGCCCCCGGGCACGCGGATCACGCAATCGGGTCGGAGTCCGCCGGTCTCCGTCTTCATATGGGATTGCAGGTCAAAGTCGGTGTGCTCAGCCATGCCGGCGAGTTCGAGAATGTTTTTAAGCTGCTCTTCCGCCCACCGGCCTCGCGTTTGAGGTTGGGACTGCAAGGCTGTGCGCAGGCGCTCGGTCTCCTTGCGAGTGGCGTTGAGCAGATCATGCATGTGCCGCATCGAGGTCATAACCCCCTCGCGGTCTTTGATCCGTGAGGCCTCCAATTCATCGACGCGCTTTTTGAAACCGTCAAAGGAGACGCCCACAGGCTCAAGCAATTTGGTCAGCCGCTCCTGGTGTTGGGCCAAGCCCCCACGGGTCTCCGCCTGGTGAGTTTTGAGCGTTTCCGAGGCGAGATTGAGAAAGCGTTCTTCGTTCGCGCGGAAGGCGTCCGCGGCGAGGGTCTTGAATTTGTTTTCTAATTGCCGCTGTAGATCGAGAAGATCGGCCTTTTCGCGCGCGGCGTGCTCCGCGTCGGCTTGGGCGCGCGCCCGGGTCTCGCGCAAGCTCGCCTCCAAGGCCAGAACCCGGCGCTCCGCGTCATCGAGCTTGTGTTCCAACGGGCCAACGCGCGCCGCTTCGTTTTGGGCGACGGCGAGCTCGCGTTCGGCGATCTCGCGGCGCTCATCGAGGGCGGTCAGACGTTTGGCTTGCACAGACGCAGCCGCGTGCATCTCATCCAACTGGGTGCGTAAAGACCGGCGATGGCGGCGCGCGCGGCTGGCCGACCGCCAAAACGCCGCGCCCAACAGGCTGACTACTGCAGCGCCCAGAAGCGCAGCCTCAACACCATAAGGCGCGATCCGCGCCAATGCATCTGCTAACGTCGTCACTCGTGGGCTCCGCCCGAATCGGGTTCCAGCCAGCCACTATAGCGCATTGTTGCGGTTTTGTTCGGCATCCGCGTCCAAACGCGGCGGCGGGCGATAAGCCAGATACCGCAGCCGCTTTTGCTCGAGGCGTTGGCGCATCACCGAATGCAGGATCAGCCCGCAAGCCGCAAAGATGAACGCAGTTAGCATAATCCCCGTAGACAACACCGCAGTGGGCAAACGCGGCACCAGCCCTGTTTCCAAGAACTCAATCACCAAGGGGATCGCTAAAATTAGGCTCACGGTCGCGCCCAGCCCGGCCAACGCACCGTAAAACACGGTCGGTCGGGTGTCCTTCAATAGATTGGAAAAAGTGTGCAAGATCCGCGCGCCGTCGCGGAAGGTCTTGAGTTTGCTCGCCGAGCCTTCCATCCGTTTGCCGTATGGCGCGCTGATCTCCACCACAGGCATGCGCAATTGGCTCGCATGCACGGCCATTTCGGTTTCAATCTCGAACGCATCGGACAGGGCCGGAAAGCTTTTCACGTATCGACGGGAAAACGCGCGATAGCCCGAAAAAATGTCGGTGAAATCCCGGCCGAACAGCAAGCGGAACAGCCGGTTGAACAAGGCGTTGCCAAAAGCGTGCCCCGCACGACCTGCATCCTCCGTCACCCCTTCGCGCGCAGCGACCACCATATCGGCGCCGGCGTCGATCAAGGCCCGCACCAGGTCCGGAGCGCGATCCGCAGAATAAGTGCCGTCGCCGTCGGCCATGACGTAAATGTCGGCGTCAACGTCGGCGAACATGCGACGCACGACCCCACCTTTCCCGCGTCGGGGCTCATAGGCCACGATCGCGCCCGCCGCGCGCGCCACCGCGGCGGTGTCGTCAGTCGACGCGTTGTCAAACACATAGATGCGCGCCCCAGGAAGGGCGGTGCGGAAATCGTCAACGACCTGAGCGATGGCCGCCGCCTCGTTCAAACACGGCAGCAACACCGCAATGTCTAAGTCGGGCACGGTCGGGGCGACGGACATGGCGTTCGGGCTTCCTTATCCAGTTTGGCGAGCCGGTGGGACCACGTTAAGCGCTATGTCATAGACTGAGTCGCGCGTGAAGTCGGGACGCGCGAGCGGAGGATCGGATCAATGCAGCCGCCTTTCCAAAATTTAGGCGCGCGCGATGCGTGGCTCTTCTCCGGACTGGTCTGGACCATCGTCGCTACCATCAGGCTGGTTTCCGCTTGGCCGGACATGACGGCCACCCTTTACGCCGATCCCGACGCCACTCTACGGCTGGTGCAAGCGCGCGACTGGATGGCGGGCCGGCCGCTTGATGATTTTCTTCAACCGCGGCTGAACCCGCCGGACGGGGTCGCCATGCATTGGGCGCGTTGGCCCGATGCGGTGTTAGGCGGAGCGATTATTGCACTGCAGCCGCTCTTAGGCGCCCAAGCCGAAACGGCGGTCTTAGGCTTGGCGCCGACGGTTTTGTTTTTCCTCTACGGCCTTGCCGGGCTCGCTTTAGCGCGCGCCTTGTCGCCGACGCTTTCGCCGTTCGCAGCGGCGGTTTTCCTGCTTGGCGCAGTCGTGGCGACAGAGACCCTAGAGCCGGCCAAAATCGACCATCACGGCCTGCAAGTCGTTTTCGCGCTGAGTATATTGGCGAGCGTGGTCCATGCGACCCGAACGCGAACCCTGTGGTGCGCCGTTCTGGGCGGCGCCCTGGCCGGGATAAGCTTGGGCGTGGGCCTTGAAGGGCTCAACATCGTTTTAGCGGTTTTGGGCGGTTTGGGCCTGGGTTGGGTTTTACGGCTGAGCGGGGCGGGACCCGTCGGTCTGGCCTTTTCCGGCGGCATGGCCGCGATCACGGCCGCCATCTTCGCGGCGCGCTATGACGCGATCGCGGGATACCGGGCAGCGTGCGACGCGGTGTCTTGGGTGTATTTGTCCGCGGGCGTCGCGAGCGTAGGCGTCTTCGCGGCGCTTAGCGCACTTGATCATCGCATGGCGGATCGTCGCGTGCGCGCAATGTCCGGCGCCCTGATCGCCGGGATCGCCGGCGCGGGCTTGCTTGCGGCCTTTCCCCACTGCGCGGGAGGGCCCTACAGCGAAATTCCGGACGTGCTGAAAACGCTTTGGCTGAGCGACATCACCGAGGCGAAACCGCTTTGGGCGACGCCCAATCGACTGACGCTCATCGTGTCCGGCTTGGGCCCCGCCCTCGTTGTCGGGCTTGCCGCGGGTGCAGTTTTGGTATCCCGCAATAAGGCGGTGGACCGCGCCAGCTGGGGGGTGTGTTTAGCCGCCCTGGGGATCGCCAGCTTGGTTATGATTGGCCAAATCCGCGGTGTCGTTTTAACGGCGGCGTTGAGCGCGGCCCTTGGCGCGGCGGTTTTCGCGCAAACGGCGGGACTGTCCGTTTGGCGTCGCGTTGGCGTTGGGCTGGCGTGTTGCGGGTTTCCCTATGCGGCGTTAGCCGCAGCCTTGCCCGCCCAGCGCGACGCGGAGGCCGCACAGGAAGAACGCGAAGCACGGTCATGCCCGCCAGAGGCCTACGCGGCGTTCGCGAAACTCACACCAGGGACCGCGCTTGCACACCCGAACGCCGCACCGCGCTTATTAGCGGAGACACCCCACGGGGTGGTAGGCGGGCATTATCACCGAAATGTCGAAGGCCTAATTCGGACCTACGCCCTGTTCCAGAACCCGCATGACGCGAACGCACTGGGCGGGATCGACTATGTTGTGGTCTGCACACCCGACGCCTGGTGGTCATTCACTGAGGATCATCCAAACGGATTCGCCGTCCAGTTAGTTAAAGGCGAGCCGCTGGTGGGCTTGACGCCCGTGGTCGAGGTCGAGGATTTCACCGTGTGGCGGGTCGGATCCCCTTAGCCCGGCCCCCTTAGACCGGGCGCCGACTGCGCAGGGCGGCGTTCAGCGTACCGTCGTCGAGGTAATCCAGCTCTCCACCCACCGGCACCCCGCGGGCGACGCTGGACACACTGACCGAGGTTGATTGCAGAGCGTCGGCGAGGTAATGGGCGGTGGTCTGGCCGTCAACCGTCGCGTTAAGCGCGAGGATCACTTCGGTGACTTCGGGCCGGTTCGCCCGCTCGACCAGTTTCGGGATCGAGAGATCCTCCGGCCGCACCCCGTCGAGCGCGGACAAGACGCCGCCTAAAACGTGATATCGGCCGCGAAACGCGCCCGAACGCTCCAGCGCCCAGAGATCGCCGACTTGCTCGACCACACAGATCAGGCCGCTGTCTCGGTCCGGTGCGCAACAGACCGCGCAAGGGCTTGAGACGTCTAGATTGCCGCATTCCGAACAGACGACGATTTTTTCGGACGCGTCTTGGAGCGCCTCCGCCAAGGGCGCCATCAAGGTCTCACGTTTCTTGATCAGATGCAGAACGGCGCGCCGCGCGGATCGCGGCCCCAGTCCCGGCAGCTTGGCCAGCAAGCCGATCAGGCGTTCAATTTCGGGTCCGGCGGAGGCGGCGGGCATGGGCGAAGGATCCAGCGAATCGCAGTGAAGCCGACCAATTTAGCCGGTTTGCGCGCTTAGTCCTGGGATGGGTCGTCCGAAGGCGGATCGGCTTCGGCGAAGCCCGCCAGGGTGAGGGTGAAGCTCAAGGTCTGCCCGGCCAAGGGGTGATTGCCGTCAATGGTGATTTGATCACCGTCGATCGCGGTGACGGTGTGTTTGATTTTCCGGCCCACACCATTGGGAATAACCAACGTCATGCCCAAGGTGATATCCAGCTCCGCAGGAAAGCGGGACCGGTCCAGGGTGGAGACGAATTTCGCTTTGTGCTCGCCATAGGCGTCCGCCGGCGCCAAGGTCACAGACGCCGCTTCGCCCTCAGCCAAGCCGATGACGGCGTTTTCAAAGCCGGGTAAAACTTGCCGCCCGCCAATGGTGAATTCCATGGGACCGCGTTCGCGGGTGTGATCGAATTCCGATCCGTCATCAAGGACGCCGACATAGTCGACCTTCACTGTGTCCCCGGCTTGCGCACGTCGCATCGGGTCGCTCCCGCCTTCTCTGCCGCTCGCCGGGCGGCGAGCCGAGGCGCGCCAGGTTCAACCCCAGCGCGCCCGAACTCAAATTCGTCTCTTAAGCGACGAGATTGCTCGCAGCGACCTTGCCGTTGCGCGCTTCTGTCAGCTCATAGGAGAGGGTTTGTCCCTCCGCCAACGTCGCCAGACCCGCGGCCTGCACCGCGGTGATGTGCACGAACACGTCCGCGCCGCCGTCGTCGGGCTTGATGAAGCCATAACCTTTTTCGGTATTGAACCATTTCACTGTGCCAGCCGGCATATCATAACCTCTCATGGCGCGGCCGAACCCACTTCGACCGCGGGGGTGGTGAACAGAGTGTCTTTGGGAGGGGTTAGGCCGGTCAGTCGCGGCGGAACATCGCCAAGGTCGTCTATTCGCCGCGCACCCTGAACGCGCGCGCCCCAGACGTCAAGACGTCGAGCTAAAACGGCAGCTTAAATCCGGGTGGCATCATGCCGGCCAACCCACCGGTGACCGCTTTCATTTTTTCCTGCGCAGCGGCCTCAACCTTCCGCTTAGCGTCGATCATGGCGGCGACGATCAAATCCTCCAGAACGTCGCGTTCGTCTGCGTTCATCAAGCTGTCGTCGATGGAGACCCCGCGCGGCTCGCCCTTGCCGTTGAGCGTCACTTTGACGAGCCCACCGCCGGATTGACCGGTCTCCTCGTGAGCCTCCAGCGCGTCTTGGACCGCCGTCATCTGAGACTGCATCTCTTGGACTTGCTTGAACATATTGGCGAAGTCTTTCATCGGGCGCGCTCCTGCTCACGTCGAGGGGCGTTATCATCCTCCGGCTCCGGCTCCGGGTCCAGCCCCCGTACAGCCGCCGCTTCCGCCGCTGGATCGCTAACCGAGAGGATTTTCGCATTGGGGAAAGCTGCGAACACCGCCTTAACCAGCGGCTCGGCGAGAAGCTCCGCGCGGGCGTTGGCCTCCGCGCGATCGCGTTCTTCGCGCAAGGTGGCGCCGCCGGCGGCGTCATCATCGGCGAGCACCGCCCAGGTCTGTCCCGTCCAATCCAAGAGCCGTGCGGCCAGCCGTTTAGCCAGGTCCTTGGGCGCGCCCGCTGCCGGCTCGAAGACCAGCTTGCCCGGTTCCAGGCGGACCGGGCGGACAAAGCGTTCAATGTCGGACTTAAGCGCCAGGTCGCGCCGTTCGCCGGCCAATCGCGCCACGGCGGCTAAGTCCTCCAGCGCGGGAGCGGCGCCGGCGGCGTGTTGGGGTTGGCTGCGGTCCGGCGCCGGATCGGCGCGCGCCGCCCCCGACGCCGCGGCCGAAGGCGCGCTGTCTTCAGCCTTTAACAGTCGCGCCGCGTCCTCTGGCGGAGGCAATCCTGCGGCCGCAGCGATCCGGATCAGCGCCATTTCACCGGCGGCGAGCGGGTCAGGCGCGGCGCGCACCTCTTGATGCGCTTTCAACAGCATTTGCCAGAGCCGAGACAAATTGGCCGGCCCGAGGGCTGCGCCGAGCGCGCGTAGCCGCGGCGCTTCGTCGGCGTAATCGGAGAGATCGGCCGTCGCGCCGAGGATCCGCGCCCGGGTGGTTTCGTGACAATGGTCAAGCAAATCGCGAAACACCACCGCTGGATCCCCGCCCCGGGCGTATTGTTCGCCCAATTCGATGATGGCGGAGGCCGCATCGCCTTGGGCGGCGAATTCAAACAAGTCCAAGGTTCGCGCCCGGTCGGCCAAACCCAGCATGTCGCGAATATCGCCCGCGCTGACCTCTGCGCCCGGGTCGGCCTGAACGATGGCTTGGTCGAGAATGGAGAGCGCGTCGCGCACCGAGCCTTCCGCGGCTCGTGCGATCAGGGCGAGCCCGGCCTCGGAAACCTGCGCGCCTTCCAGCCCGCAAATTCGCGCCAGATGCGCGGTCAGAACATCACGCTCCACCCGTTTGAGGTCAAAGCGTTGGCAGCGGGAGAGCACCGTGACCGGAACTTTTCGGATCTCGGTCGTGGCGAAAATAAACTTGGCGTGGGGCGGGGGCTCTTCGAGCGTTTTCAGAAGCGCGTTAAACGCCGAGGTGGACAGCATGTGCACCTCGTCGATCACATAAACCTTGTAGCGCGCGGACACGGGCGCATAGCGCACGCTGTCGAGGATTTCGCGAATGTCGCCCACCCCGGTGCGCGAGGCGGCGTCCATCTCCATGACATCCACATGACGCGACTGGGTGATCGCGTCGCAATGCTCGCCAGGCGGGTCCAGGTCCACGGAGGGCTGGTCCGCGCCCTCGCGCATGTAATTGAGCCCGCGCGCCAACAGCCGCGCGGTAGTCGTTTTCCCGACCCCGCGCACGCCGGTGAGCATGAAGGCGTGCGCAATCCGACCCGATTTAAACGCGTTGGACAGGGTGCGCACCATGGCTTCCTGGCCGATCAAATCCTCAAACCGGCGGGGCCGGTATTTGCGGGCGAGCACCTGATAGCTGACCGCGGGCTCAAGCGCAGCCGGCGCCGGGTCCGGCTCGCCCAAATCCATGCCAAGCGTGTTCGGATCAGGCGCGAGGGCTGCGTCATCGGGGGGCGGATCGTCAGGAGCCATGGGCGATGGTTTTAGGCGGCCTGACCACGAGCGTCGAGGGTGGGGATTGCCGGCGCGTCGACGCAACGTAATATTGTTACAAATGCTTAGCGTAATTGTGTAACGTCCTAGATTTGATTTAAAGCGTGAATGAGTTTTACAGAATGGACGATGTTATGAACCACTTAACCTTCGCTATTGCCGCCGGGTGTCTTATGTCCGGCCCCGTCTTAGCCCACGAAATCGTGCATGGCGCGCACACCCACGCCCATGGCCCAGACTGCGGGCACGACCGGCTCGCCCATGAAGGCCATATGGACTACCTCCATGATGGACATTTGCACCACGTCCAAGGCGACCATGTGGATGAGCACGCGCTGGCGGTCACCGCTGAGAACCCGGCTGACGACGCGCTGGTGAGCACTGTGGCCCATGGCGAGCACGCCCACACCCTGAGCGCGGGCGCGCACCCGGTTGTCCAACATGGCGACCACTTTGATTTCATCCATGACGGAAGGCTGCATTTCGTCCATGGCGATCATGTGGACGATCACGGCCCCGTTACGGTGATCGAAGCGTCGACCTAGAGCCACTTCGGGTCAATCCGAGTCGAGAAGCAGCTCTAAGTCTCTGGTTTGTCCCGTTTTCGAACCGCAAAACCGCTTACACTTTTGCTGAAAACGCGCTAGCGCAGCGCGCGGGTCCTAACCCGGTCGTGTCCCCTCCCAAGCCGCGTTATGATCCCGAGGCGCGGTTTGGGAGGCGGCCATGAACCTTCGCTTGTTGGCTTTGTGCGGCGGACTGTGGGCCACCGGAGTGGCGGCCGCTGAGAACGGCGCCGATCTCGCTTGGCTGGCGGGGCATTGGCGTGCGGAAGCCGATAATCGGATCAGTGAAGAAATTTGGACCCAGCCCGAGGGCGGGCTCATGCTCGGGCTGAACCGCACCATCCGGAACGGCGAAGCGGTCGCGTTTGAGTTTTTAAGACTTGAGATCGGATCGGAGACGGTCCTCGTCGGCCAACCGGGCGGCGGGTCAGGGACGACGTTCACCCTGGTGCGCCATGACGCCCAATCCGCCCGTTTCGAGAACCCCGATCACGATTTCCCCCAACGCATCGTCTACGCCCGTGATGGCGCAACGTTGACCGCGACCCTTTCAGATATGAGTGGCGGCCAAGTGCGGCGGTTCCAATGGCGTCGCGTCGCGGGGGATTAGCGGCGCTGCGACGGGGTGGAAGCCTCTAAAACTGCTCTTTCACCGTATCGGCGGCTTTCGTCACCCCGCGACCGATCGCTTGAACGTCTTTCCCAGCGCCCGAGATGGTGTTGCAGCCGATCAGGCTCGCGGCGGCGAGCACCAGAGCAGCGACGAGGCGGGTTGCGGAACTCACGGACTTCATAGCGGACGCCTTTCACAGAAGAGGGTTTTAGACCAATGCGCCTATGATTTAACCGATCAGATGGGGGCGCTTTGTGAACCTTATGAGGCCGCCAGCGCGCCAACTGATCACCGTTGCGTGAGTTAGGATCATCCGGGCGCTCTCACGCTTCGACGGCGTATTGAAACACCTCCTCCAATCCAACGCCGAACACGGCTGCAATACGAAACGCCACCTCCAAAGACGGCGAATATTTGCCCGCCTCAATGGCGTTGACGGTTTGCCGGGTGACGCCGATCCGCGCGGCGAGATCGGCCTGGGTCATTTCGTCATGGTCGAACCGCAGCCGTCGGATGCGGTTGGAGATCCGATGCTCGGCCATCAGACGCCCTTGCGGTAAAGCGCGATCTGGCAGGCGAAGCGGATAAACTCCGCCACGATAAAGGCGAGGATCAAATGGTTGGCCATACCCACCGGGTTGAGCCCCATGAACAGCCCCACCGCAACGCCCACGCAGCCGATTTTGAACACGCCCTGGGACCATGCTGTGGCTTTCAATTAAATGATTTGTTCGCGCTCATCAGCGGGCGCGTTGGCGTCAGAGCGGCTGGTGAGAGCGATCAGCGCGGCGCCCACAATCATCACGACGATCATAATCCCCGCGCCGACAACGAATTTCGACCAGGTCCAATGCGCGCCCACATCCTCAGGCGGCGGTGAGAAGACAAACACCAAAACCGCGCCGGTCGCGATCAAGGATAACCAGGCGATTTTCTCCCGAAACGCGATTTGCGACCACCCTTGCATGTCCAAGCTCCATTGATTGAGACGTCAAACAATACCGTCTCGACGTCGATTCCACACGACATAATGTATGATATTTTTTACCTTATGTCACGAAAAATCGATCCGTCAGTAGAACCTGTCTCTAACGGTCTGATGGGGCTCAAGGATTTCGGGAAAGGCGAGAGATCGGACGACGACCCGGGCGGAAACTCGCTACGGCTGCTTCCTTCCGGACCTGACCGGGTTCACAAGGCGCACGTCCGCCGCCGATCTCCCACGACGGTATATCATGCCCACGCCGCGGCCTGGCAAGGGTGGGCTGCGGACGATTTCGGCGGCCGCGCACCCCGACTCGCGCTAGGGTGCGAACATGCCGTGTGATCCGCTCATCGCCTTCGCTGGCGCGCCGCTTGATCGCTGCGCGCCAAAGCGCAAAGACCGCGCCTGGGTGGCCGAACAATTGGCCCACCCGCAAGCCCGCGCGGTGGTGCTCCATGAGGGTGATCCGTTCATCTTGACCGAGGGCGCGCCGGGCTTTGTCAACCAAGCCGGGCTTGCGGCTTTGACTCTGGCGGAGCCGGGCGTTTTGCTGTTGGGCCGCGATGGGGTGGGGCCCGTACTCGCCGCGCCCATAGCGAGCCGCGAGGACTTCCCGCTTGCGCCGTTTGGGGCGTTTGAAAACATGCGCGCCGCCGCTACGCGTCTGGAGCCCCAAGACGCCGCGCTGTTGGGCCACGCCAAATCGCTCTTGGGTTGGCACGCCAAACACTTGTTTTGCGCGGTCTGCGGCGCGCCGACCGAACTGGCCGAAGGCGGCGCCAAGCGCAGTTGCCCGGCTTGCGGCGCCGATCACTTTCCCCGGGTCGACCCAGTGGTGATCATGGCGATTATTCGCGGGGACAATGTTTTGCTCGGCCGCCAGAACAATTGGCCCGCAGGTATGTATTCCTGCTTAGCGGGCTTTGTGGAGCCGGGGGAAACCCTTGAGGAGGCGTGTCGGCGCGAAAGTTTCGAGGAAGCCGGGGTGCGCATCGGCGCGGTGCGCTATGCACTGAGCCAGCCCTGGCCGTTTCCCTCCTCGCTTATGGTCGGGCTAATGGCCGAAACCGAAGACCGTACCGTGTCCTTGGACGATCAAGAGCTTGAGGATGCCCGCTGGTTCGCCCGAGCCGAGGCGCGCGCGTTGCTCGCGCAAACCCACCCGGTATGCTCGATCCCCCCGCCGCTCGCCATCGCCCACCAATTGATCAAGCAATGGGCATTGGGCTGAGCGAAATAACAACGCCCCGGCGAAGGTTTCACCGGGGCGCGTTAAGAGGCTGGGTCAAGGCCAGGGGCCTTCGCGTTGATTGCGGGCGGACTTAGCTGCCGCCACCCAGAGCCGGCGACGCGTCGGCGACCAATTCGGCGCGCAGACCCGGCCAATTGGCTTCGGATTTCTCCAAATTGCCGGGGATGTCTTTCTGCCAACGCTTCAGGATGCCCTTGTCTTTGTTGACGTAAAGCTGGCCGTCAACGATTTGCCAGGCTTCCGGGTCGCCGTCGAACAACCGGTTCACCGACGCGCCGAACGCGCAGTGTCCGCCATAGGCGGGGGCGTATTTCGCCGGCTCGGCTTTAAAAAGATCGCGGTTGTCCGCCGAGGCGAACAACCAAGTTTCCCCTTTGTATTGCGCGGTGTAGGCGGTGTCGCCTTCGGTGGCCTCGCCCACGGTGTGGTAGGCCACCGTGTCATAGCCCTGCAGGGCGTAGGTTTCGCCTTTGGCGATGTTGATTTCACCAGCGAATGCAGCGCCAGCGAAGGCGAGCGCGCCAGCCAATGTAGTCAGGGCGGTTTTCAAAAACGACATTGAGTATCCTCGTTTTTTAGAGACGGCGATCGGTCCCGCAGCGCCCATGCAATCGGCGCCGCGGGAGGAGGCGATCGCTTTAACGTTATTCCGGCTTGGTCCACGCCTGACCGACGAAGGCGTCGTCCACCCGCGTTTCCACAATGTGGTTGGTGTAGTTCGACAAGGTCTTAATCGCGAGGCCCAAGATCACGTCGAGCACATTGGCTTGAGTGTAGCCCGCCGCTAAGAACGTCTCGACCGTGTCTTTAGACACCCATCCGCGCTCTTGAAGCACAGCGCGGGTGAACACCCGCAAAGCTTCGAGTTTGGCATCAGGGATCGCTGCACCGGTGCGCAAGGCGTCGAGCACATCCGCTGGTACGTCTTGCATTTTTGAGATGACCGAGTGCGCAGCCATGCAGTATTCGCAGTTGTGCTCGAAATTAGCCGTCATCATGACGACTTGCTGTTCGGTGGGCGAAAAACTGGTCTTGCCCAGCAACCCGCTCAACGTGGTGTACGCTTCCAGCACCGGCGGGCTGGCGGAAAACGCCGCATAAAGGTTTGGCACGAAGCCGAGCTGTTTTTTGGCGCCCTCCAGGATCGCGCGAGAGCCTTCGGGAGCGTTGGTTTCGTCAAAGAGTGTGAATTCGGTCATAGAAGCCTCCTCAGTTTAAAGAGGCGCGCCGGGACGGCGCGTCAGGCGAGCGTCGCCTGGCAGATACATGGGCGCGCGGGAACCAAGCGCATTAACCCTTCGCAAAAAAGTGAGCGAGCGCTCGGGGCTTGGTCGCGGCCCCGGCTTAAGACTGTGCGGGGGTACGGAACCGACGCGCTTCAAAGCGGTAGGGATGGGCGGGATAGACCCCGAGCACCTTCACGCGATTACTGAAAAACCCCAATTCCTCCAACGCCAAGCTGAAAGCGCGGTTATCGGGGCGTCCCTCTGCGTCTGCATAAAAGCGACTGGCGAGGAAGGTGCCGTCCTCCTGGTAACTCTCCAGCTTGGTGATGTTCACCCCATTGGTGGCGAACCCGCCTAACGCCTTGAACAACGCCGCGGGCACGTTGCGCACTTGGAAGACGAAGGTGGTGACACAGGCGCTGTCCGGCTCGGGATCAGCGGGTTCGCGCGCCATGATCAGGAACCGGGTGGTGTTATGGGCGGCGTCCTCCACGTCGCGCTCTAGAATGTCGAGCCCGTAAATTTCAGCGGCGAGTTCGGAGGCGAGCGCCGCCTCACGGGCGTCCCCCCGTTCGGCCACTTGGCGCGCCGCACCCGCAGTGTCCGCCGCGGTCAGCTTTTTCAGGGCGTGTTGGGCGATAAACCGGCGGCACTGGCCCAAGGCCATGGCGTGGCTGCGCACCTGCGCCAAATCCGCCAGATCAGCCCCTTTCGGCGCCATGAGCTGCAAACGTAGGGGCAAAAAGAACTCGCCGATGATCGACAGGTCAGAATCGGGCAGCAAATGGTGGATGTCCGTCACCCGCCCCGCGACGGAATTCTCGACCGGCAGCATGGCTAACTCTGCGCGGCCGTCCTGCACGGCGGCGATCGCGTCCTCGAAGGTGGCGCACGGCAGCGCGATATGATCGGGCCGCGCTTTGGCGCACGCCAAATGCGAAAACGCGCCGGGCTCGCCCTGATAAGCGATTTGCGATGGTTTGGTCATAACTCATTCTCCCGCTCTTGGAACTCCGCGCTAGCGCGCGCGAGATCGCCTGCGGTGTCAACGCCGAAAGTCGCCTTGGCGAGTTCGGCGACAGCGATCGAGACACCGGCCTCCAGCGCGCGCAATTGCTCAAGCCGTTCGCGGCGCTCGAGCGGAGAGGGGTCGAGCGCGCAAATCTGCTCCAGCACGGTCCGGCGATAGGCGTAAACCCCGATATGGTGATGGATCGGCCCGTTGCCCCAGGGCGCGGGCGCGCGGGTGAAGTAGAGCGCGCGTGCGGGGCGCGGCGGCGCACGGCGCGCAAGCACCGCTTTGACGACGTTGGGGTTCTGGCGCTCCTCGGGGTCATCGCTCGGCGCGGCGAGCGTCGCCATCCCCGCCTCCGGATCCGCCGCTAAGGCCTCGAGCAAAGCGGTCAGCGCCGCGGCGGGCAGTAACGGCAAGTCGCCCTGAAGATTGATGATCGGGTCCAGCGCGCCTTGCGGATCGATCTCCGCTAACGCCGCGCGAACCCGGTCTGTCCCCGACGGCAGGCCCGAATCTGTCAGAACGGCGCGACCGCCCTCAGCGCGCACCGCCTCGGCGATAGCGGCGTCTCCACACGCCACAATCGGCTCGCCAAGGCCCGCCGCGCGCGCCACATCGACGACCCGCAGGATCAAGGCGCGCCCGGCGACCGGCAAGAGCGGTTTGTTCGGCAGCCGTTGAGACGCCAACCGCGCCGGTATCAGCACAACCGCAGTCATAAGCGCCTTTCCTTTCCGGCCTCGCACGCCCTGGAACGCTTAGAAAAGTCTCAGGATATGCTGAAAACGACTTGGCCATGAGGCCTCGGTCGTCTACCTCTCCTGGCGAACAATGGGCAAGTCCGCTGCAGCGCAACGATGCAGCTCAAGATCAAAGGGCGTAAGATCGATGGATAATTTCGAGTTCAGCAAACTCGGCGGCGCGGTTTTGGCGGTGGGTTTGTTCACCTTCATCGTGAACGAATTCAGCCATTCCCTGTTTCACAGCGAAACCCTTGAGGAACCGGCTTATAAAGTCGCAGGTTTAGACTATGACAGCTTGGGCGGTTCGGCGTCGAGCGCCAGTGCTGAGCCGGAGGCCGAGCCTGAGCCGGAACTCGATTTCGCCACCCTGTTGTTGCAAGCGGACGTGGATGCGGGCGAGCGGATCTCCGGTCGGTGCGCGGCGTGCCACAGCTTTAACGAAGGCGGGGCGAACCGGGTTGGTCCCAATCTTTGGAACATCGTCAACCGGCCATCGGGCTCCAAAGAGGGGTTCAACTACTCCAACGCTTTGGCGGGCTTTAACCAGCCTTGGACCTATGAACGGCTCAACGGCTTTCTCGCCGGGCCGGCCAATTATATCGAAGGCACATCCATGGCCTATGCGGGCCTGCGCGAAGCCGAGGACCGGGCCAATCTGATCGGTTGGCTGCGCACGCTGAGCGCAGACCCCGCGCCGCTGCCCGAGCCCACAACCGTAGAACCGGCCGAAGAGCCGGAGCCGATCGTCGAAACCGACGGCGCGGTGATTGAGACCCTTAGCCCGGCTGAAGCGCCGATCGAAGAGGCGGGCGTGATCGAAGCCTCCGCTGAGGACACGGCCGAAGACGCCGCCGAAACCGTTGCAGCGGTCCTCGAAGACACCACGGGAGAGGCCGCTGAGACCGTTGACGCCACCGTCGACGCGGTCGAGGAAACGGCGGAAACCGTGACCGAAGGCGCGGCGGATGCGGCTGCGGGCGCTGCGGAAACCCTTGAGACGGCCGCTGAGGACGTTGCTGAAACCGTCGAAGATACGGCTGACGCCGCCGCCGAAGTTTCTGAGGACGCCGCCGAGGCTGCTGAGGACGCCGCCGAAGAGGTGACGGAAGCCGCCGACGCCGCGGCAGACGCTGCTGAAGAGACCGTTGAAGAAGCCATCGAAGCCACCGACGACGCAGCCGAAGACGTGGCGGACGCTGCCGAGGACGCCACCGAAGAGGTGATCGAGACTGCCGACGACGTAGTCGAAACCGTTGAAGAAACCACCGAAGCCGCCGCCGCGCCCGCCCCGGGCTCAGAGATTGGTCGGCTGGTCGCGGCCGCCGACGTCAGCGCCGGCGAGCGGGTCGCGGGACGCTGCAAAGCCTGCCACACGGTCGCTGAAGGCGCGCCCAACCGCGTTGGCCCCAACCTCTGGAATGTGGTGGGGCGGACTTCGGGTTCCGTGGAAGGCTTCCGCTATTCCGCGGCGATGAAGAATTTCGGCGAGGTTTGGACCGTCGAGCAACTTTACGAATATCTCGAAAACCCGCGTGGCATTGTGCAAGGCACGACCATGGCGTTTGGCGGGATCAAGGACGAAACGGATCGGGCCAATCTGGTAGCCTATCTGCGCAGCCTGTCCAACGATCCGGTTCCGCTGCCCTAAGGGTTGAGGCGTTTAATGGCGCGGATCGGCCCAACTTGAGAACCGATCCGCGCTTCCGCCTGCGTCAAAGGCTCAATCGCGGTGGCCATGTGATGGGCGTTGGCGTGCAGCAGTTGGGTCCCATCGACCATCAACCCCACATGGCCGGGCCAGAACACCAAATCGCCGCGGCGTAATGCCGGGCGCGGGCTGAGGGACAATGCCTCGCCCAAAACGGCTTCCTGCAAATCCGCATCGCGCGGGCACGCCAAGCCGCACGCCGCAAAAGCGGTTTGAACCAATCCGGAGCAATCGAGCCCTAGGCTCTCCTTCCCGCCCCACAGATAAGGCGCATGCAGGAAAGTCTCCGCCACGGCGACGAAATCGTCCGCCGGCGGCGCGTCCAGCGCGGCGAGGTGGCCGGCGAACACCCAGCCCGCGCGCTGGGCTTCGATAAACCGGCCCTCGGCGCGGCCGGCGACGATCTGGGCTGCACGGCTGATCAGAAATCGCGGCGCGGATTTCAAATCCGGTTCAGAAAACACATACGTGCGCAGCGCGGTCACCCGATGGCTGGCGGGCAGAACCGGCGCGGACAACGCAGCCATGTCCACATAGCCCACATAGTCGTCCGCCTCGGACTGGCCCCAGCCCCAACCGTCGACCTCCTCGTAAACGGTGAACACCTCGCCATGGAGCGCTTGGTCGTCCATCGCGCCGTCATCGTCGGGCGTTCGGCGGATCGCCGCCACCCCGGCGGTGACTTGGTAAGCGGTTCCAGCCAGGAAACGCTCGGCTTGGACCCGGCCCTTCAGCCGGTCTGCGGCGATATCGCCCCGGTTCGGGGTCAAGCGCGGGTCGACGTCGCGGACACTCATTCGGGCGCTCCCGGGTTTAACGCCGCCCCGGTTTGGGCGACAATACGTTCGCCGAATTCGGTTAGATAGACCGAGCCTTTCACGGTGCGTTGGACGAGCACATTGCGCTTATCCGCTCCGTCAATCTTGCGCCGGACAAAGCCCAAAGCCGCTAACGCGTCGAGCCCGCGGGTCACCGCCGGCTTGGCCAAGGCTAAGGCGTGTGCGAGCCCGCGCACCGTGTGCGGCCCGTCGCTGAGATAAATATGCAGCAACAGCGCGGTCTGGCGCGCAGTCAGATCCGGGCCCGCCCCGCGCACCGTATCGGTGACGACGCCGCGCCACACTTCAAGGGCCTGTTTGGAGTCCAATCGGTCGGGCATAGCGAGAACAGATCATTGAAAGGCCAAGGCGAAAAGTGTCCGCCGCAACGGACGCGCTGGCAAGCCGATTGAAGCGCCGCTCAAAGACGGATTGACTCTTTCGGACATGGAACAAAATATGAACATATGAGCCTCGCCGCCCTCATCCGCGACGGTCGGGTCCGCCCGTGCCGTCCGCCGACGCCCTCCCGGTGCGCGTTCCCGTTCGGCTTGGGTCGGGCGGGCGTGCATGAGGTGGTTGAGGCGCGGTATGGCGATGCGCCCGCGGCGACGGGCTTCGCGCTGGCGGCCTGTGCGGCGCTCAAACCGCACACGGTGAACTGGATCGCGGACCGTCAGGCGCAAGACGCCCATGGCGGGCTCAGCCAGGCCGGCGTGCGCGCCTATCTCGGCTCCGCGCCGTCGATCTTGTTCTGCGAGGTCTCCAAAGCCGAGCACGCGCTGTGGGCGGCCGAAGAAGCGCTGCGCTCAGGCGCCGCCGCGCTGACCCTTGTGGAGACGACGATGGCGAGCTTCACCGCCACCCGCCGGCTGACCTTGGCCGCGGAAAACTATGGCGCGCCTTTGGTGCTGCGGCTGCCCCATATCGGGGCGGGCGCGACCGGCGCCGCGGCGGGCTGGCGGGTCGAACCGCGAGGCTCCGCCCCCAATCCGTTAGACCCGCGCGGGCTTGGCCCACCCCGCTGGCGCGCGACCCTGGAGCGCGCCCGCACCGCGCCCGACCAGGCCGGCAGCCGCTTTGAGCTGGACTATGACGATGCGACGCTTTCTCTCACTGTGGTTC
Source organism: Maricaulaceae bacterium (assembly GCA_050331475.1). GTDB lineage: Bacteria > Pseudomonadota > Alphaproteobacteria > Caulobacterales > Maricaulaceae > JBHJGU01. The sequence goes on along the minus strand of JBHJGU010000049.1, from coordinate 40,643 downwards.
CCGAATTGGTCGCTGGATCGGCTGCGCCGGGCGCGGCGACTTCTCCCCGCGGGCGCCAGGTCGGCTGAGGACACACCCCCTTACGCCCTGGTCGAAACCGACGCGCAGGGCGCGGTGATCGCGGCGGCGGACCGGGCCGCGCAACGCTGCGGGGTCAAGCCCGGCCAACGCTTCGCCGACGCCAAGGCCTGCGCGCCGGAGCTGATACATGAGCCCATCGACCGAGCGGCGGACGCCGAAGCCCTCGCGCGCTTGGGCGATTGGATGATCCGCTGGACACCTTTAGTCGCCCTCGACCCTTTAGACGGGCTGATGCTGGAGACCACAGGCTGCGAACGGCTTTATGACGGGGAGGCTAAGCTCGCAGCCCAACTGGGCGAGGTCCTGACCGGCTTCGGCTTGAGCCACCGCATCGGCGTCGCCGGAACGCCCGGGGCGGCCTGGGCGCTGGCCCGACATCAAGCTGGCGCAGGCCAGCCCGCCCTCTTGCCCCCCGGCGCGGAACGGGCTGGGCTCGCCGACCTGCCCCTTGCGGGCTTGCGCCTCTCCGAGGACGCGTTGCGGGTCCTGCGCCGGTTTGGGCTCACCCGTATCGGCCAGCTTTACGGGGTGGACCGTAAGGCGCTCACCCGCCGTTTCCCCGCCCGGGCGGCGGCGGACGCGGTCCGGCTCCGGCTCGATCAAGCCTTGGGCCTTTACGCCGAACCCTTGGCCTATCTGCAGCCTGAGCCGGAGGACGCCGTCCGCTTACCCTGCCCCGAGCCGCTGCTGAGCCTTGAGGGTCTGCGCGCCGGGTTGGAGCGGCTTTTGAACGCCATGGCGGAGCGGCTCGAACGGCGGGGTTTGGGGGCCCGGGCGCTCACGCTTTACGCCTTTCGCACCGACGGAACCCGGGCGAGCGTCGCGGTGACGACCGCCCGGCCCACCCGCACACCGGCCCATCTCATCAGACTGTTCGAAGAGCGTTTGGACCGGATCGATCCCGGCTTCGGGGTGTATCTTGTGGTTCTGCACGCGGTGCGCACCGCGCCGATGACTGAACCGGGCCAGGGCTTCACCGCAACGCTGAGCGGACCGGTGCGCGATGTGGACGCCCTCGCCGCCCTGGCCGACCGGCTGACCGCCAAGCTGGGCGAGCGGGCGGTGAGCGTACGCGCGCCCGTTTCCAGCCATCGCCCAGACCGGGCCGAACGACCCATACCCTTTGAGGGCGCGTTTCCGGATTGGTCGGCGGTCCCGCCCCTGCCCAGCCTGAGGCCTTTACGCGTCTTCGATCGGCCCGAACCGGTGGAGGCGTTAGCGGAGATCCCCGACGGACCGCCCGTGCGCTTTGTCTGGCGGCGGGTGGCGCGCCGGATCGTGCGCGCGGACGGGCCCGAACGCATTGCGCCGGAATGGTGGCGTCAGGGTTCGGGGCAAGCGCGCGCGCGGGATTATTACCGGGTCGAGGACGACCAGGGCCGACGGTATTGGCTGTTCCGCGAAGGGCTTTACGGCGACGGTCGGGGGCATGCGCCGGGCTGGTTCGTCCAAGGACTGTTCGCGTGAGCGGGTACGCCGAGCTGGCGGTGACAACGAATTTCTCCTTCCTGCGCGGGGCGAGCCACGGGGCGGAGTTCGTCGCCCAAGCCAAGACGCTGGGCCTCGCCGCGATCGGGGTGGCCGATCGGAACACGCTCGCGGGCGTGGTGCGCGCCCATATCGCAGCGAAGGCGGAGGGCGTCAGGCTGTTGGTGGGCGCGCGGCTGGTGAGCGTGGAGGGGTGGGAATGGCTCTGCTACCCCATGGACCGGGCGGCCTATGGCCGGCTCTCCACCCTCTTGAGCCGGGGCAAGGCGGCCGCGCCGAAGGGCGAGTGCCACATCACCCTGGATGACGTGCGCGCGCACAGCGCGGGGCAAATCTTCATCGCCCTGCCGCCGGAGGATGTGAGCCCGGATTTCGAAGCGCTCTTGAGCGCGTTAGCGCGGGATTGGCCCGGCCGGCTCCACCTCGGTGCGGCTTATCGCTATCAGGGGCGGGATCGGGAGCGGCTTGCGCAACTCCACGCCCTGAGCGTGCGCACCGGCGCGGGCCTGGTGGCGATCAATGACGCGCTCTACCACATCCCCGATCGGCGGCCGCTGCAGGACGTGCTCGCCTGCATCCGCGAAGGGGTCACCGTGGAGACGGCCGGTTTACGCCTGCTGCCCCATGCGGAGCGACATCTGAAAAGTCCCCAAGAGATGGCGCGGCTGTTTCGCGGGTTTGAACCGGCGCTTGCGCGCACGCTCGACATTGTCGAACGCTGCCGGTTTTCCCTCGACGATCTGGCCTATCAATACCCTGACGAGCCGGTCCCGAAGGATAAAACGCCCCAGGCCCATCTCGCCGATCTCACCTGGGCGGGCGCGGCGGAGCGCTATCCCGAGGGCGTGCCCGAGCCCGTGCAGGCTGCGATCCGGAAGGAGCTCGCCCTTATCGCGGCGCTCCGCTACGCGCCATATTTCCTCACCGTGCACGACATTGTCGCCTGGGCGCGCAGTCAAGGCATTCTCTGCCAAGGGCGCGGCTCGGCGGCCAATTCGGCGGTGTGTTTTTGCCTGCGCATCACCAGCATCGATCCCAAACAGTCCAATTTGTTGTTCGAACGCTTCCTCTCTAAAGAGCGCCGAGAGCCCCCCGATATCGATGTCGATTTCGAGCATGAGCGGCGCGAAGAGGTCATCCAGTATATTTACCGCCGCTATGGTCGGGAGCGGGCGGCTTTGACCGCAACCGTGATCTGTTACCGCCCCCGTTCGGCGGTGCGTGAGGTGTGTAAGGCCCTGGGCCTGACCCAAGATGTGGCCGGCGCGCTAGCGGGCACGGTGTGGGGCGCTTATGGCCGCTCGATCGAGGACGCGCACATCCGCCAAGCCGGGCTGGATCCGGACAATCCGATGATCCGACGCGCCTTAACGCTGGCGCGCGCGCTCATCGGCTTTCCGCGGCATTTGTCCCAGCATGTGGGCGGGTTCGTGCTCACCCAAGACCCGTTGATCGAAACGGTTCCCGTGGGCAACGCCGCTATGCCGGATCGCACGTTTTTAGAATGGGACAAGGACGACATCGACGCCTTGGGCATTATGAAAGTCGACGTGCTGGGCCTGGGCATGCTCAGCTGTGTTCGTAAATGCTTTGATCTCTTACGTTTGCACAAAGGCTTGGAACACGACCTCGCCAGCCTGCCCCCCGACGATCCCGACACCTATGACATGCTGTGCGACGGCGACAGCGTCGGCGTCTTCCAAGTCGAAAGCCGGGCGCAAATGAACATGCTGCCCCGGCTGCGGCCGCGGACGTTCTACGACCTGGTGATTGAAGTCGCCATCGTGCGCCCCGGCCCTATTCAAGGGGACATGGTCCATCCCTATCTGCGCCGACGCAAAGGGCTGGAGGCCATCGACTATCCCAGCCCCGCGCCCGAACACGGCCCGCCGGACGAATTGGCGCGTATTCTCAAGCGCACCAAAGGGGTGCCGCTGTTCCAAGAACAAGCCATGCAGATCGCCATGGACGCCGCGAAATTCAGCCCCGAAGAGGCCAATGGTCTGCGCCGCGCCATGGCCACGTTCCGCAAAGTGGGCACCATCCAGAACTATCAAGACATGATGGTCGAGCGCATGGTGGCGCGCGGGTATGACCGCGCCTTCGCCCAACGTTGTTTCGACCAGGTCAAAGGCTTCGGCGAATACGGTTTTCCGGAAAGCCACGCCGCGTCGTTCGCGCTGTTGGTCTATGTCTCCGCCTGGCTGAAACGCCATCACCCGGAGGTGTTTTGCACCGCCCTGTTAAACAGCCAACCCATGGGGTTTTACGCCCCCGCCCAGATCGTGGGCGACGCGCGCGATCATGGGGTCAAGGTGCGGCCAGTAGACGTGAATTTCTCTCAATGGGACAATATTTTAGAACCTCTCGCGGATAGCGCGGGCTTCGCGGTTCGGCTGGGCTTCCGCCAGGTTGACGGCTTACACGAAGCGGATGCGGAGGCGCTGATCGCCCAGCGTGGCGCGGGCTACGCTAGCCCCGAAGACGCGCGCCGGCGCGCCGGGCTGACCCGGGCGGCGATGGAGCGGCTGGCCGCGGCGGACGGCTTCACCTCGCTGGGCCTGGACCGGCGCGCGGCCCTCTGGGCGGTACGCGGAGGCTCTGCGGCGTCGCCCGCGCCGCTCTTCGCGGCGGCGGACACCGCCGAACAAGGCGCGGACCGGCCAGTGCGCTTGCCGGTCATGCCCCGCTCAGAACATGTGATCCAGGACTACCAAACCACCCGGCTGTCGCTGAAAGATCACCCGATGCGGTTCCTACGCAACCGGTATGCGCGCCTGGGCGGGTTGTCGACCCGCGCTGCGGTCGCCGCACCGGACGGCGCGCGCATCGCGACCGCAGGCGTGGTGCTGATCCGCCAACGCCCCGGCTCGGCCAAAGGAGTGGCGTTCATGACGATTGAGGACGAAACCGGGGTCGCCAATCTGGTGGTCTGGACCCGGGTGCTGCGCCAATACCGCCCCGTGGTGATGGGCGCGCGGATCCTCTGGGTGCAAGGCCGGGTGCAGCGGGCGGACAATGTCACCCACATCGTCTCGGACGTGTTGATCGACCGGTCCTGGGATTTGGCGTTACTAAGCTAAGACGCGCAACGCGACCCCCTCAAAGCCGCGCTCGCCCGGGCGGATGAAGTGCTCCGTCCTGTGCCTGAGCGCCGCGGGCCCGCGGGTCGGCATCCGCGCGACCACCGGGTCATTCCAAAATCGCGGGATTTCCATTAGCCAAGCATGGGTCTTAGCCGCTGGCCAATTGCGCGCTGACCCGCAAACCGATGGGGCCCAGGATCACCACAAACAACACCGGCAAGAAGAACAAAATCATCGGCACGGTGAGTTGCGCGGGCAAGGAGGCCGCTTTCTTTTCCGCATTGGTCATCCGCAAATCGCGGTTTTCTTTCGCCATCACCCGCAAAGCCGAGCCTACTGGAGTACCGTACCGTTCGGACTGGATCAACGCCGTCGCAACCCCCTGAACGCCGGGATGGTTGGTCCGCTTGCTGAGGTTTTCGAACGCCTGCCGGCGATCCTGCAAATAAGACAGCTCCGCTGTGGTCAGCGAAAACTCTTCAGCCAACTCAATCGACCCTTCGCCTAATTCAGAGGCGACCTTCTGGAACGCCGCCTCAATCGACATGCCCGCCTCAACGCAGATCAGCAACAAATCCAGCGCATCGGGGAAAACGCGCATAATCGAATCCCGGCGTTTCTGGGCCACATTGGTTAAGTAAACCCCCGGCGCATAATAACCGAGATAAGCACCGACAAACGCCGCGAACAAAGATTGAGATTGGGTTAGATCATGGTTATTTACAAAGTTTAAGTAGAAAGACCCTGCGCCGAAAAATATAAAAGGCAAGGCGAAACGAAAGAAATAAAACGTCGCCACCGGACGCTGACCGCGCAACCCCGCTTGCATCAGCTTGGTCTTGAGGTTGGTGTCCTCAAGCAGCTTGTCTAATTGCAAGCGTTTGACGAGATCCCCGGTAAAGCCCTTCGCCTCGTTGCGCAGAGCCGGGCGGCTCTTACCGCCCTCTTCAAGCTCGCGCCGATTTTGCCGACGCAAGCGCTCGCGCCGATCCGCAACGGATTTCAACCGGCTCTGCAACCGATCCGCTTTGATCATCGGCTCGGCCACCGCCATGACAGACGCGAAGACCGACACCGCCGCGAGCGCCAACAACGCGTTACGCGGATTGAACAAGAACGCTTCGAAAGCGCCCGGATTGGTGATCGCCGACAGGATCGCGTCCATCCGTTCGCCCCCTAGAAGTCGAAATTAATCATTTTGCGCATGACCAGCGTGCCGATCACCATCCATACGCCGGCGCCGACCAGCATGAGCCGCCCCAACGTGCTCTCAAACATCGGATCCATGAAACCGGGCGACATGAACGAAATGGCAACAACGAATATAATCGGCATAGCGCCGATAATCATGGCGGACGTTTTGGCTTCTGCGGACAACGCCTTGATTTTCTCTCGCATTAATTTTCGCGACCTCAGAACAGTAGATAGATTGCTCAGAGACTCAGCAAGATTACCACCGGTTTTCTGCTGAATAACTAGAACGATGTTGAAAAAATTCACTTCCTGCAGCGGCATGCGCTCGTAAAGCCGGCGCAAACCCTCGTCGATGGTCACCCCGACTGCAGTGGTCTCATTCAAGCGCGCGATCTCAGAGCGCACAGGCTCGGCCGCTTCTTTCGCCAGAATTCGCATACATTCATTGAGTGGCAGGCCGGACCGCACCCCGCGCACAATGACGTCCACCGCATCGGCGAAATTCTCGCTAAACAATTTCGCCCGCCGCTTCGCCAAAAAATTCAATGTAAATCGAGGCAAGCCGAGCCCTGCGGTTAGCCCCGCCGCCAAGGCCGCGATCAGTGGCTGGCCGACCAAGACGGTGACGCCCGCGCCAACGACAAACAAAACCCCGCTGAAAACCCAATACTGCGTTTCGGTGATTTGCAGACCCGCCTGTTCGATCTGGGCTTCAAGAGTTTTGCGTTCCTGACGCTTTTTCTTCCGGTCCTGTTCGAGATCTTTCAAAGATTCAACGAGTTGTTTCCGCCGGTTGGCGTTGGCCTCCGCCGCTGCGCGCGCGGCGCGGTTTGTCCGCGCTTTGCCGACGCCGCCCTCCACCAAAGCTATGGCGCGTTTCGCCGATTTCGAGCCGGAGTCGTCCACAAAGCCAGACACGACCCAGCCGAAGCCGAGGATGGCGCCAACAGCGCTAACGGCGATGAGCAGCGCAGGATCCATGGGTCAGCTTTCCATCGCGTCGAGCGCTTCGGCGAGTTCGCGCTCAAGCCCGAAATACCGCGCCCGGTCCCAAAACCGCGGCCGCGAAATGCCGGTAGCGCGGTGTTTGCCGATGATGCGGCCCTGTTCGTCCTCGCCGTCGATTTCGTAGGTCAACAGGTCCTGGGTGATGATGGTGTCACCTTCCAACCCCAGCACCTCGGTCACATGGGTGATGCGCCGCGAACCGTCGCGCAGACCCGCCGCCTGCACGACCACGTCGATAGACCCAACAATCATCTCCCGAATCGTCTTTGCGGGCAGGCTGAACCCGCCCATGGTGCTCATCGACTCCATCCGCGAGAGGCCCTCGCGCGGCGAGTTGGCGTGCAACGTCCCCATGGAGCCATCATGGCCCGTGTTCATCGCTTGGAGGAGGTCGAACGCCTCAGGCCCCCGCACCTCGCCGACGATGATGCGTTCGGGTCGCATCCGCAGACAGTTTTTGACCAAGTCGCGCATGGTGACCTGGCCTTGGCCTTCCAAGTTCGGCGGTCGGGTTTCCAGACGCACCACATGGGGCTGTTGGAGCTGCAACTCTGCAGCGTCTTCGCAAGTGATAACCCGTTCGCCCGGGTCGATGTAACCGGTTAAACAGTTCAGAAGCGTTGTTTTGCCCGAACCGGTGCCGCCAGAGATCAGAATGTTACACCGGCACGCGCCGATGACCGCCAAGACCCTCGCGCCCTCTGGAGAAATCGACTTAAAGTCGACCAGCTTCTCCATGGTCAGCTTGTCTTTTTTGAACTTCCGGATGGTCAGCGCCGGCCCATCCAGGGACAAAGGCGGCGCGATGACGTTGACCCGGCTGCCGTCTAAAAGGCGCGCATCACAGATTGGGCTCGATTCGTCGACCCGTCGGCCGACCTGGCTGACGATCCGCTGGCAGATATTCATCAGCTGCTGATTGTCGCGGAACCGGACATTGGTCCGCTGCACCTTGCCGCCAACTTCGATAAAGACCGAGTTCGCGCCATTGACCATAATATCGGCGATGTCGTCGCGCTCGATCAACGGCTCAAGCGGCCCCAGGCCCAAAACGTCGTTGCAGATATCGTTGACGAGCGATTCCTGCTCGTTCACCGACATGGCTAAGCCTTTGATCGAAATGATCTCTGTGACGATGTCGCGGATCTCGGATCGCGCGGACTCGTGGTCAAGCTGGGTCAGCTGCGCCAAGTCGATGGCGTCGATCAGGGCGGAGAAAATCTGCCCCTTAACCTCGTAGTATTCGTCGGACCGCGGCCCGATCTCGATCGGCGCCTTATTGCGGTTCGCCGATTTCACCACCGCTTTGACCGGGTTCTGTCCGCGTTGGGTGGCGCCCGGACGGATTGTCTTCTGCGACGGTTCGGGCTTTTGCGGCGGCGGGGGCGCCGCGGTCGAATGGGCGGGCGCCGCCGCCGCGCCTCCCGCGCGTTTGCCGAACATGGTCTACGACCTCCGCTTGGTGAACCACTCAAACATGGATTTCGGCCGTGACACGGCGGTGCGTCCGGTGGCGACGGCGGCCAGATGGGTGAAGCCTTCGGCAGCTTTCGCGTCCGGCTTAAGCTCGGCGATCATCTGTCCGTTGTTGGCCGCGGCGCCGAACAATTGCGGGTCGAACGGCAAAACCAAAGCGGGCTCAACGCCCAACGCTTCGGCGAAATCCTTCACAGGGATCTCGGGGCGTTTGGGCATGCCGACTTGGTTGAGCACCAGTTTCGGCGGCGCGTCATTGGGGCGCGCGGCCTTTAAAAGGTCGAACAAATTCTTTGCATTACGTAAGCTGGCGAGTTCAGGGGTGGCGGTCAGCACCACCTCGTCGCTGGCCAAGATCATCGCCCGCATCGCCCGGCTCCACGTATGGGGCATATCGAGCACGACGAATGGCGAGGTCGCGCGCACCGTCTCCACAACTTGCTCAAACGCCTCGGCATCGACCTCCCAATCCTTGTCCAGGGTGGCGGGGGCGGCCAACAGGGTCAGCCGGTCGGTGCACCGCACGAGCAAGCGCTCCAGCAGCACGTCGTCGATCCGGTCAGGTTGATCGAGCGCGTCAGCCACGCCTTGGGCGACGTCCTGGTTGAAGTCCAAGCCCGCGGTGCCGAACGGCAGATCGAAGTCGATAATGGTCGCGTCCGACCGGGTGGCCTCAGCGATGCACCACGCGGTGTTATGGGCGACCGTTGAGGACCCCGAACCACCGCGGGCGCCGACAAACGCGATCAGCTTGCCCGCGAACGGCGTCTCCGGATCGGCGTAAAGGGTGGAAATCGCCCGGATCACATGCACCGGCGCCATGGGTGGCACCAAGTATTCGCTAACCCCGCGCCGCATCAATTCGCGATAGAGCGAAATGTCGTTAGCCGCGCCGATCACGATTACCTTGGTGTCCGGCTCACACACATTGGCCAACTCGTCGAGTTGATCGAATAGGCCTCGCCCACGCATTCCGGATTCAACCAATACCAGGTTTGGCGTCGACTCGTCGTGAAACCGCTCGATTGCGGCGGACAGTCCGCCCGACTGCACGCCGATATGCGCGCGCGAAAGGCGACGGTCGGCGGCGCAATGGTGCATCAGGGCCGCGGTTTCCGCGCGTTCGCAAAATGCCTCTACCGTAATTCGCGGCACGGGCGGAATGACCTCGCCGGGATCTTCCTCCAGCATTTCCATGAAATTGGCCAGATCGAGCCCGGACCCCGCCAAGGCGTCGCTGTGGGCGGGCGGCGGCGGCGCGCTAGCGAGTTCGGCGGCGCGGGTGATTTCCGCATCGATCTCGTCAACGAAATCATCGTCCAGCGCGGGCGCAGGCTCCGGTAAGTCGGTTGCGAGCTCGAAGCTATCGTCTTCCCACGACTCGTCGGGCTCAACGTCCGCCGCCTCAACCGCGTCCGGAGGCGCGGCCAAATCGTCATCGAGTTCGAAGTCGTCTTCGTCGTCGAATGCGTAAGCTTCGCTCATCGGTCTGACCTCGTCACGCTGTTTACTGGCCGGCGTTCGTCGTGGAGAGGGTCGCGTTTGCGCCCTCCGCCGCCGACGTGCGCGCGCCGCCTCGGTAATTGTCTAAAACCGCTTGACGCCGGAGCGTATCGGCGGGGTCTGTGGGGTGCGGCGCCGCGATATCGCCGGGATCCGCGATCTGCGCGGCGATCGACGCGTTCAACGCGCAACCGAAGTTCGCCGGCGGTTGATTGGTGGGATTTCGCGCCAGGTTCTCCGTGGGCGGACCGCAGTCGGGCACCACCGCTTGGAACCGCCGAAACGACACAATGATCGGCGCGGCCGCGCGTCCCGAGGCGTCATAGGCGCCCCCGGTGATCGCCTCGAACGGTACACCCTCGGCGTGCATTTGGGTGCGCGCCTGGGCGGCCAAGGTCACCGCGGACTGGCTATTTGAGCCGCCCGTCGGCATCGAGACGACCAGCGGACCGCGTCCGAGCCCGCGATACTGGGCGGCGAAAGCCGACATATTGGCGCGGTCTTGCGCGCTTAACTCAAAATCCTCAGCCGTGAGGGGAATTTCCTAGCGCGCAACCGTCGCCACAGCCTGGGGCGCGTAGCGGTCAAGCACTGTTCCGCTCGGCGCAGGTCCTTGGCTAACGCAGCCGGAGAGCCCAACGACCAGGGCGACCAGCGACACCAGAGCTTTTTGGTCTAAACCCATGACCGTCTCCGCTATTCCAGCACCGGGCCGACAGGGCCCGACCAGGCGACGCTTGTGTCAGAAGACGAGGCGACGCCGTAGACTTCGTTGATTTGTTGTAAGAAGAACACTTTCGCGTCCCGCGGGGTGCGAACCCCGTCCGCAGGCGTTTGCAGAACGTTCGGCGAGGTCGGGTCGACCAAATAAGGCGACACAATCACCAGCAGCTCCGCTTCCTCGCGTTCGGTGTCGGTCGTGCGGAACAATTGGCCGAAAATCGGAATGTCTTTCGCGCCGGGCACGCCTTCGAGCGCTTGCCGCGTGGTTTCGCTGATCAGCCCCGAAATCACCAGGCTGCCGCCGGACGGCACCTCAACCGTGGTCTCCGTGCGCCGAACCGTCAGCCCAGGCACAGCAATGCCCAAGAGCCCGGGCCCAGCGCCATCCGGCGGGGGCACGCCCGCCAACGGGATCCCGCCGATTGGCGTGATGTCCGACACCTCGGTGGCGATCCGTAGCGAAATGCGGCCTTCGGAGAGCACCACCGGCGTGAAATTTAAACCCACGCCAAAGGGGCGAAATTCAACGGTGATTTGCCCGTCATCGCCCTGCGCCACCGGGATGGGGAACTCCCCGCCCGAGAGGAAATTCGCCGTTTCCCCGGAAATCGCAGTTAAATTGGGTTCAGCGAGCGTGCGCACCAGGCTGACGGATTCAAGCGCCGTCAAGGCCGCTGATATGCTTTGGAACAAACCCGTGTCACCGGTGTTTGCGAAGGTGGCCGAACCGAGGAGCCCAGAGCCCGGCGGCGTGCCAAGTAAGAACGCCGGGTTACTCACCAGCCCGACCCCGACCTCGCCCGATTGCAAGACCAACCCCAAATCAACGCCGAGTCGTTTGATCACCGAGCGGTTCATTTCAATGACACGAACCTTCAGCAGAACTTGGTCTTTGCCTTCAATGATTACCAAATTAAGCAACTCGTCATCTTCTTCGACAAATTGCAGCGCCAACTGCCGCGCACGATCTGCTGCGGCGAGGTTGGGCGCAACGCCCGACAGAACGATGCCCGCATTCAACGGTTCGGCCTTGATCCGTGCTTCAGGCACAAGACGCGCAATCAAGCCGTTGAGCGCGTCCAAATCACGGCCGACGGTGATCTCTAAGTTTAAGATCAGCTTGCCCGCGGCGTCGTAAAAGAACGCATTGGTTTCGCCGACGCCAACGCCGAGCAACTGCACCCGCCGTGGCGTCCGGATCACCGCGTCCGCGATCCCGGGATTCGGAATAATCACGTCCCGAACATTGACCGGCAAATCGATAACAGCAGCTTTATTCAAAGCCACCAATAGATCCCGCGACACAGGACCCTGACCGCCTTCGTCAATCCGCACCTTGATCAAATTGCCATGCGCGTAATTTTGGGGGATGGGCTGGGCTTGCGCACTTGCCGCGATGATCGTTGCGGTGAGGCTCGCCAAAAGCGCGAAGACCGCGCGGAGGGTGGCTTTCCGGATCATCATCGCGTCTGCACCTCGCGGGATTGGCCAAAGCTATGGATCGCGATGACACCCAAGCCCGCAAGCACTTGCCCGGTGTCTTCGGCTCCGTTGAGCGCCGGCGCGCCGCCAACATCTCGAATGCCGCGTAAGGCCAGCGCTAACTCGCCGACATTATTGGCTTGGCTAATGCTCTCGGCTTGAGCCGGAGTAAGTTCGAGAGTTGCCGTCGACGCCAGGACGACATCGGTGGTCTCGCCGTCTTCGGTCTCGCGAAATATCTGGTCCATGGCGAGAACCCGCACATTTCGGAGTAGCGTATTCGTCTCGGTGCGTTCGCTCGTCACCTCGCCTTGTTCGTTTAAGGTCACGACTGTCTGCGTTAGGATGACGTCAACCCGATCATTCGGCACGATGAAGCCGCCCGCGGCGGTTTCAACGCTCACTGGCGTGGCGACGGCGCGCAGCCCTTCGCCGACTAGTGCGGCCATGAACCCACCGTCGGTCGCCAGAACCAGTTTATGGCGCAGCACAGGTTCGCCCGCCGTAAACTCAGATCGTACGACAGCGCCGATTAGGGACGTTTTGGGGTCGATTGCATCTTCGCCGAGCTCATCGGTTTCGGCGTCCGCAGACGGATCCGGTTCAGTGATATAGCGCTCAGCCAAAGCGACCTCCGGCCAATCGGACCAAACCAAGTCTTCTTCGGTCAGGCGGTCGCCCATGGCGAGATCGCGCGCGACCGTTAAAACCCCCACAGTCGGAATTGCCTCAGGCGCGGGGGCTTGCACCACGACGGGCGTGGTCGTCGGCGTCGACGGCGTCAGCCCGCGCAAGCCGATAAAGGCGAACACCGCCGCCAATAACGCAGCGCCCAGGACGATCAGACGCATAGGGCTCATGACCAGGCTCCAAATTCAGGGGTTTCCACCGACATCCGCACCATGACCCAGAGCATTGAACGCATGGTTAATGGCCTTCCGCTGCGGACAGCCAGCTCGCCTGGACCTCAGGAAAGACGATGAACGCGGCGGCGACGATCGCCACCACATAAGGCGTGCGCCCCTTCGGTCGCATCCAGCCCGGAGCGTCGGCGGCGTTAAAGCCTGGCCACCAGATCGCCAACCGACGGGCCGCCAAAACGGCTAAGGCCAACACCACGCCGCAGAGCGCAACGTAACTCAGAAACGCCATCAGATGGGGGAAGCCAAACCAAACCGCGCTTGAGGCCAAAATCTTCGCGTCACCGCCGCCAGTCCAGCCCGCAGCGAATAACCCAAAGCCCAAAATCAAGACGCAGACCGCGGCGAGCGCGTGGCCGCCAATGTCGGCGGGCGGCAAACCAAACCACAGCGCCGTCGGGAAGAAGGCGGCGAAAATCGCCACGGAAATCCAGTTTGGGATGGTCATAGCGACCAGGTCGCGCCATGCCGCCCACGCCATTAATCCCGGTAGACTTAACGCCAGCGCCGTCGACATAGCCGCTCCCCATTCACCAATCCTCCGATTGAGGTAGCAGACGCGCGTTAACGCTGAGTTCGCAGGCGCTTCAAAGTCGAACGAAAATCATCCGGCGAGCACTTCTAGAGCGCCGCATTCCCAAAATCAGTCGCGACTTGGTTGAGCGCGTTGTCGATCCCTTCGCCCAGCGCCAGAGCGCCGGCGACGATCGCCAAAGCGATGAGGGCGGCGACCAACGCGTATTCCATCGCGGTGGCGCCGTGTTCGTCAGCCCAAAAGTCGATGATGCGCGATTTCATCGCTGTCTCCTCGTCATCGACGCGTAAACGTCGAAAGTCTAATGCCGGAGGCCGGTGTTAGACCACCACCATTTTTCAAGGCATGTTGAAATCAGCACGTAAATATATGATTGATGAGAACAGGAAATTTTTAGACCTCGATCCTACCACAAGTAAAAGATTGAAGGGCTGCTTCGCCAAAAATAAAGCGCCGCCGCTTTACACGAGCGACGGCGCTTAAATTAAAGCCGCGGGCGATGCGCCGCGAACTATAGTCCGGCAGATTTAGCCGGTCGGGATGTTGTTGCCCAACGCGGTGTTGACGTCGTTAAGGCTATTGCTGATACCGTCGCCAAGCGCGCCGGCGCCGGCAACAATACCCAGAGCGATCAGGCCAGCGACGAGCGCGTATTCGATCGCGGTGGCGCCGGATTCGTCATTCAAGAAGCGAGCGAACAAGGTTTTCATCAGTCTCTCCATAGTGCAGCTAGCAACACAATTCACGGCATCGTTCCAATGCGCCGTTCGATAAACCGGAGATTACCGTGACCTTCCTAAAGACCCGTAAATTGGCACAGTTAATTTTCTGTTTTTAGAATAAAACGCTAAATCTATTTCTCATTATAATCCAATTACCTATCTCAAACGACGGTCAAACCAGATCTATCGGCTGATATTTTTTCCGTATCAATTAGCAGCGCCGGCATTGGCGATCTATGTAATCGCATCGCTTTCGAGGCAATTTATTAAATTCTACCGCAACATAAGGTTAATAGTTTCTATCGGAAGGAGCTTCGTTCACATTTTATCAAGCGCCGCCGCACCGCCAATTAACGGTTCAGTGGGATTTTCGAGTCATTATAGTGTCGAGGAGAAAACCTATGTCACTATTTAAACTCATTCCGACGATCGCGCTTTTCAGCCTTGCGTCTGTGGGCTGGGCTGATCCGGTCTCGATCCATGTCGATCACGCCAGCGTCGTTCGGCTGGCCCAACCTGCGACGGGCGTGGTGTTAGGCAACCCATCAATTGCTGGCGTATCGGTTCAAGATTCGAAAACTTTGGTGGTGACGGGCCGGAGCCCGGGTCAAACCAATTTGTTGGTGTTGAACGACTCCGGCGCTGTCATGTTGAGTAAGCCGATCACGGTCACCTACGCGGACACAAGTTTAGTGACGCTCAGCCGCGGTCCAGACCGGCGCAGCTTTTTGTGCAATCCAGACTGCGACGCTACCCCCGCGGTCGGGGATGAAGTCTTATTCTTCGACGCGGTTACAGCTCAGAAGAATGCCCTGATTGAACTAGGACGTGGCGGTGAACAGGGCCAAGGCCAACAATAGACGAATTCAGTCGGCGATTTTAAGCCATCGCTTACACCGTTCCGTTATCGTTTTGAAACGTTTTCGGGCGAGGAGTTCTTATGGCTTGTGACAAAAAGAACTTTATACCGCGTCTATCACGCGCTTGCCGACGCTTCAGCGCTGATCGAGACGGCGTCGCAGACGTCGAGATTGCGATCATCGCCGTCCCATTTATCACCCTGGTTTTCGCGATTATCGAGATTTCGGTGATCTTTTTTGTTTCGTCGGCGCTGGATAACGGCGCGTTGGAGGCGTCTCGCGACATTCGCACCGGCGAATTGCAGGTTGCGGGCGCAAACCCGGCCGCGTTCACCACCACGGTTTGCCAGGGCATGGGCGGGCTGGTGAATTGCGATGACCTAATCGTCGATGTGCGCCGTTTCGCCGACTTCGGCAGCACGAACACACTGCCGTTCGCCCAGAACGACGAGGGGGAGATTGACCTCTCCGATCTGGCTTTTGATGCGGGCGGTCCTAACGACGTGATCGTTGTCTCAGTTGGGGTGAATTGGCGGGTCGTCACGCCCTTCCTCGCTCCGTTTCTCGCGAACAACGGCGATGATCGAGTTTTTCTGTTGTCCACATTGTCATTTCGCAACGAGCCCTTCTGATGATGCGCGACCTGAAATCTCTTCCGCAACGTTTTATCCGAGATCTTCGTGGGGTCGCGGCGATCGAATTCGTCATCCTGGCGCCAATCATGATTGTCATGTTTCTCGGGGTCGCGGAACTTGGGCTAGCTTTGTTGGTCAATCGAAAAGTGATCACCACAGCGTTTACAATCGGCGATTTGACGGCGCGTGACGACGTGGTGTCGAATAATGAATTGAACAATATCTTCCGGGCGGGCGAACTCAGCATGCGGCCTTATCCGGAAACGACGTTGAGCATGCGCATCAGCACGATCCAGCTCGACAGCTCGAATAATGCGCTTGTGCGCGAAAGCTGCGCTCAGGGCGACTTTTCCCCGCTCGCCACCAACAGCACCGTCACCCCGCCTCCAGGCCTGTTGTTGGCGGAGGACGACAGCTTTATCCTGGCGGAGGTGGAGTACGGATTTACATCGGCGATCGCGTCGTTGAACCCGTCGGGCGTTTGGGATTTAGGCAACACATTCCGCCAACGCCCCCGTCAGGGACTGTTGGTCGACTTGCCGAACAATTGCTAAGCCGCCTCCAAGTGCGTCCGTAAACGGGCTAAACGCTCAAGCGCGCTCTGGTCAGTCGGTGCGTCGTCGATCGTTACGACCGGCGCGACGCCGATGACGGTGTTGCTCACGAAAACATCCCGACCGGCTTTTAGAGCGTCCGCGCTGAACCGCCCGATCCGAACCGGCCACCGCCATGCCCGCGCCGCCTTCAAGATCGCTAAGCGTGTAACCCCCGCCAACGCGCCCGTGCGACGGCTGGGTGTGTACAAAACGTCGCCGTCGAACCAAAACACATTGGCGCAATCGGCGCCTGCAACCGCGCCGTCCGGGCCGCGCATTAGGCCCCAGTCCGCGCCAGAAGCCGCCGCTTGTGCCCGCGCAACGACACCATCCCCATAGCTCAGCGTCTTATACCGGCATGATGGGGCGTCGGGATGGCGCGGAACTGACACGCTGGCCAACCGCACGGCTGTCGGCGGATGAGGCCGCGGCGCGAGCGTCATCCACGCCCAACTGTGTCGCACCGACGGCGGGTTGAGCCCGCGCGGTCCTGGTCCGGCGCTGACACTAAGACGAGCCACCGCGTCGGAAAGGCCCGCGCGTGAGGCGA
The DNA here is from genome assembly GCA_050331475.1 of Maricaulaceae bacterium. Classification (GTDB taxonomy): domain Bacteria; phylum Pseudomonadota; class Alphaproteobacteria; order Caulobacterales; family Maricaulaceae; genus JBHJGU01. The sequence goes on along the minus strand of JBHJGU010000049.1, from coordinate 23,784 downwards.
GCGCAGCCATGCCCGTGCGCGCATGGGCGAGCGCTGTCGGCGGCGGGACGCCCAGGGCCGTAAGCCCGGCCAGCAGGCGGGTTTGGTGCGCGTCCCAACGCAAAGGCGCGCCGTGACGAACCCGTATGGTTTCGAAAACGCCCACACCAAGGGTCAGGCCACGGTCATCGGCGTGCGCCACGATATGGTCGGCAGGGACCACCCGGCCGCCAATCCACGCCCAGTCGGTCACAGCGAGCATCCGAGGGCGAACGCAGACCGGATCGCAGCGATCTTGTGATCCATTTCCGCGACCTCGTCATCGGGGTCCGATCCGATGGTGATCCCGGCGCCGGCGCGCGCTTCGGCCGCCCATAACCGTCCGCGTCTTAGAAAGCCGATCGTGCGGATCGCCACATTCAAATCCAAGCGGCCGTCGGGGGCGATCCACCCCATAGCGCCGCAATAGGGCCCGCGCGGGCCGTCCTCGAGCTGAGCGATCCACTCACACGCCGCAAGTTTCGGCGCGCCGGTGATCGAGCCGGGGGGAAAGCTGGCCTCCAGGAGATCGAACCCGTCCGCGTCCGCGCGCAACAGTCCTTCGATCACCGAGACGAGATGATGGACCGACGGCCAGGACCGCAAGCTTGCGAACTGGGGAACCCGGACGCTGCCAGGCCGGCAAACCCGAGCCAGGTCGTTGCGCATCAGATCGACAATCATGCGGTTTTCGGCGCGGTCTTTCTCCGAGCTGACCAGCGGTTGCGCCAAGGCGTCGTCTTCCCGTGGGTCCGAGCGTCGGGGGCGGGTGCCTTTGATGGGCTCCGCGCGGACCCGTCCTTTGGCGTCCACGGACAGAAATCGCTCCGGCGCATGTCCTGCGATTACGCGGTCCGGGTCCAGCGCCATGAAGGCGCTAAAAGGCGCGGGGCTAGCGCGGACCAGATCGCGCCAAACGGCGAAGGGCGCCGCCTGGGTCTGCGCCTCATACGCGCGGCTGACATTGACCTGGAACACCGCGCCCGCGCGGATCGCCTCTTGCGCCGCGACGATCCGGGCGCGCACCCAGGCGTCGGTGTTGCGCGGGGTCAGCGCCGCCAGCGCGGACGAAGCAGCGCTCGCGGCGCCGGGGCCACCCAAGCGAGCCGCTAAGTGCGCGGTGGGTCCGTCCGCCCCGGCCACCCAGGCGGTCTTGGTGTGATGGTCGAAAACCGCAATGGCGGCGTACACGCCCCAGGCGGCGTCGGGCCATGGTGAGCCGCTTAAGCGGGCGGCCCGATCGAACACGGCGCCCGCCTCATAACTGAAACCACCGAACGCGCCGACGCTTAACGGCGGGTCGGCGGTCGCAAACCGCGCCACCGAGGCCAAGGCGTGGCGCAAATCCGCGAATGGGTTTTCGCCCGTGGCCGCAATCGTCGCCTCGGGGTCTGCGGCGATCATCGACCACCGGTCCAAACCCGCGCTCAAGAGGCAGACCGCGTAAGGCTCCCCGGCGAGGGGCGCAAACGCATCCACCGGATCGCGCCAGGGGATAGACCGGCGAAGCCCCGCCATGGCGGGCTAGTCAGCGCTCAGCGCGTCGCGCAACCGCTTTCGGTGATCGGCATCGAGGCCCAAAGCGTGCTCCACATACCCCTCGACACCCCCATGATGAGCGTCAATGGCGGCGAAGGCGGCGTCCAAATATCCCGCCTCGACCCCCATCATGGGGCGTACGGCCTCCGCGTCCAAGGTCTGGCCGCGTCGGCGGCTCACCCGTTCGGCCAAGGCCGGCAACAGCGCGTCGAGATCCACCGCCTCGTTGGTGAACACGTAATCGGCGTAGATCGCCTCCCGAGAGACCCCTAACACCGTCAAAAGCACCGCCGCCAGGACGCCCGTTCGGTCTTTACCCGCCGCACAGTGAATGAGCAGTGGGCCATGGTCGTCGGCCGCGCGCCGAAGGGTCTCCGAGAATAAGTGCTGATGGCTCGGCTCAAACGGTAGTCGAGCGTAGGTCTCTTGCATGAACGCGCGTGTGGAAGCGGGGGTCAGCTCCGCCTCCATCAGAAACCGCATGTGCGGGGCCAAACCATCCCCAGACAGCTCATCAACCATCACCTCCGGCGCGCCCATTGCGGACCATGGAGAGGGCTCCGCCTGGCGTTCGCTGGGCCGGCGCAAATCCGCCACGAGTGTGACGCCCAACGCGGCGATCGCCCGTTGATCGTCAGGCGTCGCGCGGGACAACTGGCCCGACCGCAATAACCGGCCACGCGGGACAAAGGCGCCCTCGGCCGCTGTCCAGCCGCCGAAATCTCGAAAGTTATGGACCCCGTCGAGCGAGATCAGCCGGTCGCGCACAAGCCTGACGCTATTCCGCGTCGCGCTTGACGAAGGTGACCGCAAACAGAGGCTCGCCGTCGAAAAGGTCCGACGGCGCGGACACGTCTTCGATCATTTGGAACACAGCGGGCTCTATGCGGCCTTCCATGCGATAGCCTTTTTCGGACATCTTGGAGCGATGAAACTCCATCGCGGCGGCGGAGAATGTTTTCGCCAAAATAGTGATGCGGTGGGGTCCGTCAGACATCGGGCGCGATCCTCAAACAGGCGGATTATCGTCAGCCGACCCGTGTCGGCGTTTGTCTAACGGATACGCGCGGACACGGGCTCTGTCGAGAGGTCGGGCGCGCTGTCAGCGAGCGCCGGCCGACACCAGCTTGTCGAAATTCGCCCAAACCCCGTCGGCGCCGTGCCATTCCCCCGCCGTGCTGGCTTTGGAGTATTCAGTCGCGCGCGCTTCGAAGAAATTCGCGTGCTCAACCCCGTTCAGCATTTCGCTCAACCATGGGATCGGGTGCTCTTTAACGCCGTAGACTTTCGGCAAATGCAACTGGCTTAACCGCCAGTCGGCGATGTAGCGGATGTAAGTTTTAATATCGTCTGGCGTCATGCCCTCGACCGCGCCGAGCTCGAAGGCGAGATCGATGAATTTGTCTTCCAGGCTAACAACTGTTTTGCAGCAATCGACGATATCATCGCGCAGGCCCGGCGTTAAACACCGGGTTTCTGCGGCAAAGTCATGAAACAATCGGATAATACCTTCGCAGTGCAAACTTTCATCGCGCACCGACCAGGACACGATCTGCCCCATGCCCTTCATCTTGTTAAAGCGCGGAAAATTCATCAGCATGGCGAAGGAGGCGAATAATTGCAGCCCTTCGGTGAACGCGCCGAACATCGCCAGCGTCCGCGCAATATCGGCCTCCGTGTCCACGCCGAATTGCTGCATATAGTCGTGCTTGGCCGCCATTTCTTCGTATTGCAGGAAGGCGGCGAATTCCGCCTCCGGCATGCCGATGGTTTCCAGCAAGAGCGCGTAAGCTGCAATATGGATTGTCTCCATATTCGCAAACGACGCCAGCATCATCTTCACCTCAGTCGGTTTAAAGACGCGGGCGTAGCGCTCCATGTAGTTATCATTGACTTCAACATCCGACTGCGTAAAGAACCGGAAGATTTGGGTGAGCAAATTCCGCTCCCCATCAGACAATTTCGTTGCCCAGTCCTTACAGTCTTCACCGAGCGGCACTTCCTCGGGCATCCAATGCACTTGCTGTTGGCGCTTCCAATAGTCATACGCCCACGGATACCGAAACGGCTTATAGGAATGGCTCGGCGTCATGAGACCCGGCGACGGCGCGATATCCAACGGCATGGGAAGCTCCCGAATCAATGGCGCAGTTCGCGCCTCACCGCTAGATATTGTGGCCTGAAACCCAGCGACGTCCAGTGCTAGTCACGAACCACCCACAGAAAATGTGTCGGCTGGGGAGAACGCAGAGGCCTAGCGCGGGACGAAAAAGTGGAAGCCGGTTTTTTGCAGTCTCCGGCGCGACCCCTTGATCATCTAGATCACCGGGGTACGCCGATTAATCGCCCGACGATCTAGCGCCGCAAAGACAGCGAGACGGCGGCGAAATTGTCATCCCGCCGCTGCTCCAGCCCGCCCGCGGTGAGCCGGGTGCGCCGGCGGATATAGGACACGCCCAAATCGGCCGGCCCCACTTTCATCGCCAGACCGGCTTGCAAATCGCCGATCACGGCGCGGTCCTCAACCCGAACCACTTCGTCGAGCTCAAAACCCGCGCGTGGGTCGAGGGTGACGGTTTGCGCGTCCGCGCCCGCAAAGACATACCACGCCGGTTCGCCTTGCCGCCGCGGTCCGGAAAAGTTCTCGCCAAACCGAACAAGCGCGCCCACCCCGCCGCCATTCGCTTCCGCCCCAGCGAAGGCGGCGGCGCGTGGCGCGACCTCAACCTGCAAGCCGCCGGGACCATCGAACGGGGCGGCGACTTCGTAAGACACATCCACCTGACGCAGGTCGTCGTTTAACGGCGCCACGCCGTAATAGCCCACCAAATGCTCGCGCGCTGCGACCGCGTCGAGCCGATTATTGGCGGGGTCAATCTCGGTCACGTCCGCGGTGAAGGTGGTGCGAACTTTCGTTCCTAACGCCGCCTTGTACCGGCTTTCGATTTGCACGCGTTGGGCGTCTAACACCGGGTCACCGCCGCGAATGTGGGAGGACACGTTACGTACCGGTGCGCGCGTCTGAGACACACCGCTCATCGCCGCCTTAAATTTCGGATCGTCGATCGGCGCGCGCGGGGCTAGGGCGCCGACGGAGAACAGCCGGGGTTTAGATTGAGCGTTTGACTTACGCGTCGGTTCTGCGTCTGGAAGGTGATCGAGTTGAGGCGCTTGCGCCGCGCTTCCGGTGCAAAGGGCGACCATAGCCCCCAAGCCCAATAGGCCCGCGACCCCGTGCTTCGCCATTTTCCGCTGAGACCGCATGCATCACCCTGTCGCCCACCAAAGATACGGTAACACGGACGCGTGATAGACGACAGGAATGAATACCACCTGAAAACACCGATCCGATTTTAATCAAACCGATCAATGGTTCAGTTTAGGGCCGTCGATAGCGCGCCACGCCCTACTGACAGGCTAAACACTCTTCATAGTCGGTTCGTTCCCCGACCGTTGCCGTCATTTGGGTCTCCGCCTCCGCTTTGCCCGCGTAAGCGGCGCGCTGGATCGACTTCGACCGGCAATAATAAAGCGACTTCACGCCCTTTTCCCACGCGGTCCAATGGAGCATGTGCAAGTCCCATTTATCCACGTCGGCAGGAATGAAAACGTTGAGCGACTGGGACTGACAGATAAACGGCGTCCGATCCGCGGCTAATTCAATCACCCAGCGCTGGTCGATTTCAAAAGCGGTTTTAAACGTCGCCTTCTCGTCTTCAGTGAGTTCATCAAGGTGTTGAACAGAGCCTTCCTGTTCGAGGATGCTCGCCCAAACGCCGGGCTTATCCAGCCCTTTCTCGGCGAGGAGCCGCTGCAAATGCGGGTTCTTCACCGAGAACGACCCTGAGAGCGTCTTGTGCGTGTAGATATTCGCCGGGATCGGCTCGATGCCCGCAGACGTTCCCCCGCAAATGATTGAAATCGAAGCCGTGGGCGCAATAGCCAGCTTGTGGGAGAAGCGGGTTTTCACGCCCATGTCTTCTGCGTCCGGGCAGGCGCCGCGCTCTTCGGCGAGGCGCAAAGACGCCGTGTCAGCTTCGCGGCGAATGTGTTTGAACATCCGCATATTCCACGACTTCGCTAGCGCGCTTTCAAACGGCACCCCTTGGGCCTGCAGGAAGGAGTGGAAGCCCATCAGTCCCAAGCCCACCGAGCGCTCGCGTAGGGCGGAGTACACCGCGCGCTCCATCTCCGGAGGCGCCCGATCGATGAAGTCCTGCAAGACATTGTCGAGGAAACGGAAAACGTCCTCAATGAATTGCGGATCGTCGCGCCACTCCAAATAGGTTTCCGCATTCAGCGAGGAGAGACAGCACACGGCGGTGCGGTCTTTGCCCAAATGATCCTCACCGGTGGCCAGCATGATTTCCGAGCACAAATTCGACTGGCGCACCTTCATGCCCAGCTTGCGCTGGTGGGAGGCGAGCTGGCGGTTCACCGTGTCCGAATAAATGATGTAGGGCTCACCGGTCTGTAGCCGCAGCTCCAAGATTTTCTGCCACAGCTTGCGGGCGTTCACGGTCTTGAGGACCTCGCCGGATTTCGGCGAGCGCAGGGCGAACTCCGCATCTGCGCGCACCGCCTCCATGAACTCGTCGGTGATGTTCAGCCCATGATGCAAGTTCAAAGACTTGCGGTTGAAGTCGCCGGACGGTTTGCGGATTTCGAGGAATTCTTCGATCTCCGGATGGTGGATGTCGATATAAACCGCCGCGGAGCCCCGGCGCAGCGACCCTTGGCTGATGGCGAGCGTCAAGCTGTCCATCACTCGGACGAACGGGATAATCCCGGAGGTCTTGCCGTTCTGACCGACCTTTTCGCCGATCGACCGGACCGAGCCCCAATAGGTGCCGATGCCGCCGCCATTGGAGGCGAGCCAGACGTTTTCGGTCCAGCAGCCCACAATGCCATCCAGGCTGTCGGGCACCGAATTCAGAAAACATGAGATCGGCAAGCCCCGGTTCGCACCTCCGTTCGACAAGACCGGCGTGGCGGGCATGAACCAAAGGTTCGACATGTAGTCATAGAGCCGCTGGGCGTGGTCGGCGTCATCCGCATAGGCGCTCGCCACGCGGGCGAACATGTCTTGATAGCTTTCGCCGGGCAAAAGATAGCGATCTTCTAAAGTGGTTTTGCCGAAGGCGGTGAGCTTGGCGTCGCGCGAGCGGTCCACCTCGACCTTGCGCACCAGCCGCAAGTTAGGCTCCACCGTGCGCGGTTTACCGCGTTCGTGAGGCTGCGCGAGCGGGGTGGGCGACAAAGCGGCGGCGTCCAACGGCGTCATATGCAAAGCTCCACATTGGGCCAAGCCGGTTCCATTCGCGGAAACCGAGTCCCGGCGCGCGTCCTGTTCTCGTTTTTGGGGCGCCAGATGTAGCGAAGCTCGCCCCCGTCTGACGCTAGATATGGTGCTGGCAGCCGGCATGACCGTCAAGCCGGAATTGTCCACAGCCGGGCCGTTTTCCGTTGATGCACGGTTAAAAACTCACGCCCGTCGTTAACACTCATTAACAGGTTCGACCGACCGGAATTATGTTCTTATCTTGTTCTGGCCAAAGGCGCGAAGGCGCTCACCTCAGCCTCAAGAATCTGCGACAGGCCGTCGCAGTGATTCGCATGCGGCGAGCGGATGGGGGCGCGGTCAGCCCCTTAGTCCAGATTTAACAGCTCCGGATCGCCACCTTGAGCGGCGACATTGACCGTCACCACCCGCTCCACCGCGAACCGGGGCAAGTAGTAAGGCCCGCCCGCCTTGGGTCCTGTGCCCGAGAGCCCCTCCCCGCCAAAGGGTTGCACGCCGACGACCGCGCCCGTCATGGAGCGGTTGATATAGGTGTTGCCCACCGGGACGCAGGCGCGGATTTTTGCGGCGAAGCTATCGAGCCGGGAATGCACCCCCAGGGTCAAGCCATAGCCCTTATCGGCGAGCGCTCGAGCCAAGGTTTCAGCTTGGCCCGCCTCGTACCCCACCACATGGACCACGGGGCCAAACACTTCCCGGTCGAGCCCGTCCAGGCCGTTGATCTCTACAAGCGCGGGGCCAAAGCCCAAGCCTTTGCGCCCTAACACGCCCGCGTCGCAGCGATAGAGCACGCGCGCGTCCACGGCCATGCGCGCCATATGCGCCTCGAGCTGTTGCAAGGACGGCCCGTCAATCACCGGGCCGACGTCCACGGACGGATCTGCCGGATCGCCCAGGCTCAAGGTCTGCATCGCGCCGATGACGCCCTCGATCATGTCATCGGCGGTCTTGTCGGGCAGCGCCAAGATCCGCAAGGCCGAGCAGCGTTGCCCCGCAGAGCCGAAGCCCGACACAATCACGTCGTCGATGACTTGCTCTTTAAGGGCGGTGGTGTCGACGAACATGGCGTTCAGCCCGCCGGTCTCTGCGATCAACGGCGTGATGGCGCCCTCGCGCAGGGCCAAAGTCCGATTGATCGCTTTCGCGGTGTCCGTGCCGCCGGTGAACGCCACCCCTTTGACCCGCTCGTCATTGACCAGTCGCGCGCCAACGGTTTCCCCGCGCCCGGTCAGCAAATGCAGCACGTCTTGGGGCACGCCGGCTTGGTGGAAGCGTTTGACCGCTTCAAACGCGGTGAGGCTGGTTTGCTCCGCCGGCTTGGCGAGCACCGCATTACCCGCGGCCAGGGCGGCGGCGAGCTGACCGGTAAAAATGGCGAGCGGGAAGTTCCAAGGACTGATGCACAAGAATACTCCTCGGCCAGCCAAAGCCAGATGGTTGGTCTCCCCCGCCGGGCCAGGCAGGCGTTCGGGCGCGGCGAACAACCGTTCCGCCTGCACCGCGTAATACCGGCAGAAATCCACAGCCTCGCGCACCTCGGCGACGCCATCAGCCAGGGTCTTGCCCCCCTCCCGCGCCATGAGGGCGATGAAAAACGCCATATCCGCTTCCAGCGCGTCGGCCATGGCGCGCAGGATGCGCGCCCGCTCTGTCCCGCCGCGTCGATCCCAACCCGGTTGCGCCGCGCCCGCCGCGCTCAAGGCGGCGTCAATATCAGCGTCCTCCGCCTCCCGGACCGAGCCGACAATGCGGCCCAAATCCGAGGGGCTTGCCACGGGCGCGCCGCCGCGCGCCTCCACAACGCCGGACACAATGGGGCCAGCCGCAATCGGCCCGGCGGCGTGCAGCGCATGCACCGCTTGGGCGAGCTGGTCACGCGCGCTGGCTTGAGTGAGATCCAGCCCCTGGGCGTTGCGCCGGTCCGGGCCGTAAAGCCGGGTCGGGCGCGGAACCTTCGCGTGGGGGCCCAGCGCGTCGGCGTTGACGAAGGGGTCGTCGGCGGCCTGTTCGGGGGGCACGTCCGCGTCCAAAAACGCGTGCACGAAGGAGGTGTTGGCGCCGTTCTCGAGCAAGCGGCGCACCAGATAGGGCAGAAGGTCCTTATGCGGCCCCACGGGCGCGTAAACCCGCACCGGCAACTCCGCGCCATAAACGGCGCGCGCGGACGCATAGAGCGCCTCGCCCATGCCATGCAGGCGCTGGAACTCATAGTCCTCGCGCTCGCCCGCTAGGCGTTTCACCGCCGCCACCGTGTGCGCGTTATGGGTGGCGAATTGCGGGTAGACCGCGTCCCCGGCTTCAAACAAGGCGCGCGCGCACACCAAATAATTCAGATCGGTGGCCTTTTTGGTCGTCCACACCGGAAAATCGGGAAATCCGTTTTGCTGGGCGAGCTTCACTTCGGTGTCCCAATAGGCGCCCTTGACCAAGCGCACCAGGAACCGCCGGCCCAACTCCCGACCCAAAGCCGACACCCGAGCGATCACGCCGGCGGCGCGCTTTTGGTAGGCTTGAACCGCTAAGCCCAAGCCCCGCCAATCGGCCAAGCTCGGCTCCCGCGCCAAGCGCTCTAACAGCTTGAGCGACAGAACCAGCCGGTCGGCCTCCTCCGCGTCCAAACACACCGCCACATCGGCCTGGGCCGCGCGCTCGCACAGCGCTAAAAGCCGCGGATAAAGCTCCTCGAAAACGCGCAACTCTTGGACCGCCAAATAGCGCGGATGCAGGGCGGAGAGTTTGATCGACACGCCGGGCGCGGCGACGATGTCGGCGTTCCCGCGGACTTTGGCCACATGGTCAATGGCGTGGGCGTAGCGCTCAGCGTAGCGCTCCGCATCGGTCTCTGTGCGCGCAGCCTCGCCCAGCATGTCATAGGAATGCCGGTCATAGAGGTCGGCTTTGCGCGCGCGCGCCACCGCGTCTTCGATCGACCGGCCCAACACGAAATGCTCGCCCATAAACCGCATGGCTTGTTTAATGGCCGCCCGGATCACCGGCTCGCCGGCGCGCCCCGCCATGCGCGTGACGGATTTGGCGAAGTCGCGCGCCTGCGCGCCGTCCGCCGCGATCAACCGCCCGGTCAGCATCAGCCCCCAAGCCGAGGCGTTGACCAAAAAGCTCTCCGACCGGCCCAAATGCTCCGCCCAATCGGCGTCGCTGAGTTTTTCCGCAATGAGATCATCGATCGTGTCTGCGTCTGGCACGCGCAATAACGCTTCGGCCAAACACATCAGCGCCACACCCTCGCGGTTTGACAAGCCAAACTCTTCGAGAAAGCTGTCAAAAAACCCTTTGGCTTTGGTTCCGGCCCGGGCGCGTTCGATCAACGCGATCGCATCCTGGCGCACCGCCATCCGCTCAGGCCCCTTCAATCCGATCCGACCCGCTAAGCGGGGTGCGTGCACGGCCTCGTCAGCGAATTTGTCCGCGTCCAAATCGTCCCAAGCGGAGAACGCCGTCAAATCGCTGCTCGCCATACCAGCCTCCGTTCGTTCCGCCCGCCCCGGGGCGCTTGTGTTGCTCGCCGGCCCGACCCCGCGCGCAAGGTGTTTGTGCGTCCGGCCCCGTTTCGGCTAAGACCGCGTCTTCGTCCACTCACATCGCGAGTTCGCCCGGATGCGCATTTTATTGGTTACCGACGCTTGGGAGCCGCAAGTCAACGGCGTGGTGCGCACGCTGTCCCGCGTCGTCGCCGAATGCCGCGAGATGGGCCATGCGGTGGAGGTGATCTCCCCCTCCGACGGTTATCGCACCGTGCCTTTGCCGAGCTATCCCGAAATTAAGCTCGCCGTGGGCACGCGCGTCGATCAAGAGCGCCGCTTCCAGGCCTTCGAGCCCGAAGCGGTTCATATCGCGACCGAAGGGCCGTTGGGTTGGACCGCTCGAAACGTGTGTCTGAAGTTTAATCTGCCCTTCACCACAAGCTATCATACGCAATTTCCCGAGTATGTGAACGCGCGCCTGCCGTTTGTTCCCATTGCGGCGGGTTACGCTTTTATGCGGTGGTTTCACAATGCGGGGGGCCGTTTGATGGTGGCCACCCCCACCATGCGCGACCGGTTGGCCAAGCGCGGCTTTCGCAACATCACCCCTTGGGCGCGCGGGGTGGACACGGACATGTTCCATCCCTCCAAGCGCGACGACACGGTTTACGCCGGCCTTGAGCGGCCGATTTTCGTCAATGTGGGCCGGGTGGCGGTGGAGAAAAACCTCGAAACCTTTCTCGACCTCGACTTGCCCGGCTCCAAAGTCATTGTCGGCGACGGGCCTCAGCGCGCGGCTCTGATGGAGAAATACCCCCACGTGGCGTTTCCGGGCGCGAAATTCGGCGACGAGCTTGTGAAGTACTTCGCCGCAGCGGACGTCTTTGTCTTCCCAAGCCTGACCGACACCTTCGGCCTGGTGATTTTTGAGGCGATGGCGAGCGGGACGCCCGTCGCCGCCTTCCCCGCCCCGGGACCGGTGGACATCATCCCGGGCTCAAACGCTGGCTATGTCGGCGAGGATTTGCACCAAGCCTGTTTGGATTGCCTGAACCTGACCCGAGAAGACGCGCGCGCGTTTGCGGAGACTTATTCGTGGCGATCCTGCGCGGAAGAGTTCGTCAAGAACCTCAAACCCCAAGATCCGCCCCAACGGCGCAGGCTGTGGACACGGCTCAGACGCCTGGCGCGACTGCGCCGGCGGAAGGCTCAGGCGGGCGCGAACTTGGCCGCGTCCGAACCCAAACGCCCGGACGCAGCTTAAATGGGCCTCTCCAGGACCAGCTTAATGCGCGTCGCCCACCGGCGGCCCAGTCATGATTTCGAGGTCTTGCGCCGACATCGACGCCCGGGTCCGTTCCGCTTGAGGCAGCGGGATCAGGCCTTTGTCGACCAGATAGCCGAACTCCCCCCAAGCGCCCTCGGAGGTATACTCCGCGATAAAGTCCTCCAACCCAGGGATGAGGCCCACATGCTGGCGTTTGACATAGACATACATGGACCGGGAAATCGGATAGGCGCCGGAGGCGATGTTCTCGAAACTCGGAGCGACCCCGTCCACGGACACCGCTAAAATTTTGTCCGAATTCTGCTCGAGAAAGGAATAGCCGAACACGCCAAAGGCCGGAGGGGTTTTGACCAAGGTCTGCACCAGCGCGTTGTCATTCTCTCCACCATCGATCCAGAGTTGATCTTCGCGCAAGGTGCGCGCGACCGCTTCGAAGGCGTCTTCATCGGTCTCCGCCAGCTCGGCCAGGCAGGGATATTGCGCCGCGCCCTTGTCCATGGCGATTTCTACGAACGCGTCGCGGGTGCCCGACGTGGGCGGCGGGCCGAACACCTCAATGCGCGTGTCCGGCAAAGCCGGGTTGATCTCGGTCCAACGCGTGTAAGGGTTAGGCTGCAGCGTGCAGTCGTCATCCGACGTTGGCAGCGACTTCGCCACGGCCGAGAACAACTCCTTCAGCGTCATGTCGAGCGGTGGATTGTCTTTTGATCGCGCGAGCACGATGCCGTCAAAACCGATTTGGATTTCGACGATTTCAGTCACCCCATTGGCGTTGGAGGTCTCCCATTCGTCCACCTTCTTCCGGCGCGAGGAATTCGTGAGGTCGGGATAGCTTTCGCCCACGCCCGAACAAAACAGTTTCATGCCGCCGCCGGAGCCGGTTTGCTCCACCACCGGGGTCGGGTGTTCGGTCTTCGCGCCGAAGGATTCCGCCACCGTTGTGGTGAATGGGAACACCGTTGACGAGCCGACGATTTGGATGGCCGCGCGCCCGCCGGCCCGCGAGGCGGCGCCGCCTTGCGGTTCGCTGATCGGCGCGCGTGCGCCACCCGCCTGCGATGGCGGCGTTTCCGCTGGACCGCACGCACCCAGCGCCAGAACGGCGCAGCCGGCTAGAAATCGCGTCATGTCATCTCCCCCGTGGTTCAGTGGCGCCCGGCGCGAGCGGATTCGCCCGCGGCGCGGCAATGATCCTTTGTGATGCCTGAGGAACACGGCGGCCATGTGACAAGGCGCGGAACCCCTCCCAAGGCCGGTGAAAATAACCGCTCCCCGGAGCGCAGCGTGAAATCCGACCGGCGACGCCATACGCCCCTTTACACACGCCGACCGGTCACCTATGTCGCGCGCTTCCGGAAGTCAGATGTTGCGCTCAACCGGGGAGCGCCGCCAGGAGGTCCTGTGAATTGGACGCTTTCCCGACGCCGTTCGACCTGGTCGCCCAAGACCGGCCTGAAAATCCCGTAGCCTGTATTCGACCGGGCCGCGCAGGCGCCGCTGCGCGCTGGTTTGCGGACCGATTCCCCGGACGCGCGCTCTACGCCGTCAAAGCCAACCCAGCGCCCTGGGCGATTGATGAGATTTTCCATGCCGGGATCACCGGCTTTGACGTCGCCTCGCCGCGCGAAATGCGCGCCGTCGCGGAACGGTGTCCTGGCGCGGAGCTCGCGTTTCTTCACCCTATTAAAAGCCGCCGGGCCATCGCCGAAGCGTATTTCGATTTCGACGTGCGCATTTTCGCGCTCGATAGCCTGGACGAGCTCGACAAGCTGCACGAGGCGACCGGCGGCGCTACGGACCTGACCTTGATGGTTCGCTTGGCGGTGGACAACGATTCCGCGCTGTTGCCGCTCGTCGGCAAATTCGGCGTGTCCGCCTTTGACGCCACAGACGTCCTGCGCGCGGCGCGTCGTTACGCCGCTCGGTTCGGCGTCTCGTTCCACGTGGGCAGCCAGTGCATGGACCCGCGCGCCTTTGGCGGCGCCATGGCCGAGGCGAGCCGTAGGCTGACCCGGGCCGGGGTGACAGCGGAAATCGTCGATGCTGGCGGTGGCTTTCCCAGTATTTATCCCGGCATGACGCCCCCGCCCTTGGACGCCTACGCCACGGCGATCGCGGAGGGGTTTGAGACCATGAATGTGGTGGAGACCGCAGAGCTATGGTGCGAGCCCGGCCGTGCGCTGGTCGCGGAGACGACCTCGCTCGTCGTGCGGGTGGAGCTGCGCAAGGGCGACGCTTTGTTCATTAATGACGGCGCTTACGGCAATTTGTTCGACGCTGCGCATATGGATTGGCGGTTCCCAGCCCGGCTATTGCGGCCCCATGCGGATAACGCCGCCGAGCTCGCGCCGTTTCGATTGTTCGGCCCCACCTGTGATTCGATCGACGCCATGGCGGGGCCGTTCGACCTGCCCGCCGACATCCGCGAAGGCGATTATATCGAGATCGGCCAAATCGGCGCGTATGGCGCGACCATGCGCACCCAATTCAACGGGTTCGGTGAAACCCGTGAGGTGACGGTGGCGGATCGACCTTGGCCGAGCCTTTATGACGCGACCCCATTGCCGCCCGCCGACGCGGAAGAAGCCCACGGCTGATCGCGGATACGCGCCTTATTGTGCAGCGCAACAACACCGGCTATATTGCAGCGCAATATATTTGGTCACGCCTTGCTGCGCCGGCTGAGGAGGCTTGCTTATGTCCGAAACCGCGAATGACGTTACCGCCGCCGACACGTTCGACGCCGTTCAAACCGCCTTGACGCAATACTGGGCGGGTCTTAGCGCGTTGACCTTGCATGGGGCCGCGCTTACCCCAGCCCATCTTCGCATGGGCGTCGGCGAAAACCCGGCAAGCGGGTTTTGGGTGTCTTTGACGGATGAGGGCGCGGATTGGATGTCCGAGGCGGTCAACCTGGTCCAGGACAGCCAGGCGGCCTGGTTCCGCTTGGCGATGCAAAGCTGGTTAAGCCTGTTCAGCCCGGCGCGGTCGTTAGCGGATATGTCCCTATTCGACAGCGCAGGCGCGACACTGGGGCAATGGTGGGATATCGGCGCGCTGGACACCTGGCCCAATGCGCTGAGCTTTTTAAACGAAGGTGACGGCAAACCCGCGCCGACCACGGCCCCGAAAGCCTCACGACAACCCGAGCCCGTCGCAAAGGCCGCCGCCAAGCCCGCACCCGCCGCGGACACGGCTAAGCCAGAGCCGGCGCCCGCGAAACCCGCCGCCGCCAAAACCCCTGAACCTGCTGCGGCGACGCCGGCGCCCGCGCCCACCCCGGTCGAACCAGACCCGACGCCCGTAGGCGCCGGCGAGGAACCTCCGCTTCTAACCGCCCCGGACGGCGAGCCCGACGACCTGACCCGGATCAAAGGGATCGGCCCGAAGCTCAAAGACGTCCTGCATAATATCGGCGTCTTCCATTTTCGCCAGATCGCGGAATGGACCCCGGCCAACGCGGACTGGGTCAACCTCCACCTGAAATTTCGCGGGCGGATCGAGCGGGAGAACTGGATCGAACAGGCCAAAGCGCTCCAAGACGGCTAAGCGCCCGGCGCCGGCCCGACTAGGTCTGTGTAAAGCTCACTCCGGCGATCGCGGAAAAAGCCCCACCCCGCGCGACGGCGCCGCGTTGCCGGGAAATCTAAATCTGCGACCGCGAACCCGGTCACCGCTTCATCCATCTGTGTCAGGACGTCGCCGCGATCGTCGCAAATGAACGACCGACCGTAAAAGCGTTGGCCGTGCTCCACCCCAACCCGATTGGCGGCGGCCACCGGCACGACGTTGCAGACCGCATGTCCCACCATAGCCCGTCGCCACGGATCGCGCGTGTCCAAATCGGGATCATGGGGCTCTGACCCGATTGCGGTTGGATAGAGCAAGAGATCAGCGTCCTGGCGCGCCATGGCGCGGGCGGCTTCGGGAAACCATTGATCCCAGCAAATGCCTGCGCCAACCCGCCCATACCGGGTCGCCCAAACCCGAAAACCCGTATCGCCGGGCCGAAAATAGTACTTTTCCTGATAGCCCGGCCCGTCGGGAATATGGCTCTTTCGATAGAGACCCAACACCGCCCCGTCCGCGTCGATCATCGCCAAACTATTGAAAAACTCCGGCCCCGCCCGCTCGAAGAACGACGCGGCGATGACGACTTGGCGCTCTGCGGCGACCGTTCTGAGCGCATCGACGCCGGGATCAGCATCCCACGGCCGGGCGGCCTCGAACCAGGTCTCCTCTTGGGTGCGGCAGAAATACGGGCCTTGGAACAGCTCAGGCGGTAGAATGATCTGCGCGCCCGCTTCGGCGGCCTCTATTGTGAGCTTAACGACCGCGTCGATATTGGCGTCGCGATCGGCGGAAAACGCGGCCTGCAAAACCGCGATGCGTGTCGTGGTCATCGATTAAAAGCCTTTCGGCAAGCGGAAGGAGGCGCAGTGAAACGCGCCGCCGCCGGTCAGAATCGCGTCCGCGCGGGCGCCGACAACGTCGTGGTCGGGAAACGCTGCGCCGATTGCGTCCAGCGCCGCCGTGTCGCTCGCCGCGCCATAAAGGGGAACCAAGACCCGGTGGACGCCGACCACGAAATTCATCGCACTGGCGGCGACCGGCGCGCCGTCCGCGCCTAACCGTCGCCCCGGGGAGGGAATAGCGATCAACTCAAGCCGCCGGCCCCGGGCGTCGCGGGCTGCGGACAAGCGCTCCCAGGCGGCGGCATAAACACCCGCATTGGGGTCGTCCTCGCCAAACGCTTGGGCGACAGCGATCCGTCCCGGCGCGACAAAGCGGGCGAGGTTGTCGATATGCCCGTCGGTTTCGTCCCAGGCCAAGCCGTCGTCGAGCCAAAGGATCTGTTGCAGGTCCAGCGCAGCGGCAAGCCGCGTTTCCGCTTCCGCCTCACTCAGCCCGGGGTTTCGGTTGGGATTAAGGACACAAGCGCGCGTGGTTAGCACAGTCCCCTCCCCATCCGTCGTCAGCGCGCCGCCCTCTAACACCAAGTCCAACGGGGTGAGCGCGAGGTCTAACCGGCGCGCGAGCGCTGAGCCGAAGTCCGCATCGCCCGGATAGACAAACTTGCCGCCCCAACCGTTAAACCTGGGGGCGACCCAGCCTTTACGCGTGGGCAACGGGGTCAAATCGCACAACCACACATCGCCAAATGGGATCTCGACCACCTCCGCCTCAGCGCTTAAGGCCGCGCGCGCGGCTTCGGCGGAGGATGCGTCCGCGGCAACAACCACAACCGGCTCAAACGGCGCAGTCGCGCCGATGAATGCATTGATCGCGGTCGCGAATTCCGCGCGCTCTGCGTCGAACGCCGCCCCCCAGGGCGCGCGCGCCGAGGGCCAACCGAACCAAATCGTCTCCGCGGGCGCGAAATCTGCAATCATGACGCACTCGCGTCGCCGCGTTCGCGCGCCCGACGCTCTAAAACGATGAGATAGCCGCCATAACCGATCGCGGTGAGGACGAAGGCCGCCAGAGCCCCGACATACCGAAACCAAGAGCCCAGGCCCCGCCCGGCCAAATTGACCCGATCCAGCACCGGGCTGAGTGCGAGCCCCGCCCCCGCTAACACAAGCCAAGCGAGGGCCGCCAGGATCGCGCCGCGGATCGCGAACCGCTCCAACCGAAGGGCGAGCGGCTCCGCCGGCGCGTCCGACCGGGCCGACGCCGGCTCTAAACCCAGCGTCATGGTGGGACTAAGCGGTGACGCCGCGTTTAAGCGAATTCACCGCAGTTGTCTGGGGAGAAAACGCCGCCTTTAGGACCGCGATCGTCCGTTCGGGCTTGCAGATCCCACACATAAAGACGTCCACGGCGGCGAACGCGCGCTCGGGCCAGGTATGGATGGAGATGTGGCTTTCGGCCAAAACCAGCATACCCGACACGCCGCCATTGGGTTGGAAGCGATGGAAATCCGAGCTGAGAATGGTCGCGCCCGCGTCTATCGCCGCGCGGCGCAGTGAGGTCTCGATATGGGCGAGGTCGTCGAGGCGTTGCGCGCCCCAAAGATCCACGATCACATGCCTGCCGGCGTATTCAATGCCGTCTTCTTTGATGAAGAAATCCAGGGGCTCGTTGGAATTTACCGCCGCGTCAGCCAACTGGGCCGGCGCGGCGAGCCGCTGTTCGAGATCCGCCTCGCTTTTATCGTCGAAGCGGGCGGGGGAGCCGTCGTGCATCCCAACCTCCGTTCGTAATAGACCATCCAATTACGCAAAAAGACCCCGGTCAGCGGGGCCTTTCGCATCGCGGCGATATGGGTCAAAAGACGGTGGGACGCAAGGATAATCTCCAGAAATCGTCGATGAGTGTGGTAACGACTTCGATGGCCGGCCCGGCCGTGCGCCAGGGCTGGGCTTGGGGCCTCGGCCTGCGGACCGCGGTGGGCTTCGCCGCGGTGATCACGCTCTGGCGCGCGCTGCTGGTGGCGTTCACCCCGTTAGAGCTTTACCCCGACGAGGCGCAGTATTGGACGTGGGCTCAATCGCTGGATTGGGGCTATGTGTCCAAGCCGCCCTTGATCGCGGGGCTGATCGCGGTTGTCACGGCCGTTTTGGGCGACGCCACCTGGGCGATCCGTGCCCCCGGGCCAATCTTGCATTTTGCGACGGCGGTCTTGTTGGGCCTTTGCGGCCGGGCCTTAGGCGCGCCGCGCGCCGGCGCCTGGGCGTGCGCGATCTATGTCAGCGCGCCCGGGGTCTGGATCGGCGGCATGGTGTTGAGCACGGCTACGGTGATGACGCCCTTGGCGGCCTTGGCGCTGTTGGCGTTGGCGCGCTTGCGCGACGACCCGCGGTCCTGGGGCTGGGCGGTCAGCTTGGGCGTCGCGTTCGGTCTGGGGTTTTTAGCGAAATACGCCATGGTTTACGCCGCGATCGGGCTGAGCTTAGGCTTAGCGCTGGACGCTAAGCTTCGGCGAAGCCTGTTACGCGCCCAAGGCGCGCTAGCGCTTGTTATCGCTATGGCGCTGATCGCGCCCAATGTCCTGTGGAACCTCCAAACAGGTTTCGCGACCGTGTCTCACACCGCGGAGAATGCCAATTGGGCCGACGCCCGCTTCGACGTGCGCGAATTGGGCGGGTTCTTGATCGATCAATTTTATTTCGTCGGCCCAGCCGCCCTGGTGATCGCCGGGTTAGGGGCCGCCCGCGCGCTCGCCGGCCCGGACCGAGATCGCTGGGCCTGGCTTGTCGCCTTCGCCGCGCCGCCCTTAGCGATTGTGGCGATCCAAGCCTTCATAAGCCGAGCGCACGCCAATTGGGCAGCCGCGGCCTTGCCGGCGGCGTTTTTGCTGGCCGGGTATTGGCTTGCGCAGAGACCCCGTCCGGCTTGGCTGAGCGGATTGGTGTTCGCGCCGCCTCTGATGATCGCTGCGGTTTGGAGTGCGGTGGTGCTCTCGCCCGGTTTTATCGACGCGATGGGATGGTCGAACGTCTCCAAGCGGGTGCGGGGTTGGGAGGCGACCACGCAAGCGCTCGCGCAACGCTGCGCGCGCATCGGATGCGCGACGGTGGTCACCGATGATCGGTTTGTCTTTTACGCCGCACATTATTACGCACCTGAAATCGCGGACAAATTGGTGATGTGGTCCCAATACGCGAGGCCGCGCAATCACGCTGAACTGATTGCGCCTCTGACCCGCGGCGCCGAGGGTCCGCTTTTGGTCGCGGTCAGCAAGTCTCACCACGCAGCGATCGCCGCGCCGGACTTCGCCGAAAGGGCGGCGCTCGCGCCACTGCAGATCGGTTTGGGCGGGGACAAGGTTCGTTCGGTCACACTTTGGCGCGCCTCGGCTTACGCACCACAGCTTCGAACGCCGTCAACCCTGGATTGATGCGCCAAGGCGGGCGGGGGGGCTTAGACCGCGTCTAACACGCGTTCGAGGAACGCAAGGTCCGACCAACCGCTCGACCGACCCGAAAACACCGTACGCGGATCAATGGGCTTTTGGCGCACGGCGACAATCTCCAGCTCGGGCAGCACATAAAGCCGCTGGTAGCGCGTTTCCGCGGCCCATTAGACCGGCGTGTCTAAATCCTTCTGGTGCAGATCGGAGGCGTTGCGCAGCGGCGGCGCGGAGGCTCCGGCGAGCACGACCGCGCGACGATTGAGCATGTCAGACCTCGTTCGGCGAAAACGGCGATCACCGTTTAACGCTGCGCGGTCTGAGCTCCGTCGGAATAAAACCGCCGGCCCATGGCGTCGTCGCCCCAAATCTGGCGTAACCGCGCATCGCGGCCGCAGCCTCGCCGGTAAAGCGAGTATCGGACTGGGTTTTTCTTATAATAGTCCTGGTGATAGCCTTCGGCGCGATAGAAGGTCCCCGCATCGAGAACCGGGGTGACCACCCCGCCCAACACCGTGTTCGCCGCCTCGATTTCCGCAATCTCCGCCTCGGCGATGGCCCGTTGATCCGCATCCAGCGCGAAAATTGCGGTGCGGTAAGACGCGCCTTTGTCGCAGAACTGGCCTAAATCGTCGGTCACATCGATGGTGCGCAAGAACACGCTGACCAAGGTTTCGTAATCGATGACATCGGCGTCATAGCGCACGCGAACCGCTTCTTTGTGGCCCGTGTCCAGATAGGTCACGTCTTCATAAGACGGGTTTTTGACATGGCCGCCGGTATACCCTGAAACCGCCTCGATCACGCCAGGCAGCTTTTCCAGGTCCGCCTCGACACACCAGAAACAGCCGCCAGCGAAAATCGCGTCCTCGACGCGTGTCGGCTGCGCCCGTGGCGCGTCCGCCGGCGGCGGCGCCGCGTCATCGGCCGCATCAGCACGCGCTAACAGAACGCTCGCTGTGGCGAGTGCGGCAACCGTGGCGCCGGCGACCAAAAGAAGTTTGCGCATGACGGGCCCTCAAAAACATCGGCGACGAATCCAGAATCAGACATCACCCCTGCCCGTGGTTCGGTCAACTGCCTCGCGGGAAGTTGAGCTATTCGCGCCTCAGCACGCGGTCGACGACAAAGTCCGCCAATGGGGCGGGTTGAAACGCTGCGCGCAGGGCGGTGGGATCGTAGCGCTCATCGACCCAGTCCAGAAACGACATGGAGTGCAGGGCGTTAGAGCGCGCGTATTCATCAATCAAGAAGTCTAAAATTCCGGTCTTGCCTTGGCGCACATGCAGATAGCGCCAGCTTAATTGCGCCGCCGCCTCCTCTACGGGACGGTTTTGCGCTATCAGTAAGTAGAGAGCGCTCATTAGACCGGCCCGATCCGCGCCGGATTTGCAGTGCATGACGAAGGGCGGCTCGACCTGCGCAAACAAGGCTTTGACGTCGTGGAACCAGGCCTTTTCCGGCGCAGCGCGCGACCGCGCGGCGAAATTTACGAGCTCAACACCGAACCGCGCGCACGCATCGGCTTCCAACGCATACCAAGCCTTGGGACTTTCATTGCGCAGGTTAACAACGGTCTTGATCCCGCGGTCTGCCCAAAGCCTAATCCGGCGCGGCGTGGGTTGATTGGACCGCCAAACGCCCGGCGAAATTTCATGCTCGTTCCAAACCGCCAATCTTAGAAAGCCGTGATCGTTGAGCATCAACGACCGGTACCCGCGCAGCCTGTCCCCCCAAGACGCTGTTGGCGCTTTCAACGCATTAACCCGCTTCAACCATTGATACGATTGCTTGGCCGACCGTCGCGATCGCCGCATTGCGCTCACGGAAACTCGCGGTCGTCTTTGCAATATAAACGGCCGTGGCGATCGGCGCGCGGTCGGGTGGGTACAAGACCGCTACGATCGATCGCGAGCCATAATCGCCCGCGCCGGTGCGGTCATGGATCGACCAATTCGCGGGCAGGACCGCGCGAAACAAGGCGTCGGCGACCTGGTGGTCATCCAGCCAGATGCGCAATTGCGCTCGGCTGGGCGCCGATAGCGTCTCGCCCACGATCAAAGCGCGCGCGGTTTGCGCAATGGCGCGCGGCGTTGTCGTATCGCGCGGATCTCCGGGGTGAGCCTCGTTTAGATCAGGCTCCCGACGGTCCAAGCGAGTGACGCGGTCCCCGACGTCGCGCAGGAATTCGGTCAATCCTTCGGGCCCTCCGACGGCCTCGAGCACGCGGTTCGCCGCGGTATTGTCGCTAACCGACAGGGCGGCCGCGCAAGCGCGCTCAAGGGTTATGAACGCGCGCCCGGCCTCGACCAAAGACTTAACGACCGGCGAATAGGGGGCGAGGCGCTCCGGTGAGATCGCGGTTGGCGTCTCCAGCTCAGCACGCCCCGCGTCGACGCGCGCCAACAGCGCCCCGCACGCGAGCAGCTTGAACGTGCTGTTTAGCGGGAACCTCTCGTCCGCGTTATGACTGATGATCCGCCCCGTCTCGTAATCGTGCAAGAAAACGCCGACCCGGGCGTCAAGATCACGCTCGATGGTTTTGGCGGCCTCCAATACGTCTTGAGCGTTAACACCAGTCGCCGCTGAGAGCACCGCTAGCGGGGCCGCAACGCACCGACAGATCATGGACAAAGCGCGATTTGCGCAATTCTTTCGGCGCCGAAGCGATCGTGATCGCCGTACTGACGTAATGGTGGCGGAGAGACAGGGATTCGAACCCTGGGTACGCTCGCGCGCACAACGGTTTTCGAGACCGCCCCGTTCGACCACTCCGGCACCTCTCCTTAGGGCAGGCGCGGGTTCTACGGAAACCCCGGGTGCGGCGCAAGACCGAAGCCGACCGCCGACGGCTTTAAAGCGATCTGAGGGTATCGCGAGCGCATGGCCGATCACGCAAGATAGCGTCATATGACAGGTGTTAACGTTCGCGTAACGTGGGGTTCTCCCGCTGGATCTCATGATAAATGGTCCCCCTGATATACGACCGCATGACGCGGTTTGGGGAAGGAACAATTGATATGAAATCGATCATCGCTTTGCTCGCCGTCATCAGCTTCGCCGCGTTAGGTGGCTGCGCCAGCTCAAACACCACGCTTGCCGATGCCGGTCAGCAAACCCAAGCGTCGAACGAGCAAGCCCGCGAATGCGCGTTCACCGGGAGCCGCGTTCGTCGTCGCTGTTAGGACGCTCTGCAAGTCGCCGCCAACCGGGGGCCGCGTTCTACAAAAGCGCGGCCCTTGGGGTTAAAGTTATAAAGACCTTATATTTTTAATATCATTGTTTCAGTGCGCCTAGTCTTGACGCCGTTGTCTGCGCCCGTACCCTTTCCAAATGAGGTTTGGGGAGAGCGCTCATGTCGACGATTTATCGGACAGTCGTTAGTATTTTAGGCCTCGCGTTATGCAGCGCGTGCGCGACGTCTGAGGGCGGGTCCGATCCCGCGCTCAACGCTCAGCCGCCCGCCACCGCGGCGACTGAACCCGCCACGACCGAGGATGCGCCCCCGCCGAAGCGGTCTGATGACGATTATCGCACCCGTCTGGTCTGCAAACATGAGCCAATAACCGGAAGCCGATTTACCAAACGCACCTGCCTGACCCAAGCGCAATGGGATGATCGACGTGCGGCGGACCGGGAAGCGATCCGTGATCTCGAACGGCTTCAGTCCGCAGGGGGCGGGTAAGTCATCGGCGCGCGCGTTCGATCGCGCTCGATTCCTCCCTTTAAACCCGCGCGCCAGAGGACATTCACCGCTTGACGCGTCGGCGGCTTTCAGTAATGTCCCCGCTCCTTCGTCGTCGGGTTCCGTCGGCGACCCGACGATTATTGCGCGATAGGCGGATAGCCCCGCGCAGCTAGCGTATTGGAGCGAGCCATGTTCGCGGTCATCAAGACGGGCGGCAAACAATATAAAGTCGCGAAAGACGATGAAATCATCGTGGAACGTCTCGACGGTGCGCCGGGCGAATTGGTCGCGCTATGCGATGTGATGATGATCAATTCCGGGGACGCGGTTCAGGTCGGTGCGCCTTTGGTTGACGGCGCGGGCGTGCTCGCTGAGGTTGTTCACCAGCGCAAAGGCGAAAAGAACCTTATCTTCAAAAAGAAGCGGCGGTCGACCTATCGCCGGAAGAAGGGTCACCGTCAGCTTGAAACCGTGTTGCGCATCCATGCGCTCGCCACCGATGAGGCTGGCTTGAGCGCGGCGCGCGAGGCGTGGACGCCCGCGATCTCGGAACCGGCGACCGAAGAAGCGGAAGCCGCCACAGGAACGACGACTGCG
Organism: Maricaulaceae bacterium; assembly: GCA_050331475.1. Lineage (GTDB taxonomy): Bacteria > Pseudomonadota > Alphaproteobacteria > Caulobacterales > Maricaulaceae > JBHJGU01. Next base: position 15 of record JBHJGU010000049.1, on the reverse strand, counting down.
GAGACGGTTGAACCG
>JBHJGU010000048.1:0-12773 GCA_050331475.1 Maricaulaceae bacterium | reverse complement strand
GGTGATGCCGGGGGACAATGTGAATGTGAATGTGGAGCTGATCCAGCCGATCGCGATGGAGGAGAAGCTGCGCTTCGCCATCCGTGAAGGCGGTCGCACGGTCGGCGCCGGGGTCGTCGCCAAAATCGTCGAGTAACAGGCGAGAGCTATCTCTCTGACCAGTATTGCGAAGCCGGCCTGAGCTATGTCTCAGGCCGGCTTTGTTTTGGTCTGGTGTCAGGCATAATCACGCTATGGAACCCGATCATAAAAATCGCTCCGGGGACAGATTGTCCGTATACGGCCGGTTCGGATCGTTGGTCGCAGGGTTCGGACTAATCGGTCTCGGCGCCGTGGATGCGGTTTTCGATCCGTTTCCAGGACCGGAAACCGCGCTTTTCACCGCCGGCGTTGGCTTGATCGTTGTTGGCGTGACTGGACAAAAGCCCAAATAACGCACATTTTGTACGTATGAGTAATCTGATTGCGGACACAACAGCCCAAGATGGGGAGCTTTCCCACGCCATCATCTTAGCCTCAAAGCGAATTTTCTGGGGCTTGGCTTTGGTGGCGCTCGCCCTCGTTGTCGTGACCCTCGCCCTTGTCGTGGGGGAAGCGGCGCTGACCAGCCGCGAGGTGCATTACGCGCTCATGGCGGTCATTGTCGGCGCCTATGTCGTGGCGCAGAACCGCTAACCCGCGCCCAAGCGTCGCCACACAAGCGGTTTGCGCGCGCCAGAAAATCCGCGTAATGGATAAGGCTTGCGCTAGGGGTGTAGCTCAGTTGGTAGAGCATCGGTCTCCAAAACCGAGGGTCGGGGGTTCGAGTCCCTCCGCCCCTGCCAGTGCAACTTTAAAATCTTCGATCATCTAACGCCCCTGCAGCCGGGACGCCGAGCCTCCCATGCCCGATGGCGGCGTTCGGCGGTAGAGAGCGCCGCGTTTTGAGCCACCGCATGCGAGGAGGGACCACCATGGCGACGGCGATGATCTGTTGTGGCCCGACGGGTTCGCATTCGGCTCGGATGGCAAAATATCTGTAACGGTCAATGAGCTGCACCGCTCGCCCGTGCTTAATGGCGGGAAGGCCGCCTCCCGAGGCGAATTTAAGATCCTCCGGTTCAACGCGTTAGTGCCGGGCGCTAGCGGGCGGCTGAGGGCGTGTGTTTCGATCGGCTAACGCACGCGCACCCCTTGCCAAGGCGCGGGATTTGCGACATATACCGCCGCTCGCGTTAAATCGCTGATGATCAGACACCGCGCGCCCGCCGCCTTGGCGGGCTCGTTCGTTTAGGGAAGACCGGGTCCGCCCCGCGCATGGCAGTCAAAATGGCCGAGACGAAGAAACGCACAAGCCCTGTGAAGTTTGTGCGCGAAGTGCGTCAAGAAGCGCGCAAGGTCACCTGGACTTCGCGCCGTGAGACCACTGTGGCCACCATTATGGTGTTCATTATGGTCGCCTTGGCGGGGGTGTTTTTCTTTGTGGTCGATTTAGTGATCAATTTTGGTGTATCGCGCATTCTCGCGGTCGGGGCCTGAGGCGACATCATGCTCGAACCCAAATGGTATATCGTTCACGCCTATTCGAACTTTGAGAACAAGGTAGCGGACTCGATCCGGCGCGAGGCGAAGGAAAAAGAACTCGAAGACGATTTCGAGGAAATCCTGGTGCCCACCGAAGAGGTGGTCGAAGTGCGCCGGGGCCGCAAAGTCACCGCCGAGCGGAAATTCTTCCCCGGCTATGTGCTGGTGAAAATGCGGCTGACCGATGACGCCTATCACCTGGTCAAGAACACGCCGAAAGTCTCAGGCTTTTTGGGCGCGGACAAACGCAAGAAGCCGAGCCCTGTTCCCGAAGCGCAAGTGCGCTCGATCCTGGGCCAGATTGAAGAAGGCGTGGAGCGGCCTAAGCCCACCATTGTCTTCGAGATCGGCGAAAAAGTGAAAGTGATGGATGGGCCGTTCCAATCCTTCGAAGGTCTTGTGGAAGAGGTCGACGAGGAGCGGGCGCGGCTAAAAGTGGCGGTGTCGATTTTTGGTCGGGCGACGCCGGTGGAGTTGGAGTACGGCCAAGTCGAGAAATTGGACTAAACGATCCGCGTTTAGTCCCTCGCGGGAGGCGAGACGGGCGCACCCTGACCCGTCGGACCGCACCGCACCCCCGCGCGCGTTCCACGCGCAACGGCGAAGAGGAGAAGGGCAGTGGCGAAGAAGATTATCGGGTACATCAAATTGCAGGTGCCGGCAGGCGCCGCAAACCCGTCCCCCCCGATCGGGCCGGCCTTGGGCCAGCGCGGGGTGAATATTATGGAGTTCTGCAAGGGCTTTAACGCCCGGACCGGGGATTTGGAAAAGGGCATGCACTTGCCCACCATCATCACGGTCTTTCAGGACAAATCCTTCACCTTTGAGACCAAGACGCCGCCGGCGAGCTTTTATCTCAAGCGCGCCGCCAAGCTGAAATCGGGCGGCTCCAAGCCGGGCCGCGATGTGGCCGGCCAAGTGACGTTGGCCCAGTGCCGCGAAATCGCCGAAGCGAAAATGAAGGATCTCAACGCCAACGACTTGGACGCGGCGACAAAGATCATTGAAGGCTCCGCCCGGTCGATGGGCCTTCAGGTCGTGGAGGGCTGATCATGGCGACTTTAGGCAAACGCATGAAAGCCGCCCGCTCGGGCGTCGAGCCCACCAAGCTTTACGCCCTCGATGAGGCGGTGAGCCTGGTGAAAGCCAACGCCAAAGCCAAATTCGATGAGTCTATCGAACTGGCGGTCAATCTGGGCGTCGATCCGCGCCACGCCGACCAAATGGTGCGCGGCGTCTGCAACCTGCCTCACGGCACGGGCAAGACCATTCGCGTGGCGGTGTTCGCGCGCGGCGCGAAGGCGGAGGAGGCTCAGGCCGCGGGCGCGGACATTGTCGGCGCGGAAGACCTGATGGAGCAGATCCAAAAGGGAAATTTGGATTTCGATCGCTGCATCGCCAGCCCCGATATGATGCCGCTCGTCGGCCGGTTGGGTAAAATCCTTGGCCCGCGCGGGCTGATGCCGAACCCGAAAGTGGGCACGGTGACGCCCAATGTCGCTCAAGCGGTGAAAGACGCCAAAGGCGGCGCGGTGCAGTTTCGGGTGGAAAAAGCCGGCATCGTGCATGCGGGCGTCGGTAAAGCCTCCTTCAGCGAAACAGCGCTGAGCGAAAACATCCGCGCGCTGATGGATGCGGTGAATAAGGCCAAGCCGTCAGGCGCCAAAGGCGCCTATGTCAAAAAGCTGGCTATCAGCTCGACCATGGGACCGGGGGTGCGCATTGAACCGGGCTCGGTGGCGAGCGTTTAAAGTTTTGCCTTCCGCGCGCGGGGAGTGTATTCCGGCGCTAAAGGTGGGCGTCTCTGAGGGGACGCTCGATTGAGTTTCCCGCGAATAGTGCGGGGAAGGGGCGCGTCAGGCGAGGTCGTCTTGCGCGCCGCCTGTCCGAGACCGCAGGGGCCGGTGCGCCGGCTTAATCCGTTCGACCCTGCGCAGACGGGAATGGAAGGGACATCGTCTGCACCCTCGCCGCGTGCGGGGGCGAAGTCGGTTCTCCTCTTGCCCGGGACAGGGGCCGTTAATCGACGTTGGCTCAGCCAACTACGGTGGCGGCGAAGCGGCGTTGGGATGGGCCCGGCGCCGAGTAAGAGGAGACCGCGATGGATCGGGTGCAAAAGACCGAAGCCGTGGAGACCTTGAAAGCCATCTTCGCCGACTCCGGCGCGGTGGTGGTCGCTCGGTATGCGGGTCTGACCGTTGCGGAAATGACGGGGTTGCGCGGCAAACTTCGCGACGTCGACGCAACCTTGAAAGTGGTGAAAAACCGTTTGGCGAAAATCGCTTTGCAGGACACCGACGGGGCGGCGGGCGCGAGCCTGTTTACCGGTCCGGCGGCGATTTTGTTCGCGAGGGACCCGGTGGCGGCGTCGAAGATCGCCGTCGATTACGCCAAAGAGAATGAGAAATTCATTCTGGTTGGCGGCATTTTGGGGCCGACGGTTCTTGATCCGGAGGGCGTCAAAGCGCTGGCGACCATGCCGTCGCTTGATGAGATGCGGGCCAAGCTGTTGGGGCTGTTCAATCAGCCTGCAACCAAGCTGGTCACCGTGCTCAACAAGCCCGCCGAACAGCTCACGCGCACGATCGCCGAACCGGGCCGCGGCCTGGCCGGCGTCATCAACGCGTATGCTCAAAAAGAAACCGCTTAAGTCATCTCCGCATCTTATGCGTGACGCTTAAAACCGACTTTGAAAGGACGAACCCATGTCGAAGATTGAACAACTTGTCGAAGACCTCTCCGGCTTGACTGTGCTAGAAGCCGCTGAACTCACCAAGCTCCTGGAAGACAAATGGGGCGTGTCCGCGGCTGCGGCCGCAGCGCCCATGATGATGCCGGGGATGATGGCGGGCGCCGCGGGCGGCGGCGAGGAGGCCAAAGAAGAAGAGAAGACAGAGTTTGATGTGGTCTTGGAGTCCGTGGGCGACAAGAAAATCAACGTCATTAAGGAAGTTCGCGCCATCACCGGCTTGGGCCTGAAAGAGGCCAAGGAGTTGGTCGAAGGCGCACCGAAAGCCGTCAAAGAGGGCGTGCCGAAGGAAGAAGCCGAAGACATTAAGTCCAAGCTCGAAGGCGTGGGCGCCAAGGTCGAGCTCAAATAGGCTGATGCGCGCCGATGTCGGCGCGTTAACCGCATAGCGTATTCGGACGCGCGGGGGCGGCTCCCGCGCGTCTTGTTCGCGTTTCTGCGCACAAGTTGGTGCGCCAATACCACCCGCAACCCGCCGCGGCCTTGGCGGGGGTCAGTCCGACGCTTTCGCGCGCACGCGCAAGGCTTGGCGAAACAGTGAAGGGACCAGCAATGGGTTTGTCGTTCACGGGCAAAAAACGCATTCGGAAATCCTTCGGCCAGATCCCCGAGACGGTGGTGATGCCGAACCTGATCGAGGTGCAGCGCTCCTCCTATGATCAGTTTCTGCAGAAAGACATCGCGATCGCGGATCGCGGCGACGACGGGCTGCATGCGGTGTTCAAGTCCGTGTTCCCGATCAAAGATTTCTCCGAGCGCGCGGTCCTGGAATACGTGAATTTCGAGTTTGAGCCGCCGAAATACGACGTCGACGAATGCATGCAGCGCGACATGACCTACGCCGCGCCGCTGAAAGTGAAATTGCGCTTGATCGTGTTTGATCTCGACGAGGAAACCGGCGCCCGCTCGGTCAAAGATATTAAAGAACAAGACGTCTATATGGGCGATATCCCACTGATGACGGACAAGGGCACCTTCGTCATTAACGGGACTGAGCGCGTGATTGTCAGTCAGATGCACCGCAGCCCCGGTGTGTTCTTTGACCACGACAAAGGCAAAACCCACGCCTCGGGCAAATACTTGTTCGCCGCTCGGATCATTCCTTATCGCGGTTCTTGGTTGGATTTTGAATTCGACGCCAAAGACATCGTCCATGTGCGTATCGACCGGCGGCGCAAACTGCCCGCCACCACGCTGCTTTATGCGCTGGGCATGGACCGCGAGCAGATCCTGCACACCTTCTACGGCACGTATTCCGCAACGGCGATGGATAACGGTTGGTCGATCCCCTTCGTGGCGGAAAAGTATCGCGGCGTGAAGCCGGAGCGCGATCTGGTCAACGCCGACAGCGGAGAAGTCATTGCCCCTGCCGGTAAGAAAATCTCCGCTCGCGGGGCCAACAAGCTCGCCGAACAAGGCGTCGAACAATTGCTCGTCGCGGATGACGATTTGATCAATCGGTATGTGGGCGAGGACATCGTCAATGCGGAGACCGGCGAGATCATCGCTGAAGCCGGTGACGAGCTGACCCACGAGGCGCTCGATCAGGCCCGTGAGCTGGGTTATGAGAGCGTGCTCTTGCTCGATATCGACCACGTCACCCGTGGCCCCTATGTTCGCGCCACCCTCGCTGTGGATAAGAACGACACCAAAGACCAAGCGCTGATTGATATTTATCGGGTCATGCGGCCGGGCGAGCCCCCGACCCCGGAGACCGCACAAAACCTGTTCACCGGCCTGTTCTTTGATCTGGAGCGGTATGACCTCTCCTCCGTCGGCCGGGTGAAGATGAATATGCGCCTGGAGCTGGAATGCCCTGACGATGTGCGCACCTTGCGCCAGGAAGACATTGTGGCGGTCCTGCAGACCCTGTTGGGCCTGCGCGACGGCGAAGGCGAAGTCGACGACATCGACAATTTGGGCAATCGCCGGGTCCGCTCGGTCGGCGAGCTCATGGAGAACCAATATCGCGTCGGCCTGTTGCGTATGGAGCGCGCGATCAAGGAGGGCATGTCCTCAGTCGATATCGACACGGTCATGCCCCATGATCTGATCAACGCCAAACCGGCGGCCGCGGCGGTGCGAGAGTTCTTCGGCTCTTCCCAATTGAGCCAGTTCATGGACCAGACCAATCCGCTCTCCGAGATTACCCATAAGCGGCGGCTTTCGGCCCTAGGTCCGGGCGGGCTGACCCGGGAGCGGGCGGGCTTTGAGGTGCGTGACGTGCACCCAACCCATTATGGTCGCATCTGCCCGATTGAGACGCCCGAAGGCCCAAATATTGGTCTGATCAACTCCCTCGCCACCCATGCGCGGGTGAACAAATACGGCTTCATTGAGAGCCCGTATCGTCGGGTGGTCGACGGCCAACTCACCGACGAGATTGTTTACCTCTCCGCCATGGAGGAGTGGAAATACAACATCGCCCAAGCCAATGCCCGGGTCTCTGAAGCGCTGAGCCTGGTCAATGACTTCGTCATTTGCCGGGTCGCCGGCGAGGTGACGTTGGTCCAGCGCGAGCGGGTCGACTTCATCGACGTGTCGCCTAAACAGGTGGTGTCGGTTGCGGCCTCGCTGATCCCGTTCTTGGAGAATGACGACGCCAACCGTGCGCTCATGGGCTCGAACATGCAGCGCCAAGCCGTGCCGCTGTTGCGCGCGGACGCGCCGCTTGTCGGGACTGGCATGGAGATGGTCGTCGCGCGGGATTCCGGCGCCGCCATCGCGGCCAAGCGGACCGGGGTCGTTGAGCAGGTGGACGCTCAACGCATTGTGGTGCGCGCTACTGAGGAGACCGACCCCACCAAATCCGGTGTCGATATCTATCGGCTGTCGAAATTCCAGCGCTCCAACCAAAGCTCGTGCATCAACCAACGCCCGATCGTGCGGTTGGGCGATCAGGTTCAAGCGGGCGACATTATTGCGGACGGACCGTCCACCGAGTTGGGTGAGCTGGCCTTAGGCCGGAACATCCTCGTCGCCTTCATGCCTTGGAACGGCTATAACTTTGAGGACTCCATCCTGATCTCTGAGCGCATTGTGCGCGACGATGTGTTCACCTCCATCCATTTGGAGGAGTTCGAGGTCATGGCGCGGGACACCAAGCTGGGTCCTGAGGAGATCACCCGCGACATTCCGAACGTGGGCGAGGAGGCGCTGCGCAATCTCGACGAAGCCGGCATTGTGGCGATCGGCGCTGAGGTGAACCCCGGCGACATTCTGGTCGGCAAGGTGACGCCGAAGGGCGAAAGCCCGATGACGCCGGAGGAAAAACTCCTGCGTGCGATTTTCGGGGAAAAGGCGTCCGATGTGCGCGACACCTCGCTGCGGCTGCCCCCGGGCATGTATGGCACGGTCGTCGAAGTGCGTGTGTTTAATCGCCACGGCGTCGACAAAGACGAACGCGCCACACAGATCGAACGCGAGGAAATCGAAACCCTGGGCAAGGACCGGGATGACGAGCTCGGAATCCTCGAACGCTCCATCTATGACCGGTTCAAGACCTTACTTCTGGGCAAGAACGCGGTTTCCGGGCCGCGCGGTTTGAAAAAAGGCGTGATCGATCAAGAGGCTCTCGAAAGCGTTAGCCGCGGGCAATGGTGGCAAATCGGGCTCGACGACGAAGCGGCCATGGCCGAAGTCGAGGCGTTGAAAAAGCAATATGACGACGCCAAGAAACGGCTCGACCGCCGGTTCGAAGACAAAGTCGAAAAGCTCCAACGCGGCGATGAACTGCCTCCGGGCGTGATGAAGATGATCAAGGTCTTCGTCGCGGTGAAGCGCAAGCTGCAACCAGGCGACAAGATGGCCGGTCGGCACGGCAACAAGGGTGTGATCTCGAAGATCAATCCGCTTGAGGACATGCCATTCCTGGAAGACGGCACGCCGGTGGACATCGTGCTCAACCCGCTGGGCGTGCCCAGCCGGATGAATGTGGGCCAGATCCTGGAGACCCACACGGGTTGGGCGTGCGCGGGCCTGGGTCGGCAAATCCGCGAATGCGTTGAGGCGATGGAGCGGTTAGGTGACGCGGGCCCGCTCAAGGCGCGGCTCTTGGACATTTATGGCCCCGATCAAGAACTGCCCGTCGAAGAGGCTGACCTCTTAGAGCTGGGCCGGAACCTTCAGCGCGGCGTGCCCATCGCCACCCCGGTGTTCGACGGCGCGCGGGAAGCCGATGTGTCGGAATTGCTGGAGAAAGCGGGGCTGGAGCGCTCAGGCCAAGTCACCCTTTATGACGGCCGCTCAGGGGAGGCCTTCACGCGCCCCGTCACCGTGGGCTATAAATACTTGCTTAAGCTTCATCACTTGGTGGACGACAAGATTCACGCTCGCTCAATTGGCCCCTACAGCCTGGTCACCCAGCAACCGCTGGGCGGTAAGGCGCAGTTTGGCGGTCAGCGATTTGGCGAGATGGAGGTCTGGGCGCTGGAGGCTTACGGCGCCGCGTATACGCTTCAGGAGATGCTGACGGTGAAGTCCGACGATGTGGCTGGCCGCACCAAAGTCTATGAGGCGATCGTGCGCGGGGACGACAGCTTCGAGGCCGGCATTCCGGAAAGCTTCAACGTGCTGATCAAAGAAATGCGTTCGCTGGGTCTGAACGTGGAACTGGTCAACGGCTAATCGGCCCACCGCGCGCGCCTTTGTGCGTGCGCGGCTTACGTTTCTAGGCGTGGTCGGGTCTTCGCCCACCCCCGACCCGCCCGCGAGAGGAGATCGCGCGCCATGAACCAAGAGGTCATGAACATCTTCAATCCGGCCGCCGAAGCGCCCGCTTTCGACCGGATCAAGATCGAGCTCGCCAGCCCGGAGAAAATTCGCTCCTGGTCGTTTGGCGAAATCAAAAAGCCTGAAACCATCAATTACCGCACCTTTAAGCCGGAGCGGGACGGGCTGTTTTGCGCGCGGATTTTCGGACCCATCAAGGACTATTAGTGCTTATGCGGTAAGTATAAGCGCATGAAATATAAAGGGGTGGTTTGCGAGAAATGCGGCGTTGAGGTCACTCTAGCGCGTGTTCGGCGCGAACGCATGGGTCATATCGAGCTCGCCGCGCCGGTGGCGCACATCTGGTTTCTGAAGTCTTTGCCCTCGCGCATTTCGATGCTGCTGGACATGACGCTGAAGGACATCGAGCGGGTTCTCTATTTCGAATATTATATTGTGCTTGAGCCGGGTTTGACCCCGCTGGAGGAGCGCCAACTGCTCTCCGAGGACGAGTATTACGAAGCGCTCGACGAACACGGTGCGGATGGTTTCACCGCTAAGATCGGCGCCGAAGCGATCCGCGACATGCTCGAAGCGATGGATCTTGACTCCCTTGCGGTTCAGTTGCGCGAGGAGATCGAGGAAACCAATTCAGAGCTGAAGCTGAAAAAGCTGCACAAGCGTCTCAAATTGATCGAGGCGTTCTTGCGCTCAGGCAATCGTCCGGAATGGATGATCATGACGATCATTCCGGTGATCCCCCCGGAACTGCGCCCGTTGGTGCCGCTCGACGGCGGCCGGTTCGCCACTTCGGACCTCAATGATCTCTATCGGCGGGTGATCAACCGGAATAACCGGCTCAAACGGCTCATGGAGCTGCGCGCGCCGGACATCATTATCCGCAACGAAAAGCGCATGCTTCAAGAGGCCGTCGACGCGCTCTTCGACAATGGCCGTCGCGGTCGGGTGATCACGGGCGCGAATAAGCGCCCGCTGAAATCCTTGGCGGACATGCTGAAGGGCAAGCAAGGCCGGTTCCGGCAGAACCTGCTCGGCAAGCGGGTCGACTATTCGGGCCGCTCGGTGATCGTGGTCGGTCCCGATCTGATGCTCCACCAATGCGGCTTGCCGAAGAAAATGGCGTTAGAGCTGTTCAAACCGTTCATCTATGCGCGGTTGGACGCCAAGGGGCTCTCGGGCACCGTCAAACAGTCCAAGAAAATGGTGGAAAAGGAGCGTCCCGAAGTATGGGACGTGCTCGAAGAGGTGATTCGGGAGCATCCTGTCATGCTCAATCGGGCGCCGACATTGCACCGGCTGGGCATCCAGGCGTTTGAGCCGAAGCTCATTGAAGGCAAAGCGATCCAGTTGCACCCGCTGGTGTGCGCGGCGTTTAACGCCGACTTTGACGGCGACCAAATGGCGGTTCACGTGCCGCTCTCGCTCGAGGCGCAACTCGAAGCGCGTGTCTTGATGATGTCGACGAACAACATCCTCTCGCCCGCCAACGGCAAGCCGATCATCGTACCCTCCCAGGACATTGTGTTGGGGCTCTACTACCTCTCGGTGATGAATGACGGTGAGCCGGGCGAGGGCATGGTGTTCTCTTCGCTTGGCGAGATTGACGCGGCGCTCGACGCGGGCGTCGTGAGCATGCACGCGAAGATCAAATGCCGGTTCACCGCGATGAACGCGGACGGCGATATGGTCACCGAAGTGGTCGACAGCACGCCGGGTCGGATGAAAATGGCGCATTTGTTGCCGCGCAACCCGGCGATTAATCACAAGACCGTCGAAAAGCTGATGGTGAAAAAAGAAATCGGCAATGTCATCGACGTGGTTTACCGCCATTGCGGCCAGAAAGCGACGGTGATCTTCTGTGACCGGCTGATGGGCTTAGGCTTTTACGAAGCCTACCGGGCGGGGATTTCTTTCGGCAAAGACGACATGGTTGTGCCCGACGCGAAGAAAGACCTGGTGGCGGAGACCCGCGCGCTCGTCTCCGACTATGAACAGCAATATGTCGACGGCCTCATCACCAAGGGCGAGAAGTACAACAAAGTGGTCGACGCTTGGGCGAAATGCACCGACCGGGTGGCCGACGCGATGATGGATGAGGTTTCGAAGCCCCGGGTCAATCAACGCACCGGCCGGGGCGGGGATGTGAACTCCATCTATATGATGGCGCACTCCGGCGCGCGGGGGTCGAAAAACCAGATGAAACAGCTCGCGGGCATGCGCGGGCTGATGGCCAAGCCGTCGGGCGAGATTATCGAAACCCCGATCATCTCGAACTTTAAAGAAGGCCTGACGGTGTTGGAGTACTTCAACTCCACCCACGGCGCCCGGAAAGGTTTGGCGGACACGGCGCTGAAGACAGCGAACTCGGGTTACCTGACCCGGCGTTTGGTGGACGTCGCCCAGGATTGCATCGTCATCGAGGACGACTGTGGCACCACCGCGGGCATTTACATGAAGGCGATTGTGGATGGCGGCGACGTCATCCAATCGCTCAGCGCGCGGATTTTGGGTCGGTCTTTGGCCGAGCCGGTGATCGATCCTAAGACCAATGAGGAAATCGCAGGCGCGGGGGCGTATGTGGACGAAGCGCTCGCCGCCGCCATCGACGCCGCTGAGCCGGTGGGCGTGCGCGTGCGCAGTCCCCTAACGTGTGAAACCCGCCAGGGGGTCTGCGCCACCTGCTATGGGCGCGATCTTGCCCGCGGCACGCGGGTCAATCGCGGCGAAGCCGTGGGCGTGATCGCGGCCCAATCCATTGGCGAGCCAGGCACGCAATTGCCCATGCGCACCTTCCATATTGGCGGCACGGCTCAGGTCTCCGAGCAGTCGGTGATCGAAGCGACCCATGAAGGCCGGGTGGCGTTGAAAAACCGCTCGACGGTGAAAACCGCGGACGGTCATTTCATCGTGATGAGCCGGAACATGCAGGTCGCCGTGGTCGACGCCGACGGCAAGGAGCGCGAGAGCTACAAGCTGATCTATGGCGCCAAGCTGTCCGTGGATGAGGGTTCTGAGATCAAACGCGGCCAACGTCTTGCGGAATGGGACCCCTACACCGCCCCGATTATCACTGAAGTGGGCGGCGCGGTGAAACTGCTCGACACCGTGGATGGGGTGTCGGTCAAAGAAGAAACCGATGAGGCCACCGGCATCTCCTCGAAAGTCATTATCGACTGGCGTGGCGCTGCGCGGGGTTCGGATCTCCAACCCGCCATTGTCGTTCAAGACGCCAATGGCGAACCGGTGCGTCTGAGCAATGGCAATCCGGCCCACTATCTGTTGCCCGTAGGGGCCATTCTGTCGGTCTCCGATGGGGATATGGGCACGCCCGGGGATGCGCTCGCACGGGTGCCCACAGAGGGCGCGAAAACCCGTGACATCACCGGCGGTCTGCCCCGCGTCGCCGAGCTGTTCGAGGCGCGCCGCCCCAAGGATCCGTCGATCATCGCCGAGGCCTCGGGGCGGGTCGAGTACGGCAAGGACTACAAGGCCAAACGGCGCCTGCGCATCGTACCGCCCGACGGCGAGGGCGATCCGGTCGAGTTCCTGATCCCCAAGGGGCGCCATGTGATCTCGCAGGAAGGCGACATGATCGGCATCGGCGACCTTCTGGTCGACGGTAACCCGGTGCCGCACGACATCCTGCAGGTGCAGGGCGTCGAGGCGCTGGCCCAATACCTGATCAACGAGATCCAGGAGGTCTATCGACTACAGGGCGTGAAGATCAACG
>JBHJGU010000047.1:0-64546 GCA_050331475.1 Maricaulaceae bacterium | reverse complement strand
GTTTTGTTTTAGGGCCCGCCGGGGCCGGGGCGGCGTTGTGTATCGCCCCCCCCGGGGCGCCGATCAAACCTGGGCGGGCGATCAAAACGCGCCGAATTTCGCCCGTATTCGGGAATGGCTCGACCTCGACATCGTCTCCATCCCCCGCAACACGTTAGCGCGGGTCGATGTCACCCCCTCGACTGGGCCGGGCTACACGCTGGTGCGCGACGCGCCATCGGCGCCGAATTTTGCGCTCGACGCGGGTGTCGCGGGGTGGACATTGTTCACTTCGGCTTCCGCGGACACGGTTGGCGGCGGGCTCAGTCGCCTGGTGCTGCAAGACGTCAAGCCCGCCAAGGCTTTGTCGGTCGATGCGTTGGCGGGGCATCGGGGGGAGACCTTTGACGGCCTCGCCTATGAGGTCAGCCTATTTGAAGAGCCCGAGAGCGCGGGCGAAGACGGCCGGAGCCGGTATTGGGCGACGCTCTCAGCGGTGGCGTTGTCCGAGGACCAGCGTGAGCGTGCGGCGGCCGTGAACGCGCGCACCCAGGGTTGGGCCTTTGCAATCGATCAGGTGGGTTTCAATCGGTTGACCCAGCCGCTCGACGAAATCGCCGAACCCGACGGCGACGCTTAACCGCCCTGATCCCCTCAAACCTGGACATTTCCCGGAAAAGGACGCGTTTAGCCTTGGTCACCGTATTGGGCGGCGACGGTCGACGCTTGGGCGCGATCCGCCTCTGCGCTGCGATAGGTCGTGGCGCTGAAAATCTCACCAAAATCTGCGCATTGTAGGAACACCGCCAAAGCCTCACCCGGGTTAAGCGGAATATCAAAGGCCCGCGCCGCTCCGGTCCACTCGCCCATCCGGGCCAGTTTGGTCACTACATTGAAATGCTCAACCGACCGCCCCCGGTTCTCGCCCGCGCGCACCCGAACCACGGTGCGTCCAGGTGTGTAGGTGGCGTACCAAATGTCCGCGGCACCATCTGGTGGGGGTGCGCCGTCGGGGATTCTCACGTGTACATGGTTGCGGGTCTTCGCATCCATCCGAATGTCCGGCGTCACGCGCGGCGCCCGCTTGGCCCGGTCATTGGCCGCTTGGTCAAGCGCATTGGTCACGCGCGACCGGTTGGAACCCACGACATCAAATCGACCGTCAATCACCATTTGCGGCGTGTAGACGCTGCGAGTGGACATACGAGCCATGTAGGCGCGCTGGCGGGCGGTGAATTCGGGCCGGGCGAAGGTGTCCCGCCAACCCAAATAATCCCAATAATCGACCGAAAAGCTCAACGCCAAAACGTCTCCACGCGCCGCTACCGCGCCTAGCACCGTATTCGCCGGCGGGCACGAGGAGCAGCCCTGGCTGGTGTAAAGTTCCACCAGCGTCAATCCATCATCGGATTGGGCATTTGCTGTGGGCGCGTTGGCCACCAACGCGGTCAACACGGAGAAAAGTAGCGCTCGGATCATTCACCAAAATTAGGCGCGAACCGGCCTCGTCTCGAGTCACATGGGTGTGAGACCGGCCCGCGTATACGCAAGTACATTTTCCGTTAAGGTTTGATCGTCGGAGGTTATTTAGGTTTATGCAGCAAGATTTCTAAGAACAAACGACAATATGCCTCCGTTTTTAAAGTACTCGAGCTCATTTTCAGTATCGATTCGGGTCAGCGCTTGGATAATCTTGGGTTCACCTGACGCCATCACGATTTCGACAGAGATCGTCGCGCGGGGACTCAAGCTGTCGAGCCCGGTCACGCTGACCTGTTCCTGACCCGTCAGCCCCAAGGCGCGCCAACTTGCGTCCGGTTCGACTTGCAAGGGTAGAACGCCCATGCCGATCAGATTGGAGCGGTGAATGCGTTCAAAGCTCTCCGCGATCACCGCGCGAACGCCGAGAAGCCGCGTGCCCTTCGCCGCCCAATCCCGCGACGACCCGGTGCCATATTCCTTGCCGGCGAAGACGACGAGCGGCCGGCCCTCGGCCTTGTAGCGCATGGCGGCGTCATAAATCGGCATCTCCTCGCCCGAGGGAAAATGCTTGGTCACCCCGCCTTCAGATCCGGGGACCATTTGGTTCTTGATGCGAATATTGGCGAAGGTGCCGCGCATCATCACTTCATGGTTGCCCCGTCGCGAGCCGTAGGAGTTAAAGTCTGCAATCGCCACGCCGTTCTGGGTCTAGTAGTCGCCCGCAGGACCGGTCTTCTTGATCGAGCCAGCCGGGCTGATGTGGTCGGTGGTGATGGAGTCCGCGAACAAGCCAAGGATCCGCGCCTTGTGAATATCCTCGATCGGCGGCGGTTCCGCGGCTAGGTCTTCGAAAAACGGTGGATTGCGCACATAGGTGGAGCCGGGTTGCCAATCATAGGTGCGTCCGCCGGAAACGCTGACCGCCGACCAATGCGCGTCGCCTTTAAAGACATCCGCATAGCGTTCGGCGAACATCTCCGGGGTGACTGCTTGGCGCGTAATTGCGGCGATCTCCGCGCTCGAGGGCCAAAGATCCTTGAGGTAAACCGGCGCGCCGTTCTGATCCTCGCCCAAGGGTTCGGTGGTCAGATCGAGGGTCATCGAGCCCGCCAACGCATAAGCGACCACCAGTGGCGGGGAGGCGAGGTAGTTCGCCCGCACGTCCGGGTTCACCCGGCCTTCGAAATTGCGATTGCCCGACAGCACCGAGCAAGCGACCAAATCGCCCTCTTGCACCGCTTTGGAGATCGCAGGCGGCAACGGCCCGGAATTGCCGATGCACGTGGTGCAGCCATAACCCACCAGGTTAAAGCCCAACGCGTCGAGATCGGCCTGGAGACCGGATTTCTGCAAATAATCAGTGACGACTTGGGAGCCCGGCGCAAAGGAGGTCTTCACCCAAGGCTTGACCGAGAGACCCTTTTCTCGAGCTTTGCGCGCGAGCAGGCCTGCGCCAATCAATACGGACGGGTTGGAGGTGTTCGTGCATGAGGTGATGGCCGCGATCACGACATCGCCTTGAGCGACGGCGTAATCCGCGCCCTCCACGGGGACGGATTTGTCCGCTTGGTCGGCGCGATTGAACTCGCCAGCGAGCGCCCCTGCGAACGCTTGGGCGGCGTCTTGCAAAACGATCCGATCCTGGGGCCGTTTCGGACCGGCGAGCGAGGGCTCCACGGTCGACAGGTCCAGCGCCAACGTGTCGGTGTAGACCGCAGCCTCCGTCTCGCTGTCCCGCCATAGGCCTTGGGCTTTGGCGTAGGCCTCCACCAGCGCGACGCGCTCAGGCTCCCGGCCGGTGGCCGTGAGATAGGTTAGGGTGTCCCCGTCAATGGGAAAGAAGCCACAGGTGGCGCCATACTCAGGCGCCATATTGGCGATGGTGGCTTCGTCTTCGAGCGTCAGATGATCGAGACCGGAGCCGAAGAACTCCACAAACTTGCCCACCACGCCCTTGGCGCGCAGCATTTGCACCACGGTGAGCACCAAATCGGTCGCCGTGGCGCCTTCGGGCAGCTTGCCGGTCAGCTCGAAGCCAATCACCTCAGGGATCAGCATGGAGATCGGCTGGCCCAGCATGGCCGCCTCCGCCTCAATGCCGCCGACGCCCCAGCCTAACACCGCCAGGCCGTTGATCATCGTGGTGTGGCTGTCCGTGCCCACACAAGTGTCGGGGAAGGCGTAGGTCACCCCATCCGCCTCTTTGGTCCAAACGGTTTGGGCGAGGTGTTCGAGGTTCACCTGGTGGCAGATGCCGGTGCCGGGAGGCACCACGCGGAAGTTCTGAAACGCCGTCGAGCCCCAGCGCAAGAACTGGTACCGCTCGGCGTTGCGCTGGTATTCCAGCTCGACATTTTTCCGAAAGCTGTCGGGGCCGGCGAAATGGTCCACCATCACCGAGTGGTCGATCACCAAGTCCACGGGGACTTGTGGATTAATGGCTTCGGGGTCCGCGCCCATGGCCGTGGCGGCGTCGCGCAAAGCCGCGAGGTCCACGACGGCGGGCACGCCCGTGAAATCTTGCATGAGCACTCGGGCGGGCCGATAGGCGATTTCATGGGTCGAGGTGCGCGCGCCCAGCCAGCCCACCACCGCTTCAATGTCAGCTTTGGCGACGGTGGTTCCGTCCTCATGGCGCAACAAATTCTCTAACAGCACTTTGAGGGTGACTGGAAGCTTCGACGCGCCGGTCAGAGCGTTGGCCTCCGCGACCTTCAGGTCGAAATACACGTAAGTTTGCCCTTCAACGGTCAGTTCCCGCCGGCATTGAAAACTGTCAATCGACGCCATGTCGCCCTCCTGCGCAAACGGCGAAGCGGTGTGCTTGCGCCGTTCGTTATCCGAACCTCGGACATCTTCTACATCGGGTGGAACGCGGCGCGAAGGCGTTGAGATGCGGCGCGCGCCCGGAAAGGCGGTTAACGGGATCAGACTTTCGAAGGGGGCGGGGCGGCTCGATCCCGACACCGAACTCGACCAATCTAATATTTGTGGGAATAAATCGCGAGTGTTCCGATTTTCAATTCAATAAAATTGTAATATTTTTATGGTGTTTGCTCAAATCTATGAGGCTTGCGGGGGCGGGACGACATCATATGAAAATCTTTAAGTTATTTATTTTGGTTGGCGCTCTGTTCATTTTGAACGGCAGCGGCGCTCGCGCCCAGGACACACAGTTTTGGACCGCGATTTTTTCGAACGGGCCTGTGGCGGAGGACAGCCGGTTTCTGTTGTGGTTCGACGGTCACGCGCGTTACTCCGAAGACGTGAGCCGGTTAGGTGTGTCCATCCTCAGGCCCGCTGTGGGATATCGCGTTAACGACCGGCTGTCCCTATGGGGCGGTTATGCGTGGGTCGTCTCCCGCGCTGACGGTCAGCCCAATGTTACCGATAACCGGATTTGGCAGCAGGCGATTTTCGCCATTGCTGACGGAAGCTGGGGAACCGTGAGCGGTCGGACGCGGCTGGAGCAGCGCTTTCTGAGTTCCGGAGACGAGACCGGATGGCGCTTGCGGCAATTCTTCCGCTACATGAAACCGCTGTCGCGAAGGTGGACGGCGACCGCCTGGAACGAGACCTTCATCGCCTTGAACGACGCGGATTTCGGCGCGGAAACTGGGTTCGACCAAAATCGGGTGTTTGCCGGGCTTCGCTGGCGCGCTCATCCGCGCTTCAGCCTGGAAGGCGGGTATCTGTTCAACAATATCCGCGCGGGTAGCCAAGAGAATCACAATATATCATTGAGCATCATTGCGCCGCTTTGAGCAGAGATGTCCGGACTTCTGAGCGTATTTGCGTAACAAATGGAATATTCTATTTGGGGCTGGCCTAGATAGCTGAGAAAGGCTATCGGAGTCAGATGGATAAGGTCAGGCGCAAGAGCCGCTTGCCGCGTAGTATTCAGTTAGAGCTTGTGAAGTATTTCGTGGCGGGCGCGACGGCGCGGTCTGCGGCGGCTTTGACAGGCGTGAACCGGCATACCGCGACCTTGTCTTTTCACAAGCTACGCGAGGTGCTCGCCGAGCAGCTGGCCGCCGAGACGCCGGAGCTGATGAGCGGCGAGATCGAGGTGGATGAGAGCTATTTCGGCGGCGAGCGCAAAGGCAAGCGCGGACGCGGTGCAGCCGGTAAGATCCCCGTATTCGGCCTGTTGAAGCGCGGCGGCAAGGTGCACGCCGTCATCATCCCAAACGCCCGATCGGACACGCTGTTTCCGATCATTCGGGATAAGATCAGGCCCGATAGCGTCGTTTATACCGACAGCTTCCGCGCTTATGACGTGCTCGACATCTCAGAGTTCCGGCACGAGCGCATCAACCATTCACGCGCCTTCGCTGACGAGGCGCGCCACATCAATGGCATCGAGAACTTTTGGAACCAAGCCAAGCGGCATCTGCGTCGCTTCAATGGCGTGCCGAAACACCATTTCCCGCTCTATCTGAAAGAATGCGAATGGCGCTTCAATCACCGACCCGCCGACAACCTCTTGACCACCTTGCGCCGGTGGATGACCCTCTAACCTTCACCCTTAGCTAGGCCAGCCCCTTCTATTTAGATGCATTATAAAATAAGAGTAATCACTATTACTCTGTTCACACAGAATTTAACTTTTGTTAAGCTCTGCGCTCAGGGAGAACGTCTTGCGGTGGGCGAGACTTCAAACGGGTGGGAGAATCCTTATGAAGGTTTTACGCATGGTCTTGGGTGCCGTAATCGTCGCCGCGGTTCCGTCGCTGGGCGCATCGGCTGACCCGGTCCACACCATCGCCTCGCAGATCGGCATGTCGGGCTATGATCCGGTGACTTATTTCGACCGCTCAAAACCTGAGGTGGGTCGCGATGTTTGGACTGCGAAACATGACGGCGTGACTTATAAATTCTGGAAACGCACAAGCCGTGACAAATTCAAAGCCAATCCGGTGAAATATCTTCCCCAATTCGGCGGCCATTGCGCCGATAATGTTCGGAAAAACAAGATCGTCGCCGCTTCGCCAACAGTTTATGAAAAAATCCAAGGGCAGCTTTACTTGTTCCAAAGCCAAAGCGCCAAGAACAAATTCATGCAGGATGCGCAACAAAATATCCTCACCGCGCGCCTGCGTTGGCAATTAATGAACAGCTAAATCGGCGGCCGCCACGCCGCCGGTCTTTTTGACGCCCTCAACGCTTACTGGCGCGACCTCGTCCGGTCGCGCCATTTTTTTTACGACGTTCTCGCCGCCCCACGCGCTTGTGTTTGCGCAGACGCCGTAGGGGTGCCTACATATCCGCATAAGGGACGATGACGCGAGATGCGGAGAGGACCCCCTATGCGCGCGTTTTCAAGGAGCTTGGTTCGCTTAGCCGCCGCCATTGCTGTCGCTGCGACCGCCGCGCCGGCGTTTGCGGAAGTGCTGGAAAGCGAGATCGAGGGCGAGGTCCGGGAGCGCGTCGAACTGCCCGATGACCTTAAAGCCATGAGCCCCGCGCTTTACGGTGAAATCAAAGCCAAAGCGCTTGCCGCGATCGATGAGTTTCGCGAGACCTCCATCGCCGAACGGCGGGCCCTGCGCGAAGCCGGAGAGCCGCCGGCCAAACCCTGGCTTTTGGAGACCCAATGGGTGGTTCGGTTCGCCAATCCGCAGATCATTTCGATTGTGGAGCAATCCGTCGCGTTCTCCGGCGGCGCCCAAGGTGAGGCTTTTTATAACGCATGGTTTTACGATCCGCGCGCGCGGGACACTGTGGCCGTGTCGGACATGCTCAATGGGATCGAGGACAATGGCCCCACGGTGGTCGCTCTAGCGGGCGCGGCGCGGTCAGCGCTGAAAGACGCGAAGTATAAGCGCACGAAAACGACGCTCGAAGATGAGGATTTGGTCGGCCTGATCGCGGATGACGAAGCGGCGCTGGGGCAAATCGTGCTTGCGCCGTCCACCGCGCCGTGCCGCGCGTCGGGCTTCGTCTTTTTGTATGCGCCCTTTGAACTCGGCCCGTTTCCCGAGGGCGCCTATGAATTGGTGATCCCGTGGAGCGCGTTCGCGCGGGCGTTAACGCCGAAATGGTCGGGCTTGTTCGCGGGCGTCGCGCCGGAGCCGGCCGGCGAAGCGGGTTAGCCCATGCGGTGGTGGACGCTTGCGCCCTTGGCCGGCTTTGTGGGCTTGGCGGTGTTTTTCGCCGTCGCGACGCTGAAGCCCGCCGATCCGCTCGCCGACGCACTCAATGATCCGTTGGTGGGGCGTCCGGCTCCGTCCGTTGATCTGCCCCGGCTAGCGGGCGAAGGCCGGTTTGCGACGCCAACCCTGACCGGCGCGCCCTATGTGGTGAATTTTTGGGCCTCATGGTGTCCGCCCTGTCGGGTGGAGCACCCCCTGCTTATGGAGTTGGCGGGCGACGGTTGGCCCTTGCACGGGATCGCTTACAGCGATGCGCCGGACGCGTCGCGCACGTTTTTGGAGGCCCTCGGCGACCCCTTCAAGACCATCGGCGTGGACCGAGACCGCCAAGCGGGGCTCGCCTTCGGGCTGACCGGCGTGCCGGAAACCGTGGTGGTGGACGCCCAAGGCGTGGTGCGCGCGCGCTGGCGCGGACCTTTGACCGAGGAGGTGGTCGAGCGCGTCCTGTCCCCGGCCTTGACCGCGGCGGAGGCGGAGGCGGAGTCGGAGGCGGCGACCCGCGGCTCGGCGGCGCCTTAAAGCGCCCGGCGTTAACCCTAAGCAAAGCTGGCCGACCGTCGCCCGCATAAACCGGGCGTTAACCCTGTCGGCGGATTTTACGCCGTTGAATCTGTCTTGGATCCGGCATGGCTTTGACGCTCGATAACGTTCAACTCGCGGCCCAGCTTTACGCTTTTCGGCGACCGGAAGGGGATGCGCGCCTGGCCAGCCGGGCGTTCGAGCCGATCGACGCCCAGCCTCAGACGTCCGCGGACCCGCCGCGTCGGGTTATCCAACCCGCCCCGCCGCGCCCCACCGACGCCAGCGAGACCCCCCGCCGCGCCAGCGCCCAAACAGGCGCGGGGCGAGAGCCGCCCCCACGGCCGCAAACCGAGCCCGCCCCCACCGAACCGGGCCGCGCCGGTTTTCGACCGCCCGCGCCGGGATCCTTTCTCGATATTCGCGTTTGAGAAACAACGCAGAGCGCTCAACGTTATCCACAGGGCGTTAAACGCATCGTAAGGTCCAGGCGTCGAAACCGCTTGGAGCCCACATATCCGTTGACCCACCTTCGCCCCACTTTGGGTTAATCCCGGCGACGCATGCGCCCATCGGGATCGCGTCAACCTCCGTATGCGGAGACTCTGGTCAGATCAGCCTTCCACAAATCGCCGCGCCAGGGGTACATTGAGCAAATGGGGGCGCTGCGCCGTCAGGGTCTCAGTAGCGCCAGCTTTAACCTGTGGGTGCATCGCGGCGGGCGTGCCGGGGTGTTTGGGTTTGCGGACAGATCGGGGGCGGATCGGCTGTGGCGGAGCATCATCCGAACGACGGTGGGAATGTGGAAGCGGACCGGTCCGCGCGTTCTGGCCAGGGGCTCGGGTGCGCAGGTGGGGTCCTCGCGGTTTGCGCGGTGGTCGTCGTGGCGTTTTTAGTCATTGGGCCGGAGGTCTTCTTCACAGTCTTCGGGATGTTGACCCTGGCGCTGCTCGACGAGCTCACCGTCGCGAATGCCCGCTCGGAAAGCGAGAAAGATTACCGCATCGTCGTTGAGGCGCAGGTCCAGGTCGGCGACGTCGTTTATCCGGTCAACGGGGTGCTGGGCTGCTCCTTTATCCGCGGTCCCGCATTCACGGGCGGCAACCTCGGGCTCAATGATCGCCGGTTCGGCCGGGTTTTGCCCACCGGTGAGGCGGTGATGATTTCCCTCGCCCGGGCCGGCTATTGCGGTGCGCTGCAAGAGGGGTCGGACGACCGTCTAGCGTGGGTCCAACCGCCGGCGGCGTTGGCGCCGGAGCGGCTGAACACGCATGGCGTCGTCTACATGGCCCAGGCCGAAGCCCCCGATGTGGTGGAGTATTACCCGCCCAACACCGAATTCGACCCGCCGGCCAAGGCTCGGCTCATCAGTCTCTCCGCCCGCCCGACCCGAGATGTCGATGCCGTGCCGGCTTGGGAGACGGTGCCTTGGTATGCGGAAATTAGGGGCAAAATCGAAGGCCGGCGAAGCAGTTTTTTTTCAATCTTCTAGGTTGTGTTTTGGAGCTCGAGGAATATTACGTAGATACGGAAATTGATGACATCATTTCCGAGCTCGAACAAAGTTATAATGATAATGTTTATCTTGACGGCGGCACTGTTCCCAAAAGTTTGCAAATAATAAGAAAAGATCAATGTAAATACAGGTCGCCAACAAACTACGACATAAATATCGCAAATATTACAAGCGATGGAATTATTTTATCATCCGAAAGAAGTGATATTATCCTATTTCATAGAACAAAATTCAGCTTGAATGGTTTAATTGAAAACAAATTTATTGAATTTCGGGACGAAAAAATAATGTTAAGGCGCCCGGGGCAAATAAACTTTTTTCCTGAAAATAAAATCATAATTTTCACTACTAGAAAAACCGCGCGCGAAGTATAGGGGAGAGACATGTCTCTGGATCGAAACATTCACGCTTACTTCGCAATCGATGTTTACCGCAAAAACGGTGATCATCGACGCCCCGAGGGCTGGGGTGACGCTGGATATGGCGGTTATGGCGACGAGTTCACTCGAGAACTAAATTTTGAAAGCCACGTGCCCGGGTTTTACGCAGCCGCCTATATTAGAGGTGAAGGTGAGATCGTCATCGCCTATCGGGGCACTGACGAACCCTCGGATCATGCCAATAGCAATAGCGGCTTCGGCGTTGCGCCTGGAATTCCCGCCAACGCCACCGCGTAAGCCGTCCCAACCGCATACAACCCATAGCGCCAGAGCTTCGTCATGCACGACTTGTGTCAGCACGCGCAGCGCGATCCAGCGTAGCAAACCGCCGCGGGCGCTCGACTTGGCGTCATCCTCTGGCAGGTTAAGGGTCATGGATCCGCGCGCGCCGTCTTTCAGCCGGAAAATCCCCCAGGGCGATGAGCGGGAACGCGCTGTTTGCGACGCCTGTGGGTTCGTTGATTACGTCAATCCAAAGATCGTCGCCGGCGCCGTCGTGGCGGCAGCGGACGGTCGCATCCTGATGTGCAAACGCGCGATCGAGCCCCGGCGCGGGTTCTGGACCCTGCCCGCGGGTTATATGGAAGAGGGGGAAAGCGTTGAGGCCGGGGCCGCGCGCGAAGCCCGCGAAGAGGCCTGCTGCGAGATCGCGATCGACGCGCTGATCGGGGTCTATTCCATTCCCCGCATCTCCCAAGTTCAGCTGTTTTTCCGGGCGTCGTTAGCCTCTGACATTGCCGCTGGCCCGGAAAGTGAGGCGGTTGCACTCTATGAATGGGAACGTATTCCTAGAGCAGAGATTGCGTTCCCAAGCGTCGTGTGGGCGCTGGAAGACTGGCGCGCAACGAAAGACGAGACGTGTTTTGCGCCCGCGCGCCGATCGGCCCAATAAGTCTTTTAAGGCTTCGAAATCAAAGACGTAGAAAAAGTTCCGACGCTCGAGCGTCGGGGGGGATCGATAGTCCGGAGGGCGTCGGGATCTCGATCTTTTAGATCGCGTCCGCGGTTTAACGCCCGGGCAGCGGTCACACAGTCTATCGATACCGGTGGGTGGACGCCGCCTGGGCGGAGTGTCAAAATTCTAGGGCAATATTCCTATTCACCCGCATCCCGCGCAGTGGCCGGCGCTGTTGGGTCGTCCTTGGCTTGATGACGCATCACCACGCCCACATTGGCCAGGGCGAACCCGAAGGTGAGCGCGGGCACGACGAAGGTTTTCACCGTCACCCACGTCTCTTCCGAGAACCCGCGCCAAAGCACTTCATTGAAGATCGCCAAGAATATAAAAAACAACCCCCACCGGATCGCTAGAGTTCGCCAGGCATGGTCGGGCAGTTCGAAAATATGCCGAAAAAACACCTTCCAAATGTTACGACCCACAGCCAGAGAGCCGAAAATCAATACGGCGAATAACATGTTCACCACGGTCGGCTTCATCTTAATGAACGTCGGATCGCGCAGCGCCAAGGTGAGCCCGCCAAACACGACAACGATAATCGCGGTGAACACCGGCATGGCCGGCCACCGCTTTTCCGACAGGCGCGCATAGCCCACCGACGCCAAGACGGTGGGAATAAACGCGGCCGTGGCGTAATAGATCGCGTTCTCAGCCCCGCTTTCGGATAAAAAGCGTTTGCTGAAAATATAGACCCCAAAAAACACGATAATCGGCACCGCGTCCGCGAATAGCCGCGCGCCTTGTCCCGCCACTCTCCGGCCTTCGCTCATCAGGTGTCCTCTCTCATTGGATGATTAGGACTTAACACGGTCTGGGGCGCCGCCAAGCCAGGCTGCAGTCACCGCGCCCCAAAGCGGACCCGCGCCCGATGGCCGCGCCGCATTCACGATGGTTCCCGCTACATTGCAAATGCGAGTGCGAACGATTATCGCCGCCCCTAACACCTAGTCGCATCGGGGGCGTTGATGATCACGAGACCAAACCGGCGTTCAGGCTGGTTTTTGTGCGCCTCGGCGCTGGTTCTATGCGCGAGCCAGGCCCAGGCGCAAACCCAAGGCGCACAAACCGAAACCGTCACCGAAGCCGACGCCGAGGTGATCATTGTCGAGGGCGCCGCGTTGGACCTGCGGGAAGGTTCCGGGGTGGGCACACGGTTAAACACGCCGATTGAGGACCAACCCTTATCGATCCAGATTTTGGGCGAGGACGTGCTCGACCAAATCGGCGGCGCGCGGCTCGATGATGTTATCGATTTCGCGGTAGGCGGGGTTCAAGGCAACCAGTTCGGCGGATCGAGCGAGAACTTTTTGTTTCGCGGCTTTGCCGCCAGCGTGGCCGATGACGGCGTTTTGCAAAACGGCGTTGTGGCGTTCAGCCCCCGTCGGCGCGATGCGTCCTCCATTGAACGCACCGAGATTTTGCGTGGGCCAAGCTCGGCCTTGTTCGGGCAGGGCGGCCCGGGCGGGGTCGTCAATGTGGTGCGCAAGCGGCCTGTCTTGGGCGAGACCTTCGCGGGCTTTGCCGTCGAAGGCTCCAGCCTCATTCGGACCCGCGGCGAATTCGACTTAAACACGCCCCTTACCGACGAACTCGCTGTCCGGCTGATCACGGCGGTGGAAGGCGGCAACAGCTTCCGCTTTCAAGACGCGTTTGAGGAAACCTTCCCGGAAAACCGGGTGTTCGTCTCCCCCAGCGTGTTGTGGGCGCCTAATGAGGCCACCTCCGTCTTACTCCGCGGCGAGTATTTGCGCACGGAGAACCCGTTCGATCGGGGCATTCTGTTTGATCTGGACGGCAATGTGGTGGGTGAGCGCGGAGACTTTTTCGGCGATCCCACGGTCGGACCGATTGTCAATGAAGACATCAGCGGGTTTCTTGAGATCGCGCACGCCTTTAACGAGACTTGGTCGACGCGGGTGACCGCATCGGTCATCGCCAATGACTTTGACGGGCCGGCGACCGAGCCCGTCCTGATTTTCCCCGAGCCCCTATTGGTCCCCGCCGGTGTGCCGATCCCGCTGCCGGTGGCCCCGGGGGTGACCTTGCCGCTGGTGTTGCCCGAACCGATCATTGGCGGGGACACGTTGTTGCGGTCCGTTGAGGTGCGCGACTTCGCCAGCGACGTGATCACGGCGCGCTTCGATTTAAATGGCGGGTTCAAGACGGGACCGGCCGCGCATACGCTCTTGGCTTCCTTCGAGTATCAGCGTGTGGACGCGTTCAACTTCAACAACAATAGCGTTTTTGATTTCCCGCCAATACCGCTGCCCGACGGTACGTTGTCCCTGGACTTAAACCTGCTCAGTCTCTCCGACCCTGTTTTGGTGTCGCCACCGCCCCTGACGCTGGAAGGCGGCGTGCCGAATTCGACCGATGTGGAGACTTTCGGGCTGATTTTCTTTGACCAAATCGATATTGGCGATCGCATCCACATTCTCGGCGGCGGCCGGCTCGACTTCGTTGACCAGACCAGCGTTTTCGGAGGTGTGACGTTCCTCGGTGAGGTCGAAGACACGATCGACGAGATCACAGAAACCGCGTTCTCGCCCCGTGCTGGCGTTGTGGTCGAGCCGTTTCGCGATACGCCCCTGTCTTTGTTCTTCAATTGGTCGCAGTCTTTCGTAGTCAATTTACCCGGTGAATTCGACACCGAAACCGTCGATCCCCAAGAAGGGCGGGTGTTCGAAGGCGGGGTGCGCTATCAAGTCATTCCCGGCGCGCTTGAACTGACCGCAACGGGGTTTGGTATTGAAGTTGAAAACGTGCCGACGTTGACTGTGGCGTTCGCTACCGCCTCGCCCTCCACGCAATCCAGTCGCGGGATAGAGTTAACGGCTCAAGGGCAAGTGGGGAACCGGCTCTCGGTGCTGGCCAATTACGCGTTCATCGATTCCGATGCCGTGATCTTCACCGAGGCGGGCGAAACTCCGGGCGAGAGTATTCCGGGTGTTGCCGATCATGTGGCCAGCGGCCTGTTTAACTATGCGTTCCAAGGGGGACTTGAGGGACTGAACCTCGGCGCCGGGGTCGTTTATCAGTCCCAGCGCAATAACGCCTTCACGGCCGCCTTGCCCAACGCGCTCCAGCCTCTGTTTGGCGGACCGCCCGTTTTCTTGACGGGCTCGGAGGACTTGGACGGTTTTGTTCGCTTGGACCTCACCGGGTCTTACGACTTTCGTCCGAATTTCGGGGTGAGCTTTGGCGTCCTCAACGTCACCAATGCGTTTATCCTGCAGCCCAGCACGCCAGCGACGACTCGGCCCGATCCCGGCGTGAACCGGTTCGTGCGGATTAGCGGCCGGTTTTAGGCGAGGAGCGGCATGACGCGACGGCGCTGGTTCGATCTACATCGCTGGGTGGGGCTGAAACTCTCCATCCTAATGAGCGTGATCTTGATCTCGGGGACCTTAGCCGTGGTGTCGCACGAGATCGACTGGCTGATCGATCCGAGTTTGCGCGTGGCCCCGCAACCGGCCGAAAACCGGGTGTCCTGGGGCGTGATGCTGGCGGCGGTGGAAACCGCCTATCCCGATGACACCGTCCAATCGCTCACGGCGCCGATCGACCCCTGGTTCGCCGCTGAGGCGCTGACGATCCGACCCAACGGGCAGGCGCGCCGTGTTCGCGTCAATCCTTACACGGGCGCGGTGCAAGGGGAGGCGGGTTGGACCAATGCGCAGCGGATTTTGCGCGACACCCATCGGCGGCTCATGATCCCCACCGGCCTTGGGGTCATCGCTGTCAGCCTGTTTTCGCTGCTTTTACTGGGCTCAATGATCTCAGGACTTGTGGTGTACCGTAAATTCTGGCGGGGGTTTTTCAGAGTGCCGCGGGATCGCGACGCCCGCACGCTCTGGGGCGATCTACACCGGCTTGGCGGGCTGTGGGGGCTGTGGTTTATCGCGATTATCGGCCTGACGGGGCTGTTCTACCTGCTTGAAGCGACGGCCTGGCGGGCGGCGCCGTTCACGTTCGAAGAGCGCGCGCAGCCCATAGACCGGGCCGCTTTGTCGCCCCAGGCGGAACCGCAGCCGCTGGACGCGATGATCGCGGCCGCGCAAACCGCAGCGCCCGGTTTCCGGGTTCAGGTGGTTTACCCGCCAAAAACCGCGGCGGAGCCGTTAAAGCTACAAGGTCAGCGCGATGCGATTCTCGTGCGTGATCGGGCCAATGAGGTGCGCGTCGACCCGTTCTCGGGCGACGTCTTAGCCGTGCTCGACGCCACTACCTTGGCGCCCTATCAACGGATCAGTGAGGCGGCCGACCCCCTTCATTTCGGCTATTTTGGCGGCTTCGCCACCAA
This sequence comes from Maricaulaceae bacterium, assembly GCA_050331475.1. GTDB lineage: Bacteria > Pseudomonadota > Alphaproteobacteria > Caulobacterales > Maricaulaceae > JBHJGU01. Next base: position 49,194 of record JBHJGU010000047.1, on the reverse strand, counting down.
GCTTCTTTACCTCGTTTTCGGCGTGATCCTCTCGGGCATGAGCCTGAGCGGCGTCTATGTCTATTCGGCGCGTATCCGCCGCAATGGGCCGGTTCGGGATCGCGCCGCGCCGCCCTTCTTCGAGCCGGGTCCCGCAGAATGACGCTAACGCAAAAACCGACCAAACGCCCGGCTTTGCGCGCTATGGGGGGATGGAAGTGGCTCTCCGCGCCGTTTCTCCTGTGGGTCGGTGTGGCGCTGGCGTTGTACAATCAGACCGGATTATCCGTGCCCAGCCGCCCCTTGGGCGTCGTCGCGCCGGTCAGCGGGCTGGACTGTGGCGCAAGTCTGGCCATGCGGCCCCGCGGCGAGACGGAACGGCGGTTGTTTCCGGTGTTGGATCGGCGCTGTCAGGCCCGCGTCGTCTCCGCCCTCCTGCAGATCGAGGGGCTTGAACCGCTCGGGCTGAACCCGGACCCCGGGCTCTGGCGCGCAGACGTCGACGCGCACGCTTTCGAGGCTGCGGATACGATCCGCTTGGTTCTCGATTTACCCGGCGGTTCAACGGCGACCGCGGTCTGGCGCACGGCGGACTTGAAAACACCCGATCGCCGATAGCCCCCCGATCTAACTCAAGCGGATCACCACCAAGCCGCCGGCGAGCACGCAGGCCGCCAAGACGCGTACGCCGCCCAGCCGTTCATGGAACAGCCATGCGCCGAGGAACGCCGCTAGCGGCACGCTGAGTTCTCTCAAGGCGGCAACTTCGGCCACATTACCCAAGCGCAGGGCGGCGAGGTTGAGCGAATAGGTCGCCAGCATTAGCCCAGCGCCCAGCGCCGCGATGGGCGCCTCCTGCTTGAGCAATCCCGGCAGCGCCGATCCGCGCGCGCGCCATGCGACGGCTAAGGGGATCCAACCCTGGAGAACAAAGAACCACGCCGCATAGCTGAAAAACGTCGACGCCGCTTTCACGCCCGCGCCGTCGTTGAGCGTGTAGATCATGATGCAGCTTGCGGTGATCAGCGCCCAGGCGATCGCAGACCGGCTCGCCGCCCCTTCGCCGCGCGCGAATGTCAGTAAGGCGGCCACCGCAATGGCGAAGCCCAGGATCTTCAGGGGCGGAAACGGCTCTTGGAAGATGAGCGCCGCGCCCAGCGCCGTCAGCGCCACTCCGGCGCCGCGGGTAATGGGATAGACGGTGGAAAGCCCGCCGCGCTTATAGCTCTCGATCTGGGCGATCTGGTAAACCGCCATGATGCCGACGCTGGCCGCCAAATGCAGCCCCGCTGTCAGGCCTGGCGGGGGAAAGACGAACAAGAACGGCAAAGCGATCAGGGCGGCCAAGGCGTTCATGCCGCCCCGGCGTGCGTAGCGGTCCCCGTCCCGGCGCAGGGCTGCATTGAACACAGCATGACAAGCCGCAGACCCTAAGGCCATGAGCGCGGCCGCGCTGTCCGGGCTCATCGCGGCGCGGTTAGATCCGCGTCTTCGAGGCCCGCCAGCGCGCGTGCAAAGTCGAGCGCTTGGAAGTCATGCAAATCGTCCACCCCTTCGCCCACGCCGATCAGATGGATCGGCAGGCGCTGCTTGCTCGCCAGCGCTACGAGAACCCCGCCTTTCGCGGTGCCGTCGAGCTTGGTCATCGCGAGACCGGTGACCCCGGCGATGTCGGTGAAGGCCTGGGCTTGGGCGATGGCGTTTTGGCCCACCGTCGCGTCGAGCACCAAGATCACGTGATGGGGGGCCGACGCGTCGCGTTTCTGGATCACGCGAACGATCTTTTTCAATTCCTCCATCAGGCCGGCCTTATTCTGAAGCCGACCCGCGGTGTCGATCAACGCCACGTCCGCACGCACGTCTTGCGCTTTGGCGACTGTGTCATAGGCCACCCCGGCTGCGTCCGCGCCGATCTCTTTGGCGATCACCGGCGCGCCGACGCGTTGACCCCACACGCCAATTTGCTCGATGGCCGCGGCGCGGAAGGTGTCGCCCGCGCCGAGAACCACCGACTGGCCTTGCGCTTTGAGCCGGGCGGCGAGCTTGCCCAGGGTGGTGGTCTTGCCTGACCCGTTCACACCGACGAACAGCACCACTTGCGGCTTCGGCCCGCTAAGATCGAGCGGCGCTTCAAGCGGGCCGAGCTTTCGGGCGACCGCTTTGGCTAACTCCTCGCGCACTTCGATAATGTCGATCTGGGAGCGAAATTTGTCGCTCGCGAGCGCTGCGCGCACCTCGCCGGCCACCTCCGCGCCCAAATCCGCCGCGATGAGCACCTCCTCCAACTCGTCGAGCGTCTCCTCGTCGAGCTTGGTTTTGATCAGATCGAGCACGCCGTCGGAGAGCCGTTCGGACGACCGCGACAGCCCGCGCGACAGACGGCTGAAAAAGCCCGGTTTTTTCTCGCTCACACCGGCGCTCCTTGCAAAACGTCCCCGTCCACCGCCTCTAGGCGCACCGCGATTTCTGCGCCAGGGCGCGCCGGACAATCCGCAGGCAGACGCACCGGTGAGAAATCGGCTAAGCGCGCCCGGCCGCCGCTCTCCACAATCGCCTCGCGCGTCTCGCCCACATGGCGGCTGAGCCAGCGATGATGGGCCTGCGACGCCGCTTCACGCAGCCGGGCGGCGCGGGCTTTGATGACGCTGCGGTCGAGCTGGGGCATGCGGGCGGCTGGTGTGCCGGGCCGGGGCGAAAACGGGAAGACGTGGACATAATCGAGCGTGCAATCCTCGATCAGCGCGAGGGTGTTCTCGAACATCGCTTCGGTCTCGGTCGGGAAGCCCGCGATCAAATCCGCGCCTATCGCCGTCTCTGGGCGGGCGGCTTTCACCTTGTGGCACAAATCGACCGCTTGCGCGCGCGAATGCCGCCGTTTCATGCGCTTGAGGATCAGGTCATCGCCGGCCTGCAAGGATAAATGCAGGTGAGGCGCGACCCGAGGCTCGCCGATCACGAAGTCTAGAAGGCCCGGATCGATCTCCACCGCATCGATGGAGGAGAGCCGTAAGCGCGGCAGATCGGGAACATGGGCCAGGATACGGCGCACCAAGGCCCCGAGCTTGGGCCGACCGGGCAAATCCTCGCCCCAACTGGTCAGATCGACCCCGGTGAGCACCACTTCGCGATGGCCCGCCTCGACCAACCGACGGATCTGGCTGACCAGTTCCCCGGCGGGGACTGAGCGAGAGTCACCGCGGCCATAGGGGATGATGCAAAACGTGCAGCGGTGATTACAGCCGTTCTGCACTTGCACATAGGCGCGGGCGCGGGTGGCGAAGCCGTCGATCAAATGCCCCGCCGTTTCGGTGACTGAAAAGATGTCGCCCACGCGTACGGGTTCGGTCTCCGCCGCAAAATTCGCCGCGCGCCAAGTCTTAGGGTCTAGCTTTTCGGCATTGCCGACCACCCGGTCGACTTCGTCCATGGCGGCGAAGCTTTCGGGGTCGATTTGGGCGGCGCAGCCGGTGACGACGAGCTGGGCGCCAGGGCGGTCGCGCCGCGCGCGACGGATCGTTTGGCGCGCCTGGCGCACCGCTTCCTGGGTGACTGCGCAGGTGTTGACCACGACCACGTCCTCAAGCCCGCCTTTCGCGGCGGCTTGGGCGATGGCCTCAGACTCCCAGCCATTAAGCCGGCAGCCCAAGGTGAGGGTCTCAACAGTGTTTCGCGGCGCGTTCATGGCGGCGATAAGTGGGGCGGGCGCGATGCGGGGTCAACAGAGACCCGCGCTGTTCGTCTCATGGCCTCTGGCCGCAGGGTGGTTACAGTCTATTTCTGCTATCAGACGAAAAACGAGAGCCCCTGTATGACCCCTCCAGTCCGCGCCGCGTTAATCGACGGCGTCATCACTCATCGCGAAACCACCACCGCACCGCGCGCGGCCATTTGGGCTTTGTGGACGGACCCGCAAAGCTGGCCCCGTTGGGAGCATGAATTGCGGTCGGTGAAATTCCCCGGCCCGTTCGAAAAAGGTGCGAAAGGCAGTTTCAAGCCCACGAGCGGCATTGGTGGAGATTTTATCGTTCGAAAGGTCGACGATGAAATCGGCTATGCGATCACCTTCCAGGTGCCGTGCGGCGCGATCCTGCTGGAACGGTTTTTCGAAGATGGCGCTGAGGACGACACCGTCTTCGTTCAGACCGTAAAATTCATCGGACCCTCGAAGAACGTCTTCGCCGCAATCCTGACGCCGTATTTCCGCATGTCCATGCCCGCCGCCATGGAGCGGTTGAAGACGCGCGCCGAAGCGCAAACCGCCCGCCGAGCGGCCTAAAGCGCAAACGCGCCTTCGCCGTCAAAGGCGATTGGGCCGGTCATCAGCACATGATCGTCGGTTTCGCGCCAGGCGATCTGAATGTCCCCGCCGTCAAGGCTCAAAGTCGCGCTGCGATCTGTGAGCCGGCGGCGGTGGGCGGCGACCAGGGCTGCGCATGCGCCGGTTCCGCAGGCGAGCGTCAGGCCAGCGCCGCGCTCCCACACCCGCAACCGCATGCGGTCGCGCGCGTCCACCCGAGCGAAGCCGACATTGGCGCGCTCGGGGAACAGCGGGTGGTGTTCGATCATCGGGCCGACTTTCTCAACCTCAAAGCCCTCAAAGCTTTTCACGAAGAACACGCAATGGGGATTGCCCATATTCACAGCGCCGGGGCTGTGCAGGATCGGCGCGTCGATCGGCCCGACCTTGATGTCGACCGCGCCCGTCGCCATGGGTTCGGCCAGCGGGATCTCCGCCCAGTCGAGTTTAGGCGGGCCCATGTCTACAGTGACCATGCGTTCGCCAGCCCGCGTTGAGGCCAGTTCACCCGCAGCGGTGACAATGTCGGCGTGGTCGGTCCCTCGCGCCTCCATGACCAACCAAGCCGCACAGCGGGTGGCGTTGCCGCAAGCGGAGACCTCCTCGCCGTTGGCGTTCCAAATCCGCATGAAGACGTCACCCCGCTCGGTGTCCTCCAACGCGATGACTTGGTCAGCGCCCGCCTGATCGGCCACGGCGCGGACTTGGGTTTCGCTGAGGATAAGCGGCGCGCCAGCGCCGCGCCGGTCGAAGAGCGCAAACGCGTTGCCCAACCCGTTCATTTTGAGAAAGCGCACCGATCAGAGCTCCGACAACACCGCGGCGATCGCCCGCGCCGCTTCGCTTTGTGCGGAGCCGCGCCGCCAAGCGACCCCGATCTCCCGACCCGCCACCGGCGGGTCGAAGGCGCGAACCGCAACCGCGCCGCTGGCGGTTAGGCCGGCGTCCACGGCCAGTTTCGGCGCGAGCGTCACCCCATAGCCGGCGGCGACCAATTGCACCAGCGTCGCGAGGCTGGTAGCGGCGAACTCCGAGCGCTGGCCCGCGCCGCCGCCGCACGCCGCTAAGGCGTGATCGCGTAAGCAATGGCCGTCCTCCAGTAAGAGCAAGCTTTCGCGGGGCAATGCGTCCACATTGAGCGTGTCCGCGCTCAAAAGCGCATGACCAGGAGGGGCAACCAATAAAAACTCGTCTTCTCGCACCGACACGGTCTCCACCCCGGCCGCGGCGTAGGGCAAAGCGATCACAGCCGCATCGAGTTCACGCGCCCGCAACGCGTCGAGCAAGCGATAGGTGAGATCCTCGCGTAGATAAAGCTTGAGCTTGGGAAACGCGCTCTGTAGCGCCGGCGCAGCCGTGGGCAATAAATAGGGCGCGATGGTGGGGATGACGCCGAGCCGAAACACCCCGGTCAAAGGCTCACCCGCGGACTGGGCGGCGTTGGCTAACGCGTCGACCCGCTCCAGCATATCGCGTGACCGGGCGGCCGCTTCGCGGCCCGCCGAGGTCAGTCTGGCGCCGCGGCTTTCGCGTTCCACCAGTTGGGCGCCCAGATCCAACTCCAGCTCCTTAATCCCCGCGGACAAGGTCGGTTGGGTGACGTGAACCGCTTCGGCGGCGCGGCCGAAGGCGCCGCGATCAGCCAAGGCGACCAGAAACTGCAATTGACGCAAAGTCGGCATGGGACGGCTCCATCGTGTCAAAACAAGATAGCATCTATGACATGACCTATTCCCATCGAATTTTTCGATACATTGCGGCGCGATTCTCAATTGGCTTCCTCGGGGGGAAACAGGCATGGATGGCGCTTCCCGCCCACGGGGGCTTTTGAGACCTTAAGGAGACCGCTCATGTTAGGTGTCGGCGATACCCTCCCCGATTTTGAAGTCGTTGGCGTAAAGCCCGGCTTTAACCTTCCCGAAGAAAACAACGAGTCCGCATTCGAGACGCTCAACGAGCGCTCGTTCGAGGGCAAATGGAAGGTGATCTTTTTCTACCCAAAGGACTTCACCTTCGTCTGCCCGACGGAAATCGTCGCCTTCGCGCAGTTGAACCAAGAATTCCTTGACCGTGACGCGATCGTTCTGGGCGGTTCCACGGACAATGAGTTTTGCAAACTCGCTTGGCGGCGCGATCATGCGGATCTCGATAAGCTGAGCCAATGGTCGTTCGCCGACACCACCGGTTCGCTCGTGGACGGCTTGGGCGTGCGCTCGGCGGAAGGCGTGGCGTTGCGCGCGACCTTCATCGTCGACCCGCACAACGTCATCCAGCATGTTTATGTCACGAACTTAAATGTGGGCCGCAATCCGGAAGACACGCTGCGCGTGCTCGATGCGTTGCAGACCGATGAGCTGTGCCCGTGTAACCGGCCGCTCGGCGGGGACACGCTCTAGCGCCGTTGTCCAAGGCGGGCGGTCTTAAGCGGCCGCCCGTTTTCGCCGTCTCGTCTGCACATAAGCCCATCCATATCTACGAGAGCCGCCCCATGTCGCTGGAAACCCTTCGCGAGGCCCTGCCGGACTATGCGAAAGACATCAAACTCAACCTGTCCACGCTCGCCCGCGAGACCGGGCTGAGCGATCAGCAAAAATGGGGGTGTTTTCTCGCCTGCGCTTATGCGATCGGCCAGCCTGACGTGATCGCCGCCTTGAACGCCGAGACGGCGGACAGGCTTGAGGATGCGGCCAAAACCGCCGCAAAGGCCGCGGCCGCCATCATGGGCATGAACAATGTCTATTACCGGGCGACCCATTTGATCCAAAATCCCGACTACGCCCAACTGCCCGCCAAGCTGCGCATGAATGTGATCGGCAATCCCGGCGTGGATAAAGTCGATTTCGAGCTGTGGTCGCTGGCTGTTTCGGCGATCAATGGCTGCGGCATGTGTTTAGACAGCCACGAAGCCGTCCTTATCAAAGCCGGGTTGGGCAAAGACAAAATCCAAACCGGCTTGCGTATCGCGGCGGTGGTCAACGCGGCCAGTCGCGTGATAGTGGCGGAGCGCGCCGCAAGCGTCTAAGCCTGGGTGCGCACGAAAACCGCCTGACATCGCCGGTGAAACCGCCTACCTTGCCGCCGCGATAAAAATGGCGGGAGGGTTTCATGGCTATCAGGTTCTGGGCGATCGTCGCTGTGGCCGCTTGCGCGGCGACAGCGAACGCTGCGGACACGGCGCCGCAGAGGTATGACGCGGCCACCTTCTTCCAACCGGTGAGTTTTAGTCCCGCCTCACAGGCTGGCTACGCGTTTTCGCCGGACGGTCGAAACCTCTTGATCAGCTCCGATGAGACTGGCGTTTTCAACGCCTACGCCATCGACGTGCGGACCGGGGAGCGGACCGCCCTAACGCAGAGTGACGCCGACGCGGTTTTCGCGGTGAGTTATTTCCCAGACGACGACCGGGTGCTCTACACCTCGGACGAGGGCGGTGATGAGCTCAACCACGTCTACGTTAAGACGCCGGACGGCCAACCCATAGACCTCACCCCGGGCGAGGCGGTTAAAGCCAGCTTTTTAGGGTGGAGCGAGGACGGCGAGAGCCTCTATCTCGCCACGAACGAACGCGACAACAAAGCTTTCGATGTCTACAGCTACACCGTTGACGACTTTACGCGAACCCAGATTTTCGAAAACAAAGCCGCGCTCGAGGTCAACGCGATCGGACCAAAAGGGCGCTATCTCGCCCTGACCCGGAACGACACCAGCGCGAACTCTAACATTTTTCTGGTCGACTTGGCCGCGGACGAACCCAAACCCGAGCTGATCACGCCGCACGACGGCGACATCGCCTACGGCGTCTATGCGTTCACCCCTGACGGCGCGACCTTGGTCTACGCCACCGACGAGCATGGCGAGTTCAACCAAGCCTGGACCTATGACCTGGAGACCGGGGATCGCGCGCCGCTGGTCGTCGCGGAATGGGACGTCAGCGGGGTCAGCTTCTCCCGCGACGGTCGGTATCAGGTGACCACGGTGAATGCGGACGCTCAGACCGTTCTGACTCTCACCGATTTTGATCATGGGGTGGATGTGGGCGTTGGCGGTCTGCCCGCCGGCGATCTGCGCGCGGTGCGGTTCGACGCGGAGGCCAAGCAGATCGCGTTTGTCGTGAATGGCGACACCCAACCCTCGAATATTTTTGTCGCGGGGTTGAGCGCTTACGGCGTCGCCGCACCGAAACAGCTTACCGACGCGCTGTCGGGCGCGGTTGCCGCCTCCGACCTGGTGGAGGGCGAGGTCGTTCGTTACGCCAGTTTTGACGGGCTGGAGGTCCCCGGCGTCCTTTACAAGCCCCATGGCGCGAGCGCCGAGGCTCCGGTTCCCGCCCTGGTCTGGGTGCATGGCGGCCCCGGTGGGCAGAGCCGGAAGGGCTATAGCGCGGCGGTCCAGCACTTGGTCAATCAGGGCTATGGGGTGTTGATGGCCAATAACCGCGGCTCGTCCGGCTACGGCAAAACGTTCTTCCATATGGACGATCGCGATCATGGCGGGTCGGACCTGAAAGACATCGTCGCCGCGCGGCCGTATCTGGAAGGCCTCGACTGGGTGGACGGCGAAAAAATCGGCGTCATTGGCGGCTCCTATGGCGGTTATATGGTTGTCGCCGCTTTGGCGTTTCATCCCCAAGCCTTCGACGTCGGGATCGATATTTTTGGGGTGACCAATTGGGAGCGGACTTTGAGCTCGATCCCGCCTTGGTGGGAGTCGTTCCGCAAATCGCTTTACGACGAGATGGGCGATCCCGCCGTCGACGGGGAACGCCACGCCGCGATTTCGCCCCTGTTCCACGCCGAAAACATCGTCAAACCGCTTCTGGTCGTCCAGGGCGCAAACGACCCCCGAGAGCTTCAAGCGGAGAGCGACGACATGGTCGCTGCGGTGCGCGCCAATGGCGTGCCGGTGGAGTACATCTTGTTCCCCGACGAGGGCCACGGCTTCCGCAAGCGGGAAAACCGCATCACCGCCTCGGACGCCTATGCGCGCTTCCTCGACGCTTATCTGCGCGGCGACGGCCCGGCGTCGCGCCCTAGCGCGTCTCCGTAACCCCCCGCAGCGTCGTTGGCTTGACCCGGTTCGCCGAGGGGCCTAGCCAAGCGCGACGCCCTAGCGACTGCGGAGGATACGATGGCGAAAGACGACTGGACCCCACCCCAAGGCGCGTTAATGGCGGGCAAGCGCGGCCTCGTCATGGGGGTGGCGAACCACAACTCGATCGCCTGGAAGATCGCTAAACAGCTTCACGCCCAAGGCGCGGAGCTTGCGTTTACGTATTTGGGCGAGGCGCTGGAGCGGCGGGTCAAGCCTTTGGCTGAGGAGGGGAACGCCTCTTTGCTTGTCCCGTGTGACGTGGCCGACGACGCCTCTATGGATGGGGCCTTCGCCGCGATTAAGGATCATTGGGGCCAGTTCGATTTCCTGGTCCACGCCATCGCCTTTTCCGACAAAGACGCCCTGAAGGGCTCGTTTGTCGAGAACACCACCCGACAAGCGTTCCTCGATACCATGAACATCTCCGCCTGGAGCTTCGTGGATTGCCTCAAGCGCGCCCAACCCTTGCTGCGCGAGGGCGGTTCGGCGCTGACGCTGAGCTATCTTGGCGCGGAGCGTACGGTGCCAAATTACAACGTCATGGGCGTGGCGAAGGCCGCCTTAGAGGCCTGCGTGCGCTACGCCGCGCGGGATTTAGGTCCCCACGGGGTGCGGGTGAACGCCATCTCCGCGGGGCCGGTGCGGACCTTAGCCGCGGCGGGCATTTCCGGGGGCCGGCACATGTTCGGCTTTAACCGGCTCGCTTCGCCTCTGAAGGCGGACACCGACCCCGCCGGCGTCGCGGGCGGGGCGCTTTACCTGCTCTCGGACTTGGGTGCGTCGTGCACTGGCGAGGTCCTGCACATCGACGCGGGCTTCCACATTGTTGGCATGCCCGACCCAGAGGCACTGGCGGGCGATTAGGGGTTCGGTTGGTCTGCGATAGTGCGCTCTACGTGTTAGCGCGTCAGCCTGAAAACTCAATCAATTGAATAAGGTTGCCGCAGGTGTCGTCAAAGATGGCGATCTTGACCGGGCCGGCTTGCATGGGGGCTTGGGTGAAGACCACGCCCGCGTCTTCAAGCCGTGTCACCTCGGCCGTGATGTTGTCGACTTCGAACGCGGTCCAAGGAATGCCGTCGGCCGTCATCGCGGCCTGAAACGTGCGCGCGGCGGGGTGCGCGTTGGGCTCGAGGCCCAATTCCACGCCATCGGACTCCTCCGGTGAAACGACAGTGATCCATCGATGCTCGCCCAGCGGTATGTCATGCTTGGGCAGGAAACCCAGGGTCTTAGTATAAAAATTAAGCGCTTTGTCTTGATCGTCCACCATAACGCTTTTGATGTACATTTTCATAGATCATTGCCTATTCAAATCGCGCGCATCCAAGAACGAATTATAGCTATAAAAGATGCAGGCGTCAGCACCCGAGCCGAGCTCAGCGGCGGGGCTTGGCCCGGGTTGTCGGCGAGGCGGCGGCGGGGTCCTCGGGCCACGGATGTTTAGGATAGCGCCCGCGCATGTCCTTAGCGACCTCCCGGTAGGAGCCCGCCCAGAAGCCCGGCAAATCCGTGGTGGTCTGCACGGGGCGCCGCGCCGGGCTGAGCAGAGAGATCACCAGCGGAACCCGGCCCTTCGCCACCGTGGGGTGCCGGTTTAGCCCGAAAACCTCTTGCACGCGCACCGCGATCGTCGGCCCCGCTTCGGCGGCGTAGTCGATCACCGCGGCCGTCCCCGCCGGCGTCGCGAACCGGTCCGGCGCCTGAGCGTCGAGGTCGCGCGCGAGTTCCCAGGGCAACACGGTTTTTAGTCCCTCGCTGAGCTTGCTGCGCGACACCGCGTCCAACCGCGTGGCGCCGTCGAGCGCGGGGGCGAGCCAATCTTCGAGTCGCGCCAACAGCGCGGCGTCGCGAAGGTCGGGCCAGGGGTCGCCCTCAAATTGGTGCAGAAACGCCACCCGCGCGCGCCAGCGCACGGCCGCCTCCGACCATCGCAAAACGCTGAGACCCGCCGCGCGCACATGATCGAGCAGCGCTTGCGCGCACGCCTCAGGCTCGGGCGGGATCGGATGAGCGCTGAGCTCGAGCGCGAAGAGGCGCTTCACCCGCCGGGCGGTCACCGCGCCCGTCTCCATGTCCAGCGCGTGCGTCGTGGTCGTGGTGATGCGGTCGGCGAACTCCGCCTCCAGCGCCGCTTGACTCAACGGCGCGGCCAAGGTGATGCGCGCGTCCCCGGCGCCGCCTTGAGCCTCGCCCACGGCTAGGAACGGTTCCCCAGCGAGCGCGTCGCTCGGCTCGACCCGCGCGCCGCGGCCCGAGGCGAGTTTAAATCGGCCCGCGCCCTGGGCTTGGGCGATCCGGTCCGGATAGGCGGCGGCGAGCAGCGCGCCAGGTTCTGCTCCAGCGCCCTTCACCCGAGCGCTCTTGGGCTCATCGCCGGCCAGTCGCGCCCAACGTCGGGCTAAGTCGCGGGCGGCTTTGCCCCGCGGGCTCGCGTCGCGGCGAAAGCTCGCCAACCGGTCGCGTAAATCCGTCGACCGTCCGCCCAGGCTCGGTTCTGAAAGCAGCGCGGCGATCTCCCCCGCGAGCCCCGCTTGGCCGCGCGCGGCGCCTTCGAGCATCAAAGCGGCGAGCCGGGGATGCAGCGGGAAGCGGGCGAGCTCACGTCCCCGGTCACTCAGCCCGCCGTCAGCTTGAAGCGCGCCCAATTGTTCAAGGGCGGTCACGGCGGCGCGCCAGCTCGCGTCGGGCGGCGGGTCGATCCAGGCGAGCGCGTCGGGTGCACGCGCGCCCCAGACCGCCAGATCGAGCGCCAGGCCGGTCAGGTCCGCGCTCAGAATCTCCGGCGGATCGAAAGCGATCAAAGCGCGGGTTTGGGGCTCGTCCCACAGCCGCCAGCACACGCCTGGTTCGGTGCGGCCGGCGCGTCCTCGACGCTGATCCGCGCTGGCGCGGCTGGCTTTTTCGGTGACCAGCCGGGTCATGCCCGAGGCGGGATCATAGCGCGCGCGCCGCGCCAGGCCGGCGTCGATCACCCCGCGCACGCCCTCAATCGTTAGGCTGGTTTGCGCGATGTCGGTGGCGAGCACCACTTTGCGCCGACCCGGCGGGCTGGGTTGGATCGCGCGGTCTTGGGCGCGGGTGTCAAGCGCGCCATAGAACGGGGCGATGTCCACAGCCGGGTCGGTGATCCGATCGTCCAAGCGCTCCGCCACGCGACGGATTTCGCCCGCGCCGGGGAGAAAGACCAGCAGCGAGCCCGTGTCTTGGGCCAGCGCTTTGAGAACCGCGTTAGTGACTTGATCCTCCAGCCGCGCCCGCGCGTCATAGCCCAGATACCGGGTCTCGACGGGAAACATCCGACCTTCGGACGTGATCACCGGAGCCTGCCCAAGCGCTTGGGCGAGACGGGCGTCGTCCAAAGTGGCGGACATAGCCAGAAGCCGCAGGTCCGGCCGCAACGCCGCTTGGCTTTCCAAGGCGAGCGCTAGGCCGAAATCCCCCTCAAGGCTGCGCTCATGGATCTCGTCGAACACCACGGCGCCCACATCGGCGAGCTCGGGATCGTTGAGGATGCGCCGGGTGAACACCCCCTCGGTGAGCACTTCAATGCGGGTGGCTTGGGAGACCTGGGTCTGCATGCGCACCCGATACCCCGCCGTCTCACCGACCGCTTCCCCCAGAGTTTGCGCCAGGCGCGCCGCGGCGGCCCGGGCGGCGAGCCGGCGGGGCTCCAGCATCAAGATCGAGCGCCCGGCCAGCCAAGGCGCGTTGAGCAGCGCCAGCGGAACGCGGGTGGTTTTGCCCGCGCCCGGCGGGGCGACCAAGACCGCGTTGCGGTTGGCCGCCAAAGCGGCGCTCAGTTGCGGCAGCGCGGCGTCGATGGGCAAGGCGGGAGAGGTCATGGTCGAGGCGTCCTAGGGCGCCCGGGCGGCGCCGCCAAGCGCTGTGGGCCGCGCGAGGCGATTGACCTGGGGCCGTCGGTCTCTAGGCTCGGCGCAAACGGGGAGCTCACACATGGCGTGGTGGTTTAAGACGCCGCTTTGGCGGCGGGTGATCGGCGGTTTAGTGATCGGCGCCATTCTGGGGCTGGTTTTCGGCGAGCAGGCGGCGGTGCTGAAACCTTTCGGCGACGCCTTCGTGCGGCTCATCAAAATGCTCATCGCGCCGTTGATCTTCGCCACCCTCGTCTCCGGGGTCATCGCCATGGGCGACCCTAAGCGGTTGGGCTCCTTGGGCGGACGGGCTTTGGGGCTTTACGTCGCCACCACCACGGTGGCCGTCGTGCTGGGGCTCGTCTTCGGAACGATTTTCAAACCCGGCCGCGGCATCGACCTCAGCGCGGCGAACGCCGACGCCCGCGCGGAGGTGTCGGAACTTGTAGACACGGCGTCCCAAGCCGGCGGGATTATCGACCGTCTGTTGGCGATCATCCCCACCAACCCCTTCGCGGCTTTGGCCACGACAGATGTGTTGGGCATCATTTTTTTCGCCATCGTGTTCGGGGTCGGCATTTTGCTGGCGGGGGAGCGCGCCCAGCCGGTTAGCCGGTTTATGGAGAGCTTCTCGGATTTGATGATTGAGATCACAAGGGTGGTCATGGAGCTTGCGCCCGTCGGCGTGCTCGCGCTGATGGCCTGGGTGTTGGGCACCCAAGGCTTAGGTGTTCTGATTAATCTCGGATTGTTGGCGATCGCGCTTTACACCGCCTGCCTGTTGCACATCTTTTTGACCTATTCGGGCATCGTCAAAGGGGTTCTAGGCCTGCCGGTGCGACGGTTCTTCGGCGGAGCGGTGGACGCCCAGGCGGTCGCGATCTCCACCGCGTCCTCCTCGGCGACCCTTCCCGTCACAATCGAGTGCGCCAGCGCGAATCTGGGCGTGAAAAAATCCGTCGCCGCGTCGGTGCTGCCCCTGGGCGCGACCATCAATATGGACGGCACAGCGATTTATCTGGGCCTGGTGGCCTTGTTCGCTGCGCAAGCCTTAGGCATCACCTTAGGGGCGGGAGACTACGCGCTGGTGGCGCTCACCGCCGTGCTCGCCTCCATCGGGGCGGCGGGCATTCCGTCAGCGGGCTTGTTCTTAGCGGCGACGGTGATGTCGATGTTCAACGTGCCCGACGAACAGGCGGTGCTGATCATCGCCTTTATTTTCCCGTTTGATCGGCTCTTGGACATGATGCGCACCGCGACCAACGTCACCGGAGATTTGGCGGTCGCCTCAGCGGTGGCGAAATGGGAAGGCCAATTGGACGAAGACACCTTCCGCGCCCGGCCGATGTCTTAAGCGCCAACGGCCGCCCGGATTTCAGCAGCGCTTGGGCTCGGCGCGTGCGGCCCTTTGGTTTCCTGCTCCCTGACTAGCGCCACAAGCCGCGCATTGACCGGCGCGTCCACGCCGGCGGTCTGGGCGAGGCGAACAATCTCCCCCTGCAGATCGTCGATTTCGGTGGGTCGGCCCTGGGCCAAGTCGTCCGCCATGGACGAGCGCGCCTGAGCGTCGATCTTCAAGGTCCGCGCCATGACGCCGTGGAAGAGCGGCGTGGGCAGGCGCAAGACATGCGGCATGAGCCAAGGCGGCGCCCCCGCGGCGGTCAGCGGTTTAATCCCGGCCGCTCTGTAAACCGCTAAGGCTTCAGTCTGCGCCGCCGCCAGCACGCGCCGCCAATTCGGGTCCGCCAGCTCGGCCAAAAGCGGCAAGCCGGAGAGCGCGTTCACCGCATTGTTCAAATTCAACAGAATCTTGCCGTATTGGGTCGCGGTGATCCGATCCGCCTCATAAAGCTGAAACCCATCCGCTTTGAACGCGTCCGCGAGCGCCGCCGGTCCCGCCTCCACAGCGATCGCCCCTTGCGTGGCGCGGCGCCAATGGTTGGGCTCAGGCCGGGCGACATTGAACGGGACCACGCCCGCGCGGACGTCCCGACCGGGCAGCGCGGCCTTGAGCGTTTGGGCGGCGCGCACGCCGTTTTGCAGGCTGACGACGACGGCTTGGGCCGCCCCGTGCGCGGCGATCAAGGCGGCCATGTCGGCGGTCGCAGCGCTTTTCACGGTCACCAAGATGACGTCGGCTTCGCCTAAGACGGTCGGGTCCGCGGACCATGCGCCAGGCGAAAACCGCCATGGACGGTCATGGCCCTCGAAATCGCTGATCCGCAAATCCCCTGAGGTCCGAAGCGTCTCGATCAACGCGGCCCGCCCCAGCAGGCGCACATTCGCGCCCGCGAGCGCCAAACAGCCGCCCAAATAGCCCCCCACCGCGCCGGCGCCGGCCACCGCGATCCGGGGACGGCTCGGGTTCACGCGCCGTTGGTCGCTTCGCCCGTCTGGGACGGGTGGCTGGACTTGGCGCGTTTATCCAGCGCGGTTTGGATCGCATTGGCAAGCGCGTCGGGCTGGATCGGTTTGGAAACATAGGCGTCGAAGCCTTCGGAGAGATAGCGCTCGCGATCCCCGTGCATGGCGTTCGCCGTCACCGCCGCGACCGGGGTCTCCGACAGCGAGGGGTCGAGCCGCAACGCGCGCAACGCCGCCACCCCGTCCATGCGCGGCATTTGAATATCCATCAAAACCAAGTCGACGGAGAGTTCGGACAACGCCTCGAGCGCCTCGCGTCCATCTCCGGCGAAGAGGGTCTCGCAGCCAAACCGTTCCAAGATGATCCGCGCGACCTTCTGATTAACCAGATTGTCCTCGACGATCAGCACGCGCAGGCTTTTCGGCAGGTTTGCTTGCAGCGCGCCAACGTTGGACGCGGTTGAGCCTGTCTGAGGATCGCGAGCCGGCGTCAGCGGCAGGTCGACCATGAAGCGCGCGCCGGCGCCGGGTTCGCTCTCCACCCGGATGGCGCCGCCCATCCGTTCAACGTATTCCCGCGCAATCGCCAAGCCCAGCCCGGCGCCGCCATATCTGCGGGTCGAGGTGTCGTCGCCTTGGGCGAAGCGGTCGAAAATCGAGGCCTGGCGTTCCGGTGCGATCCCCGGACCGGTGTCAGCCACTTCGAAGCGGACCCCGCGCGCGCCGGGCTCGACGCCGAGTGTGACGCTCCCAGTCATGGTGAATTTGACTGCATTGTCGACGAGCTTCATCAGCACTTGGCGAATGCGCCCGGGATCTCCGCGCCGGAGCCCGGCTTGCGCGCGCGGCGCCCGGACACTGAGCACCAGTCCTTTGGCCTGGGCTTGGGGCTGGAGGAGCGCAGCGACGTCCTTCAACAATGTGTTTGGATCGAAGCTCTGGTCATCGAACGCGAAATCGGCGGTCTCTAACGTCGAGAGTTCAAGGACGTCGTTAAGCATGCCCAACAGCGCCTGCGCCGAGCTCAAAGCGGTGTCGATCGCCGGGCGTTGGTTAGGGGCGAGATCGCTGTGCTCTAACGCTCGCAACATACCAATGATCCCGTTCATCGGCGTGCGCAGCTCATGGCTCATATTGGTCAGAAACGTGGTTTTCGCGCGATCCGCGGCCCGGGCGGCGCGTTCGGCCTGGCGGATCTGGGCTTCGCGGTTATGCCGCTCGGTAACATCCTGGATCACCCCGACAATCCGCGCCAGCCGCCGCTCTTCGTAATGGGGCGTTCCGATGACATGGGCCCACACACGCTCACCGCCAACGGTGCGCAAAGGCAGCTCAAGATCAAAGCCGTGCCCGGTGTCCAGAGCGCGGTCCATGGCCGCGCGAATGCGCGTTTCCCCCTCGCCTTCGAAGAACGCCATGGCCTGGTCTGCGGTGATCGTGTCCGAAGGATCGAGCCCAAAAATCAACGCCGCTTGGTCCGACCAGGTCACCGTGTTTGTGTCGACATTGACCTCCCACGCACCGACCCGGGCGACCCGGCCCATGGCCTCTAGCATGGCGGTTTTCCGCTCAAGCGTTTTTTGGAGCACGTATTTTTCGGTGATTTCGCGCTGGACGCCGACAAAGCCTTGCAGTCGTCCCGTATCATCGCGCACCGGGTCGATATGCAAATCGTTCCAGAACGGCTCGCCGGTCTTCTTATAGTATTGAATTTCCACTTGAATGGCCGAACCTGCGCGAACCGCCGCGCGGATCCGTGTCACGGTCTCCGGATCGGTGTCCGGCCCGCTGAGCAGCGCGCTGGGCTGGGTCCCCACTAACTCTGCGACGGTGTAGCCGGTTTGCGCGGTGAAGGCGGGATTGGCCCAAACGCCTGACCCATTTATGTCCGTCAAGATGATGATGTCTCGGGCATGCTGGGCGACAATGGCGTCAACGCGGTCGTCGAAACCGCCTCGGGCCTTGTTGGTGTCGCTCTGTTCGCCCGCCATTGGCCGCTCTGGACCCTCCGTCTATGCGCTCTGTGTGCGTCGTGCTTAAGGGCAAAAGATTTTAAGTTGGTAAGGAAGTTGCTGATGAAAAGAACCGTCCTCGTCCTTCGCGGTCTTTTGCTCGCGCTCGGCGCCGCCTTCGTCTGGATGCTCCTCCGAACCATCCCGCAAAGCGGCGCACTGGGTGCGGAAATCCAGGCCCTATTGGTCCCAACATGGGGCCTCGTGACGCTGAGCGATCTTTATCTCGGCTTCGTCCTCTCAGCGATTGTCATCATTGGGTATGAACGCCGGTTGATCGTCGGGGTCGCTTGGGCGGCGCCGATTTTCGTGCTCGGCAATCTGTGGACCATCATCTGGTTTGTTATTCGTTTGCCGCAGTTGTGGCGGCGTTTGCGGGGCTGAAGCGCACCGGCCGGCGCGCGGTCGTATCCACGCGCAGCTCGAACACGTCGGGCCGGGCGTAATGCCCGGTGACGTCGAAATCGAACTTGCCGCGCGCGATCTGGCGCGGGTCTAACTCCGCGGTGACGATGGCGTCTTCGCCGAACACCGGCCCGGCGAGCACTTCGCCTAACGGGTCGACGATCAGCGAACCGCCGCGGATCAGCACCGTTTCCGCGTCCTCGCCTTGGATGGGCGCGTAGTCCGCGGGCGCGTCCTTGCGCCGCAGATGCTGGCACGCGGACACCACAAAGCAACGCCCCTCCATGGCCGTCATTTGCATGGCCGCCGCCCAGGTGTCCCGGTCATCCACCGTGGGCGCGGTCCAAATCTCCACCCCTTGGGCGTAGATCGCCGCCCGCGCCAGGGGCATGAAACGCTCCCAGCAGATCAGCCCGCCAACTCGACCGGCGGGGGTGTCGCAGACATCCAGCGTCGAGCCGTCGCCGGAGCCCCAGATCAGCCGCTCCATCGCCGTGGGCATGAGCTTGCGGTGGCGGCCCGCAATCGCGCCGTCCGGCGTCACAGTAAGGGTGGAGCAGTAAAGCGTGCCGCCCTCGCGCTCCATGACGCCGACGGCCAGAGTGGCCTTCGCCGCCTTCGCCGCCTTGGCGATGCGGTTCGTCTCCGGCCCGGGCACGTCGATCGCCGCTTCGAAGTAACGCCGGAACCAATCCCGGCCTTCGGGGCTGCGCGAGCCGACCCGTGCGCCGAAATCCACGCCTTTGGGATAGCCGCCGACAAACGCCTCGGGGAACACAATGAGGCTCGCGCCCTGGCGTGCGGCGTCGGCTGTCAGGGCTTCGAGTTTCTCCAATGTCCGGGGCGTGTCGAACAGAACGGAGCCGGTTTGCACGGCGGCGGCGGTCAGTGGGATCATGAGCGGGCCTGTGGGATCGGATGTCGAACGATGGGTATAGCGCCGGCGCCGCGACGGGTCGAATTTCCTTGACACGTTAGCGCCGTCTCGCCATAGCGCCCGCTCACATCGCGTTTGACGCAAATGCTTCCGCTCGATCGTCGGGGTCTTATCTGCAAGGATAAGCGGCGAGGAGCGCCCCCGCTCGGCGAAGGCTCGCTCAGCGGGGCGTTTGGCGTTGTGCGCCGCGTGAGAGGATGACGATGTTTGACGGCTTGACCGAACGCTTAAACGGCGTCTTTGACACGCTGACTGGCCGGGGCGCCTTGACGGAGAAAGACGTTGAGGCGGCGCTGCGCGAGGTGCGCGTGGCGTTGTTAGAGGCGGACGTCGCGCTGCCGGTGGTGAAAAAGTTCGTCGCCAAAGTCAAAATCGAAGCCATCGGCGAACGGGTGATCCGTTCGGTGGCGCCGGGCCAGCAAGTCGTCAAAATCGTTCATGACGAACTGGTCGAACTGTTAGGCGGCGCCGAGCCCGGGTCTGAGCTGGATATCCAAGCCGCGCCGCCGGCCGTGGTCATGATGGCGGGCTTGCAGGGGTCTGGCAAAACCACCACCACCGCCAAGCTCGCCCGCCGGCTGCGCCAGCGGATGAAGAAAAAAGTGCTGGTGGCCAGCCTGGACACCCGGCGCCCCGCGGCCATGGAGCAATTGCAAACCCTCGCCAGCCAGGCGGAGGTGGATTGCTTGCCGATCATCAAAGGCCAGACCGCGGTGGACATCGCCAAGCGCGCGCTCAACGCGGCGAAGCTGGGCGGTCATGATGTGCTCATCCTCGATACTGCGGGTCGGACCACGCTCGATGAAGACATGATGTCCGAAGCCGCCTCGATCGCCGCGGTCACCGAGCCTGCGGAGACCCTGTTGGTCGCCGACGCGCTCACGGGTCAAGACGCGGTGGAGACGGCCAAGCGGTTCAATGCGCGGCTCAAGCTCACGGGTCTGGTGCTCACCCGACTGGATGGCGACGGGCGGGGCGGCGCGGCGCTGTCGATGCGCTCGGTCACGGGCCTGCCGGTGCGCTATGCCGGTGTGGGTGAAAAGCTCGACGGCCTGGAGGTGTTCGACGCCCAGCGGGTGGCGGGGCGCATTCTGGGTCAGGGCGACGTGGTCAGCCTGGTGGAGAAGGCCGCCGCAGAGGTTGACCAGGACAAGGCGGAAAAGCTCGCCGCCAAAATGCAGAAGGGCCAGTTCGATCTCGCCGACATGGCGGATCAACTTCGCCAGCTCCAGAAAATGGGTGGGCTCGGCGGCATGATGGGGTTGCTCCCCGGCATGGGCAAAATGAAGAAGCAGATCGACGCCATGGGCGGGATCGATGATCGCGAGCTTAAACGCCAAGAGGCGATCATCCTGTCGATGACCCCGGCGGAGCGGCGCAAGCCCGATATCCTGAAAGCATCGCGCAAGCGCCGGATCGCCGCGGGTGCCGGCGTTCAGGTCGCGGATGTCAATAAGCTTTTGAAAATGCATCGGCAAATGGCCGACATGGTCAAAGCCGTGGGCAAAGGCAAAATGAAAGGGCTCGCTAATCTGTTAGGCGGCGGTGGACCGGGCGGCGGCCCGCTTCCCCCCGGCGGCGCGGGCGGCCTGCCCGGTTTGGGCGGCCCTGGCCTGGGCGGCTCCGGCATGCCTGGCCTGGGCGGCCCGCTGGGCCCCAACGGCCTGCCGCCGGGCTTTGGCAAGAAATAGTTCTCTCCCCTCTTTAGATCGCACCTTGAAAGGACCTTGCAAATGTCTCTGAAAATCCGGCTCGCCCGCGGCGGCGCCAAGAAACGTCCCGTCTATCGCATTGTGGTGGCCGACAGTCGCATGCCGCGCGATGGTCGCTTTATTGAGAAGCTGGGCACGTACAACCCGATCCTGCCCAAAGATCACGAGTCCCGCGTCGTGTTAGACTTCGAAAAGGCCAAAGCTTGGATCGCCAAGGGCGCCAAGCCAACCGACCGCGTGGCGCGCTTCCTGGCCGCCGAAGGCGTCTATGAGTGGAAGCCGGGCCATAACCCACAAAAGGCTGAGCCTGGCGAAGCCGCCAAGCAACGCGCCGCAGAAAAGCAAGAGAAAGAAGAAGCCCGCCGTCAGGCTGAGGACGAGGCGAAAGCCGAGGCCGAGGCGGCCGCCGCCGCGGCTGCGGAAGGCGACGCCGCGCCTGCTGAGGCTTAAGCGACGGCCCGCCCAACCATGGCGGAGGCGGACCGGCCGATCATGGTGGGGGCTGTGGCCGGCGCGTTTGGCGTGCAGGGGGAGGCGAAGGTGAAGTCCTTCACCGCCGATCCCGACGCCATCCGCGACTACGCGCCGTTCTGCGACGCCGCGGGCGCGGTGATCCTGACGCCTCTGGCCTGGCGGTCGATCAAGGGCGGCTTCGCAGTGCGCTTTAAGGAGGTCGCCAGCCGAGAGGCGGCCGCCGCGTTGAAGTCCACCCGCCTGTTCGCGCCGCGCAACCGGTTGCCGGGGCTTAAGGCTGACGAATTCTACCACGCCGACTTGATCGGGCTGCGGGTTGAGGATTTGCAGGGACGTGAGCGTGGCCGCGTCCGGGCGGTTTATGACTTCGGAGCCGGGGATCTGCTGGAGATTATTGGCGCGCCCGGCGTGAAGGGGGCTTGGCTTTTGCCCTTCACCCGGGAGGAGGCGCCCCACGTGGATATGGCCGGCGGCGCGGTCATTATTGATCCGAGCCCGGCCTATGATCCCCTAACCCCTGAGGACGACGCGACTGCTGAGGCGGAGGGCGACGACCCGACCGGGGCGGCGGGCTAGGTGGTTATGGCCTGGAGGGCGAGCTGTCTGACGCTTTATCCCGAGGCCTATCCCGGGGCCTTGGGCGTCTCCATCCTTGATCGGGCGCGACGGGACGGCATTTGGACGTTAGAAACCCTGGACATTCGGGAATTTTCTGATCATAAGCACCGCTCCGTTGACGACACGCCGGCTGGCGGCGGCCCAGGTATGGTGCTGCGCCCAGACGTGGCCGCTGCGGCGCTTGACGCGGTCGCGCCGGAAGGCCGGCCGCGGCTTTATTTGACCCCCCGGGGTCGGCCGATCACCCAAGCGCAGGTGCGCGATTGGGCGGCGGGTCCGGGGGTGGTTGTGTTTTGCGGTCGCTTCGAAGGGCTCGACGAACGGGTCATCGAGGCCCGTGGTCTGGAGGAGGCGAGCCTGGGCGACTTTGTGCTCGCCGGCGGCGACGTCGCCGCCCAGGCCTTGATCGAAGCGTGCGTGCGGCTACTGCCCGGGGTCGCGGGCAACGCCGCCTCGATCACCGAGGAGAGTTTTGAGCAGGGCGTGCTCGAACATCCCCACTACACCCGGCCTCGGGTATGGGAGGGGCGAGCGATCCCTGAGGTGCTGCTCAGCGGCGATCACGCGAAGATCGACGCTTGGCGGCGCGCAAAATCGGACGCGGTCACGCGCACGCGGCGACCGGATTTATGGGACAAGGCGCAAACCGTGCGCCGAGCCCGGGAGATAGAGTGATGAATTTGATCGCTGAACTGGAACGCGAAGAAGCCGCCCGCGTGCTTGAGGGCAAAACGATTCCGGAGTTCTCCCCCGGCGATACGCTGCGCGTGAATGTGCGTATTAAAGAGGGTGAGCGCGAGCGGGTGCAGGCCTATGAAGGTGTGTGCATCGCGCGCTCCGGGGCGGGGCTGAATGAGAGCTTCACCGTGCGGAAAATCTCCTTCGGCCATGGGGTGGAACGGGTGTTTCCGGTCTATTCGCCGCTCTTGGAGTCTATTGAGGTCAAGCGCCGGGGCAAAGTGCGTCGCGCGAAGCTTTATTACCTGCGCGACCGCCGCGGGAAATCCGCTCGGATCGCCGAGCGCGTCACCGGCCGCGGCATGAAAGACCGCCTCGCCGGGCGGGGTAAGAAAGCGAAAAAAGCCGCCGCCGCCAAAGCCGAGGCGCAAGAGGGTTAGGGCCGCTTCCCGCCCAACTGACCGGCGCTTCGATTACGGCGCTTTGGCTCGTCCGCCGGTTTCGCTAAGTTCGAAGCCTGTGATTAGTCGGTTGGGGCTTGGTCTTTAAAGGCCGATCGCCACGAGCGACCGCACTGGTCGACCGGGGAGCACATCGCCGTGTCGACACGTCAGTCTCCAATCTGAAAGGGAGGAGCGCCCGCGCGGCGGTCCGAACGTCTTCTAAAAATGGTAGATCGCAGGGGCGTAATCGCCGGCGAATGCATGCGTCTGCCGGGCTTGCCAGCGCACGGTCACGAAAACTTGGTCGCGCGCTTTGGGACGCTAAATCAGAAAAATCTCGATCACCTTGGCGGCCGCTCTACAGCATACCGGGCCGGCCTCTGGGATCGTCCGCCAGCCGCCTTGTCGGTCTTGATCGACAGCATCGAGATTAAACGTGAGCAGACGCTCTAACCCCACGGCGTCTTCGCTGTAGGCCGTTAAGTCGTTTTGCATGGACGGGGTAAGCTGAGCAAACGGCGTCGGGATAAAAAATAAAACCATGAGGTGCTTTTAGAGCCGATACAGGCAGGCGAACTTTCGGCCCAGTTTCGTCTGTTCCACAATGAGACAACGCGGGGGCCTCGGCGTTCGATCGCGCGTATCGCCCTAAAGCTGCAGCCAGTCTTGACTTTTCTGTGTAAATTTTAAAACTCATGTTGGAGGAAATAGAAAAAAAAGTTTCGGTAGGCATTGACGCTCAGTCAAGTTCTTAGCCTCTTGGGAGACGGCGACGATGAATAAGTCTGAAAAGCGCGTGTTTGAGCGGCCGAAGCAAGCTTCGGTCAGAGACTTCATCGCGCGCGTTTTTCCGGCGGGTACGCGCACATTTTTTGAAATTAACGATAAAGACAAAAATGATTTCTTTGAAAGATTTCCTCAATCCGGTGGCAATGCCGACGATATTGAAAGTCGAATTCTCTTTCCAGATTGGCCACCGGATTTGTTTTTAGTGACCGGGCTTCTCTTAAAAAGAAGCGGCGCCTATCAATATATATCAAGGCCCCAAGAAAATTACGGCGTTTCGGGTGGAGATGTATTTGGCGTATTCTCTCAGTCGAACAGACTTAATTTTCGCACTTTAGCTGCCGCCTGGTCAACAAGTATCCTATTTCGCCAGCGATGGTCGAGCAGCGAAATGTTCAAAGATCTTGAAGATCTGTTAAAAATTCAACGTCAAGACGATTTGTAGAAAGTAGGCTTGTTGAATTTGGATCTGAGTGTTTTGACGACGATTTTATCGACGGCGTTATCTCCGTTCAGGAAGAATACATTAACAATATTTGGTTGGATTTAGTTCTTTCAACTGATCCCGTTATGTTGTCGCGCGATGAATTGCCAGAATTATCTGAACGTCTCCACCGTAGCGGGTCTGACATGGACATAGGTTTGCCGGCCTGGTGGGGGGCGGCGGTTCATCTTTTCATCATTGCTGATGAAGCGAGTCGGGGTATCGGGTTTATGCCGGTCGATGACGCAAAGCTAGATTGGATAAGATCTTTCCAAGAAAAACAGTATGAAGGATACAATAGTCGATCTATTTTTTATAATAGATTTACAATAAAATCAGATCCGGAATTTGGCGCCGTCCTGCCAAAGACTCGTACACCACAAGTTGGGTGTACGCTTCGTGCGCTGAGTCATCATGTGGCGATTATTCCGCCAGAGGGGCAAATTGGCGTTAAATGGTACTCGTCTCGCTCGCGCCCGAGATCGGAAGATACCCATTTAAACCTTCTCTTAGTGCCGTTTCTCTACGACGTGACGGCGTCGTGTTTTTCCACGTCACTGCCGAACGGGGGCACAAACGGCCAATCCGCTGAATTCGAAATCGATCAAAAGTGGCTAGGAAACGCAGAACGCAAGGAGTGCGTGGACGGATGGCTGTTCAATCGCGGCAAAAGCGAAGCTATTGTAGATTTTATAACTGATCTCGTTCAAAAATCGATTAATGCCAACATGAACATTCACGGTGTTATTTTGCCGGAATTAAGTTTGGATTACATGACATTCAACTTTCTCGCATATCAATTAAAAAAGAAATTTTCAAGCAAGGGTTTTAATTTCATTGTTTGCGGCACAAGTGAGCGTATAGAGCGGCCGTCAGAGGACGCGTTATTATGCAAGAATGCGGAAGTTCCGAAATTTGGCTTGAAAAGCGGAAATTACGTATCGGTTCGTGGGGTGATCGACGCGGACTGGGCCGAGCCTGATGAGTCGAAGATAGCGTGGGATTTCGCAAGCGATCGCGGTAAGCACCACAGATGGAAGCTGGATGAATTCCAAATAGAAAAATATGCATTAACGCGATCCTTGTTAGGTCAAGGTCGCGATCGGAGCAAATCTCCGAGTTATTTTTGGGAAAAGATCGACATCGGCCACCGGCGTTTGGATGCATTCGAAATTCGCGGCGGCTCCGTTATGATGCCGTTAATCTGTGAAGATTTGGCTCGGGTCGATCCGGTTCAAGAAGTTGTACGCGCCTTAGGCCCGAATTTGCTGATCGCTTTGCTCATGGACGGGCCGCAGACGAAGTTTCGTTGGGCGGCTCACTACGCTGGGGTGTTGGCGGAAGACCCCGGGTGCAGCGTCTTAACCCTGACGTCGTACGGCATGGTCCGACGCGCAGCAGCCATCGATCTCGAAAACGCCCGCAACGTCGCTTACTGGCGGGACGCGCGCGGTCAAGCCAAACACCTCTCCTTGCCCGCCGGCATGCATGGGCTCGTCGTGCAGCTGAAGGGCAAATCAACCACCGACCACGCAATGGACGGCCGCGACGATTTTAATCTCGCATATGATTGGTGTTTGGCGGACGTTGAAACCATAAGGGGCAACCCTGGTTTGGCTGAGTCCGCTGGTGTTCCAGCTATTTTCTAGAACGGTATGGCGATCGTCCATCACCTTCAGCTGCATATTGGGGGTGGAATGATGTCACGTGCGTGTACAAGATAAATCACGGGGGCGTGGCATAATGCTTCCTTTACCGATTGCGGCTCTGATATATTGTGTGGCTTCGAAAGCAAATGAGCGTTACGATGGTCGAAACGACAAATCCGCCTGCGAATAAGCGAAACCCGGGCGCAAAAGAAGCATTATCAAAAGATTCGGAGGCAACGAGAGCCAACGAAGCGCGTCGAAACATATTTGACTCGCCTGAAAAGCGCGACGACAAGACATTTCTTTTGGGTTTGGCGGGCGGTCCTGGTCACCGAATTTAATCGGCCTCATTGCAGTCGTTAACTTGGGTGTGTCAGCGGCTCATCAGGCTGGCGTGCCTAGTCGAAATGGCGTCTGTTCACCCAATTGTCCCCCCTAAGCTCCAGCGATGGCCGAACGGGTCGCGGAACACCGCGAACCGATCACCCCAAAACGCGTCGTTTGGCGCCAATTCGACCACTGCGCCGGCCTCTACCGCCTGGGTAAAAACCGCGTCTACGGCGGCGCCGGCCGCAAACTGCAGGTGCACCGTCACCGGCGTGCCGCCGATCGTGTCCGGCGTGCGTCCGCCGGTCCATTCCGGGAAATCGTCGGAGAGATAGATCCGCCCGCCATTGCCCAATTCAAGATCGGCGTGCATCAAGCGCTTCCCGTCGTCGGCGGGCTGGCGATAAAGTTCGCGCCCGCCAAAGACGTGGAGATAACAAGCGATCGCGGCCGCGCTGTCGGATACGCAAAGATAGGGCGCGCAGGCGGGGCGGGCGAGTTCGGGGCCTGACATCTGAACGCTCCATTTTTGCTCAAACGGAAAAAGTCTCGCGCCGTCGGCACGGTCGATACCGGGCGCGGCCATGGCCATTCTTAAGCGCGAACCGGGGCTTGTCCCCACAAACGTTGAGGAGACACGCCATGTCCGCCCGTCACATTCTGAAAGTCAACGCCAGCGCCCGCACGCAAGGCTCCGCCACCCGCGCCCTGGTCGATGACGTCGTTACGAAACTCGCCGGTTCCGAAGCCGTCGTCACCGAGCGCGACCTGGGCCGTAACCCGCCCCCAATCGTCACCGAGGCCTGGGTCGGCGCTAATTTCACCGCCGACGACCAGCGCTCCGACGCCCAGAAAGCCGAACTCGCCGTCTCAGACGCTTTGATCGCCGAGCTTAAAGCCGCCGACACGATCGTCATCGGCGCGCCGGTCTATAACTTTGGCGTCCCCACGGCGCTGAAGGCGTGGATTGACCAAGTCGCCCGCGCTCGGGTCACCTTTCGCTACACCCCTGAGGGGCCGGTTGGCTTGCTGGAGGGCAAGCGCGCGGTCGTCGTCATCGCCTCGGGCGGGACGCCGGTGGGCTCTGAGATCGACTTCGCCTCGGGTTATCTGCGCCACGTGCTCGGGTTCCTCGGGATTACGGACGTCACCGTGATCAGCGCGGATCAGCAAATGCGCGACGCCGAGGCCGCCGCCGCCAAAGCGCAAGCGCAACTCGCCGCTCTTGCCGCATAAGTCTCCACAGGTGCGCCGGCGTCGACCCAAGCGGTCGTGTCGGCGCGGCTGGGCAGCGGGCGACAATCAATTGAAACTTCGACGCTCTCCAGCGCTTTCCCTTGTCCCAATTGCGGTTTCGTGATCCTTTTGGCGCGGGGAGGCCTGCGGCATGGCGGATTTTGACGACAGCGAGATTGAGCCGCTGCTGGCGCCGATCAGCGAAGACGCGCCGGTGGGTGAGGATCCGCGGGAGAATTACTCCCCCTCCAGCCGCTATTTCCAGCTCAAGGACGCCCGTTCCGAGGCGCGTGATCTGGAACGCCGGGCGGCTGTGGATGAAGATGAAGGCGGCGAGGCGCGCCAGCATTGGCGCATTATCGCCGAGCTCGCCCCCAAAGCGCTGGCCGAGGACGCCAAAGACCTCGAAATCGCCGCCTGGTACATCGAAGCGCTGGTGCGCTTGGCGGATTTTGAAGGGCTCGCCCAGGGCTTCCAGATCGCAGCCGCCTTGGTGGAGCGGTTTTGGGACGACGGCGTTTATCCGCTGCCCGATGAAGACGGCGTGGAAACCCGGGTCGCGCCTTTAGGCGGGTTGAGCGGATATGACGGCCCGGGCGCGCTGATCCAGCCGATGAATATGGTGACGCTCATTAGCGTCTCGGACCCTGGCCCGCTCGCTTATTGGCAATACGAACAGGCCGTCGAAATCGCCAAAATCGGCGATAGCGAGAAACAAGCCGCCCGGCTGGCCAGCGGCGCGATCAGCTTGGACGCCTTTAAATCGGCGGCGACGCGGGCCGCCTCAGGGGCCATGCGCGAGACTTATCGCGCTGCAGACGCCGCTTTGACCCAATTCCGACGCTTGCAAGACGCGTTATTGGCCAAGGCGGGGGATGACGCGCCGCCGGGCTCGAACATCACGGGCGCGCTTGAGGCGATCTTGTTGGCCCTGCGCACCTTGAACCCAAGCGTGATCTCCGAAGACGTGGGCGCGGAGCTTGTGAGCGAGCCCAGCGCGGAGACAGCCGACGCCTCTGCGATACCGGGCGCGGTCAATACGGGTTCCGGAGTGCCTCAGCCCATCACCCGGCGGGAGGATGCGCTCAAGCTCTTGTTGCAAGTGGCCGATTATTTCGAGGCGACCGAACCCAATTCGATCCTCGCCTCGACCCTTCGCGAAGCGGTGCGTCGGGCGCGGTTGAGCCTGAATGAATTGGTCGAGGAACTCATCCCCGATCAGGCGGCGCGCGAAGGATTTCTACAACGGGCGGGAATCCAACCGCCAGCCAGTGCAAATACGGACGGATCTTGGTAAGGTAATACAGAGCTCAAATCCACGTGCGCTGGGACTGAACGCCGGCGCTTTGGCGAAGGGGAGGCGCACATGGTCGCTAGTATTCATGACAAACTTAAAAAGGTTCGGAAGCCGCGGGTGCATATAACCTATGATGTGGAGACCGAAGGCGCTGTGGAGCAGAAAGAATTGCCCTTCGTCGTCGGCGTTATGGGCGATTTCTCCGGCGATCCGACCGAACCGCTCAAGCCCTTGAAAGACCGGAAATTCATCCAAATCGACCGGGAGAATTTCGACGATGTCATGCGCCGCATGACCCCCGGCGTCAATATGAAGGTGAAGAACACGCTGAAAGGCGACGACAGCCAGATGGCCGTATCGTTGAAGTTTTCGTCTCTGGAAGACTTTGACCCCGCGAAAATCGTCGAACAGGTGGAGCCGTTGAAAAAGCTGATGGAGACGCGCAACAAGTTGCGCGACCTCATGGCGAAGGCGGATAGCTCCGAAGAACTCGAGGGCCTGCTCGAACAAGTGCTCCAGAACGAAGATGCGCTTAAAGGCCTGCAGGGCGAACTCGGCCCGGGCGAAGGCGCGGACAAAGACGACGGCTAAGCCCAGGGGGGGATGATGGCGGACGAACAAACACAAGGCGCCGGAGCCGGCGCAACCACGGTCGAGGAGAGCGCGAGCCTGCTCGATCAAGCGATTTCCGCAACCAAACAGACCGAGCCTGAGCGGGTCCAGGATTTGCTACGGACCCTGACGGATGAGGCGACCAAAGGCACGGTCACCTTCTCAAAGAACTTAACGGTGACGTTTAACGCGGCGATTGCGGCGTTGGACCAAAAGATCTCCGAACAACTCGCCGAGATCATGCACCATGAAAAATTTCGCACGCTCGAGGGCAGTTGGCGCGGGCTTTATTATCTAGTCTCCAATTCGCTCACCAGTTCAGATCTCAAAATTCGGGTGATGAACGTCTCAAAAAAAGAATTGTCGAAAGATCTCTCCAAGGCCGTTGATTTCGATCAAAGCCAAACCTTTAAGAAGATATATGAGAGCGAATTCGGCATGGCGGGCGGCGAACCCTATGGCGCGCTGATCGGGGACTATTATTCCTCCAACCATCCCGACGACATCGAGTTATTGCGGAATATGTCCAATGTCGCGGCAGGCGCTTTCGCGCCGTTCGTCTCCGCGGCCGGGGCGGGCATGTTCGGCTTTGACAGCTACACCGAACTCTCTAAACCGCGCGATCTAAAGCAAAAGTTCGACTCCGCCGAATACATGAAATGGCGCGGGTTCAGGGACACCGAAGACAGCCGGTTCGTGACCCTCACCATGCCCTCCGTCCTTGCGCGCGTGCCATATGGCGCGGCCACCAAGCCGATCGAGGAGTTTAATTACGAAGAAGCGCCGTTTGACGAAGCGGGCGAACCCAAGCCCATGGCGCATGACGATTATTGCTGGATGAATGCGGCCTATGCGCTCGGCGCGCGCATGACCGACGCCTATGCGGAGTATGGCTGGTGCACCGCCATCAGGGGCGCTGAGGGCGGCGGCAAAGTCACCGATCTGCCAACGCATTTGTTCAAGACCGACGAGGGTGACACCGATTCCCAATGTCCCACCGAAATCGGCATTACGGATCGGCGGGAAAAAGAACTCTCGGATTTGGGCTTCTTGCCGCTCTGCCACTATAAAAACACTGACTATGCGGTGTTTTTCGGCGCGCAGACGACGCAGAAGCCGAAGGTGTACGACATGCCGGCGGCGACCGAGAACGCCGCAATCTCCGCCCGGCTGCCCTATCTTATGGCGACCTCGCGGTTCGCGCATTTCCTCAAGGTGATGGCGCGCGACAAGATCGGGTCTTTCATGGAGGAGAAAGACTGCTCGGACTGGCTCAATCGTTGGATCCGCAATTACGTCAACGCCTCAGAAGGCGCCGGCCAAGATATGCGCGCGCAGTATCCGCTCCGCGAGGCGGAAGTCGAGGTCAAGGAAATCCCTGGCGCGCCGGGCTCCTACAACGCGGTGGCGTATCTGCGGCCTTGGCTGCAGTTCGAGGAATTGTCGGCCTCGATGCGGTTGGTCGCGCGTATTCCGAAAAAGGGCTGATCCGATGGCGGGAGCGGACAGCGCGGGCGTCGCTGGGCCGCTCCCGTTGCGCTCGGAGGTCTGGCGCCGGGCGGGCGCGGACCCCGAGGGCCGGCTGGACGCCTTTCTGGCCGAACCCTCGCCCGCCCGGGCGTTGGCGGATTGGTTCGGTTCAGAGCGTGTTGCGGAGCCTGGGGTGCATAGGCGCGCCGCGCTGGACCGGGACATCGCGGCGCTCGACGCCGCGATTGCGGAAATCGTCGACCGGATCTTGCACCACGAGGCGTTTCAACGGCTCGAAGCTCTTTGGCGTGGGGTCTATTGGCTGACCGGTCTGGCCCGCGGGGAAGCCAAACTCCGGATCAAACTCCTTAATGTGAGTTGGCAGACCCTGGTGCGCGACATGGAGCGCGCGGCGGATTTCGAACGCTCTGCGCTGTTCACCCTGCTTTACCATCGCGAGTTCGGCATGCCCGGGGGCGAGCCGTTTGGGCTTTTAGTCGGCGATTACGCGATCCGTCATGCGCCGCGACCCGGCGGGGTGGACGACGTCGCCGCATTGCGCGAATTGGCCAAGATCGGCGCGTCCGCGTTTTGCCCGATGGTGTTCAATGTCGACCCGGTGGTGTTCGGCGTGGACACCATGGCCGAGCTCGGCCGTCGGGAGAACCTGTCAGCCACCTTCCAGCAGACCGAATACACACGGCTGAGATCGTTCCAAAATGGGGAGGAGTCCCGATACGTGGGTCTGGTTGCGGGGCGACTTCTGATCCGAACCCCGCGGGAGGGTCGGGCCGCGGGCGATCTAGGGTGGCTTTACCAAGAGCGCGCAGACCGAGGGGCGCATCTTCTTTGGGCGCCGGGGGCGTTCGCCGTGGCCTACACCGCCCTGCGCGCCTACGAAGATTACCGCTGGGTCGCCGCGATCCGGGGGGCGCCGGAGGATGAAATCGCGGGCGGCGTGCTCGATGGTTTGCCGGTGGCGGACTTCGCCACAGACCGTCCCGGCGCGGCGGTGCGCTTTGGCGTCGAGGCGAATTTGAGCGAACGCCAGGAAGCCGCGCTCAACGGGTTAGGCTTTATGGTGCTGCGCCCTTGCCCCTACACGCCTTATCTGGCCCTGTTCGCCGCGCCGTCATTACAAAAACCGCGAACGTATCGCGACCCGGCGGTCACCTTGAACGCGAAGATGTCGGCGATGTTGCAATACATGCTCTGTGTTTGCCGCTTCGCCCATTACGTCAAAGTCATCGTGCGCGACTGGGTTGGCGCTTATAAGACCGCCCAAGACATGGAAATGCGCTTGCAGCGTTGGATCGAGACGTATTGCCTCGCCGATGATGAAGCCAGCTATGAAGAGCGCGCTCGGTATCCGCTACGCACCGCGTTAGTCGAGGTCGGTGAAGTCGACGGTGCGCCGGGCAAATTTAACTGCGTGATGTTTTTCCAGCCGCACTTTCAATTCGACAACATGGTGACGGAGTTTCAGCTGCGCACCGAATTCATGGAAGCCGCTTAACGCGGCGACGACCGGGGAGACTTCGCCATGGCAAGCGACGATTTAGCGGCCTTCCAGTCCGGGGATGCGAGCGGGTGGATCAATGCGCTCACCCAAGCCGTCAAGGCGTCCGCCGCGGACCCGGTGAAAGCCGCCGCCACCCGGGTGCGCCTGGGCGAGGGTTTGATGACGGTCGGCGATTTGGACCGGGCCGACACCCAGTTTGACACCGCCGTTAGCCTCGACCCGAGCTGGGGTCCCAAAGCGGCCTTGCTGCGCCAATTGCTGCGCGCTTTGAAATCCCGCGACGAAGTTTTCGCCCAAGGCCGCGCGCCGGAGGTGCTCGCCGAGCCCGACGCTTATCTGACAGCGCTCTTGAAAGCGAACGCGGCGCTGCGGGACGGCGAGGCGGACGCGGGCGCCCTGTTCGAAGCCGCCGAGCAATTGCGCCCGGCATTCGCGGGCGTCTGCGACGGCGCGACGATCGATGATTGGCGCGATCTCGACGATCGTCTGGGCGGTGTGATCGAAGTGGTCACCTCGAACGGTAAATATTTCTGGACGCCCATGAGCCAGGTGCGCGAGCTGCGGTTTCAGCCCATCGAGCGCCCGCGCGATGTCGTGCTTCGGCAGATGGAGCTGGACGTTATCGACGGGCCCACCGGGGTGGTGTTCATGCCGACAACCTATTGGACCGCGCCGGATCGCGCGAACGACGCCATGCGCTTGGCGCGGGTCACCGAATGGAGTGAAGGCGCGGACAGTGACCCGGTGATCGGCTATGGACAGCGGGTGTTTCTGGTCGGTGAGGAGGCGAAGCCGGTGAACAGCCTCACCGTCTTGACCCAGAGCTGACATGGCGGAGCCCTCGGACGCGCCGGGCTGGCCGCTTTCTGTGCTCGATCGGTTGATCGCGCCCAATGAGCCGGACCCCCAAGACGCCGGCGGCGGGGGATTGCGCGCCTCCGAACGCCGGTTCCGTGAAGCCTTGCGTCGGGATTTGGAGGCCTTGTTAAACGCCCGGCGGCGGTTTTTATCCTGGCCCGAGCGGCTTTCCGCGCTGGACACCTCACTTATCTCCTATGGCGCGCGGGACTTCACGACCGACGGCCGACCCACTTTGGAAAGTCGCGAGCGGTTTCGCGCGGAAATCGAACAGGTCATCCGCCAAGGCGAACCGCGGCTGAGCGGCGTGCGGGTTGAACTCGCCGACTCGGACGCCGCGGTGTCCCAGACCCTGCGGTTTCGCATCGTCGCCCAAGTGGGGGTCTCCGCCCAAGGCGGGGCTTTGGTGTTTGACACCGCTGTGGAGCCGATCGAGCGCAAGGTGCGGATCGTCGCGTGACCGGCGCGCCTGCGTGGGGATAAGCTGGATCGATGATTGACGCGCTGCTGAGCTATTACGACGCCGAGCTGCGGTATCTGCGCGACTTAGCCGGGGAGTTCGCCGACGCCTATCCCAATGTCGCCGGGCGCTTGCGGCTGTCTAAAGATCAGGCCGAAGACCCCCATGTGGCCCGTTTGCTCGAAGGCTTCGCCTTTCTGACCGCTCGGGTGCGCATGAAGCTCGATGACATGTTCCCCGAGCTCAGCGAAGCGGTGCTCAACGCGCTTTACCCGCATTTGGCGCGTCCGTTTCCCTCGGTGATGATGGCGGAGTTTCCGCCCGCGGAGGATTTAAGCGGACCTGCGCGCATCCCGGCGGGCCAAGGGCTGATCACCCAACCCGCCGATGGTGAGCCTTGCCGGTTCCGCACCGCCTATGAGGTGGCGCTTTGGCCCTTGCGGCTTACGGCGGCGGAGCTGGCCCGGCGACCGTTTCCCGCCCCAGACAATCCTCACGCCCCCAAAGCGCGGGCGTGTTTGAAGCTCGACCTCGAGGTGACCGCGCCTGACACCCCGCTCTCCGCGCTTGGGCTCGATGAATTGCGGTTTCACATCACCGCGGAGCCCCGTTTGGCCCATCAAATCTACGAAGCAGTGGACGCTGGCCTGTTAGGCATGGCGCTGCGGTTGGGCCCTGAGGATTCGAGCCCGATTTTCCTGCCGCCGTCTAAACTCAGCCCCGTGGGCTTTGACCGCTCTGACAGCTTGGTCCCCCTCCAGGCGCATGCGAGCCAAGTCTACGCGCTGATCACGGAGTTTTTTGCGTTTCCGGATAAATTTATGGCCTTCGATCTGAAAGGTCTGGAAGCTAAGACCCTGCTCGCAGAGGGCGGCCGATTAGAGGTTTTTCTTTACCTTGAAGACGCGCCTCAAGCCTTGGAGCGGGCGGTGACCCGCGAGGTCGTGCGGTTGTTTTGCGCCCCGGCGGTGAATTTGTTTCCCCAAGCCGCCGAACCTATCCGGCTGGACCCATTCGAGGCGGAATATCGGGTTTGTCCCGACGCGCGCCGGGAGTCCGTGGTGGAGGTTTACCAAGTCGAGACGGTCACGGTGGCTGAGCCGTCGGGGCGGATCAAAACCTATCGGCCGTTTTTCGCCATGGCGCCGGGCGCGGCGAAGCCTGAGGGCGCGTGGCGTGCGGCCCGGCGACCGAGTCCCTATAAAGGCGGCGGTGATGACGTCTATCTGAGCCTCGCCCACGCAGAGGCCTCAGACAGTGTCGCCAGCGGGGCCGTCGCTTCGCTCGATCTATTGTGCACCAATCGCAATCACGCAGGCAAACTGCCCTTTGGCGGCGGGCAACCGCGGCTGACCTTTGCCGAGGCCTGCGCTGGGGCGGGGCGGCCGCGCGCTCTGACGCCGCCCAGCCGTCCGTTGCGGCCGCCGGCGGACGGTGATTTGGCCTGGCGGTTGATAACGCAGTTATCGCTGAATCATTTGTCGATCACCCAAGGGGCGCAAGGCGCCTTGGCGCTCAAGGAGATCGTCTCCGCCTATGATCTGCGGCGCTCCAAAGAGACCTTGGCGCAGATCGATTTAGTCACAGCAATCGACTCCCGCCCGGCCACGGCGCGCGCACCCGGTCGATTCGGGCTCGCGCTCTGTTCCGGGCTCGACATCGCGTTGAGTTTAAGTACGGAGCGGTTTTCCGGTTCCGGGGGCTATTTGCTCGCCGCCGTGTTAGAGCGGTTTTTCGCCAATTATTGCGCGGTGAACAGTTTTACGCGTCTGGAAGCGCGGTTGACCGAAGGCAGGGGGGTGTTGCGCCGATGGCCGCCGAGAGCGGGCGAGCAAGCGCTCGTCTGATCCAGGCGCTCCAGGCCCGCCACGGCCGGGGTCGCTTGTTCCAAATCCTAAGACTGTTTGAGCAGGCCGCCCGAGCGGACGCGCTGGCCGAGAAGCGCGCCCCGCCCGCACGCTTGGGCGAAGATGGGCCGCTCCACGCCGAACCAGTGCGGGTCGCTGCCGCTCTGACTAACGCGTTCGCCGCCGCAGAGACCACGGCGCTCAAGCAAACGCCCACGGGTGCGCCGAAACTGGAAACTCCGGTTTTGGGCTTGGTGGGGCCGCTGGGGGTGCTGCCCCAGCATTACACCGAGACCGCTCTCCGCCAGCGTCGCGCGCGTGAGCACGCTCTGCCCGACTTTCTGGACCTGTTCCATCATCGGCTGGTGAGCCTGTTTTACCGGGCCTGGCGGAAGTATCAGCTCACCCAAAGTGTTGAAACCGAGACGCAAATCGGCGCGGACCCGATCTCGGGACTGTTCCGGGCGATCGGTGGGCTTTACGGCCACGCAGCCGCAGACCGGCTGGTTCAATCCGCGCCCGGAGTGATCGGGTTTTCGGGCCATTTCGCCCGGCCTACCTCGGCGGGCGCCCTGAAGGGAGTGTTAGAGACCGCCACCGGATTGCCTGTGACGATCAAGACCTTCCAGGGCGATTGGGCTGAAATCGCTGAAGAGGATCAGTCGCGGCTCAGTCAAGCTTATGTCCGGCTCGGCGTCGACGCGCTGGCCGGCGCCCGGTATTGGAACGCTCAAAGCCGGTTTCGTGTGGTGTTGGGGCCTTTGGATCGCACCGCGTTCGATCGCTATGTCGAGCCCAGCGATGACCGCGCCCGGTTAATGGATGTGATCCGCCTCGCTGCGGGGCCGACCTTGGGCTTTGACGTGCAGCTGGTCTTACGTCGTGATGATGTACCTACCGCGCGGCTCGACCCCGAACACCCGCCGCGCTTAGGGCGAACAGGTTGGCTGTTCATCGCCCAGCGAGACCGCGACGCCGAGGAGGCGGTGGTGCGCCCGTGATCCCGGGACGTCGGGGGACTTGCGTCGGCCTTGACGCTCCGCCATAACCGCCGCCTGACGGGCCGGCGCACGCCAGCGCGGCCCTTGGCGTTCCGAAAGAGCCCCGAACGAGCCTTCATGACCGCGCCCGCCGACAAAAAGCGTCTGTTTATCAAGACCTATGGTTGTCAGATGAACGTTTATGACAGCGAACGCATGGCCGATGTGCTCGCGCCCTTAGGCTATGGGGCGGTTGAAACGCCGGAGGATGCGGATTTGGTGGTGCTTAACACCTGCCACATTCGCGAAAAGGCCGCGGAGAAGGTGTATTCCGAGCTGGGTCGGCTCAAGGCGCTAAAAACCGCCAAACACGCTCGCGGTGGCGCTATGACCATTGCCGTGGCGGGCTGCGTCGCCCAAGCCGAGGGTGCGGAGATCATCGCCCGCGCACCCGTGGTCGATCTGGTGGTCGGCCCGCAAAGCTATCACAAACTGCCCGAATTGATCGCTCAGGCCCATCGACGCTCGGGCGAACCGCTGGCTGCAGACTTCGCGCCGGAGGAAAAATTCGACGCCTTGCCAGTTGCGCGTAAGGTGGACGGGCCGAGCGCCTTTCTCACGGTGCAAGAGGGTTGCGACAAGTTCTGTACCTTCTGCGTGGTGCCCTATACCCGCGGCGCGGAGTACTCCCGCCCCGTGGACGCCCTTGTGGCGGAGGCCCGCGCCCTGGTCGCCCAAGGGGTGCGCGAGATCACGCTGTTGGGTCAGAACGTCAACGCGTATCATGGCGCAGCGCCTGCGACTGTGGGCGGCGAGCCCTGGGGGCTCGCGCGTTTGGCCCGCCATCTCGCCAAGATCGGCGGGCTCGACCGGATCCGCTACACCACCTCACATCCGCGCGACATGGACGCCGACCTGATCGCCGCCCATGGCGACACCCCCGCTCTGATGCCCTATCTGCACCTGCCTTTGCAGGCGGGCTCAGACCGTATTTTGGCGGCGATGAACCGTAAGCATAGCTTGAGCGATTAAATCGCCACCATCGCGCAATTGCGCGACCGACGCCCGGATCTCGCTTTATCGTCGGACTTTATCGTGGGCTTCCCCGGCGAAACGGACGCGGATTTCGAAGCGACCCTGCGCGCGGTGGAGGCGATCGGCTACGCCCAGGCCTTCTCGTTCAAGTACTCATCTCGGCCGGGCACTCCGGGCGCCGCGCTCGACCATCAAGTGCCCGAGCCAGTCAAAGCCACTCGGCTCGCCCAACTGCAAGATTTACTCGCTGCGCAACAAATAGCCTTCAACCAAGCGCAAATTGGGAAAGTTCTGCCTGTGTTAATCGAGAAACCGGGCAAGCATTCAGGCCAAATGCACGGTCGCAGCCCTTATCTGCAGGCGGTACATGTTGTGGGCTCAGCGGACATGATCGGCCGGATCGTTGACGTGCGTATCGAGACCGCAAGCCGGAACAGCTTGAGCGGCGAATGCGTGGACATGCGTGAGGTCGCGGCTTGAGCCTGAAGGCGGCCTCGCAGAAAAAACGCCGCGACAGCGCGGAGACCGCAGAGTTTGGCGACGAGAACGTTATCCGCGCCCTCTGCGGCCCCTATGACCGTCACCTCGCTTTGATTGAAGAAGCGTGTGACGTGCACATCGCCGCCCCGGGCGGGGCGATGATTTTCACCGGCGCGGCGTCCGACCGGGTGATGGCGCGCGCGGTGGTGCAGTCCCTCTACGATCGGCTGAAACGCGGGGACACCTGCACCGAGGCGGACGTGCGCGCATCGCTTCGCCTGCATCGCGGTCGCGGCGGCGCGCCGCGGCCAGGGCCGGGCCGGATCCAAGTGTCGCCCCGGGTGGGGGTGGAGGCGCGCACCGAGGCCCAGCTCGCCTATTTTGAGGCGTTGAGCGACCATGATCTGGTGTTCGGTGTTGGCGCGGCGGGCACGGGCAAGACGTTTCTCGCCGTAGCCCACGGGGTGGCGCGACTGTTATCCGGCCGGGTCGAGCGGTTGGTGATCGCGCGGCCGGCGGTCGAAGCCGGTGAGCGGTTAGGCTTTCTGCCCGGGGATATGACCGAGAAGGTGGACCCCTATCTCGCGCCGATTTGGGATGCGTTGCGCGGCTTGATCGGTAAGGAGCAATTGGACAAGCGACGGGCCGCGGGCGAAATCGAAGTGGCGCCGTTAGCGTTTATGCGCGGACGCACCCTGTCAAACGCGTATGTCATTGTCGATGAGGCCCAAAACGCCACGGTTATGCAAATGAAGATGGTGCTGACCCGTATCGGCGAGGGCGCGGCCATGGCGGTGACCGGAGACCCCAGCCAGGTGGATTTGCCCACCCGCGAGCGATCCGGCCTCGCCCATGCGGTGCGCATATTAGATGGCGCACGGGGCGTGAAGATCATCCGCTTCGGGGCCGCGGACGTGGTGCGTCATCCCTTAGTCGCTGAAATTCTTGAACGGTATGAGCACGACGCTGCGGCCGAACCCAGCGAGACCGGCCCCCAACCATGAACGCCTTCGACCGGGCCGAGGACGATCTCGTCCACCGTCTTTGCGAGGATTGGCGCGAGATCGCGCCGGATCCGGAAACCTGGGTGCGGCGTACGCTCGACGTCGCACGTGAGCTTCATCCTGCGGCGGGCGCGGCGGCCATTGCGCTTGCAGACGACGCCTTCGTGCGCGCGCTTAACTGGGATCACCGCGGCAAGGATCGACCCACCAATGTGCTGGCGTTTCCCGCTTCGACCGAGGCCGCCGCGCAGGGCGAGTTGGGCGATATCGTGCTGGCCTATGAGACCGTGGCGCGGGAGGCTTGCGACATAGGGCTTGAATTGCATTGGCGGCTCGTTCACTTAATTATTCATGGGTATTTGCATCTTTGCGGCTGGGATCATCAAACCGAGGCCGAAGCCGTTCGGATGGAGCAAGCGGAGCGCGAGGTGATGGCCCGATTAGGGGGTCCGGACCCCTATCCGGAGGTCGATGCGCTGGCGAGGGAGCTGCATGGCTGAGGGGTCAGACCCAGGACGCGGCGGATTGATCACGCGTTTGAGTCGATTATGGCGCGCCGGGACGGAGCCCAACGGCGCCGGCGAAGCCGAAGAAGAGCCGGCGAGTCCCCAGGCCGCGGCGCTCCAAACCGCGGCAAAAAACTTCGACTCACTGCGTGTCGAAGACGTGATGGTTCCGCGCGCGGACATTATCGCGGTCGAGATTGAAACGCCGCTAGCTGAGCTTGTGAGCTTCGTCGCGGACGCGGCGCACTCACGCCTGCCGGTTTTCCGGGAGACCTTGGATGATCCCGTCGGCATGGTCCATTTGAAGGACATCGTCTGCAAGCTGGTCCCGCTGATGCGCGCCGACGCGGCCGACGGTTTCGGCGATACGCAATTGCTCAACGAGATCAAGCGGCCTTTGCTCTATGTGCCCGCCTCCATGCGGGCGCGCGACTTGCTGGTGAAAATGCAGTCCCGTCGCGTGCACATGGCCTTGGTGGTGGACGAATTCGGCGGCACCGACGGGCTCGTCACCTTAGAGGACCTCGTTGAGGAGATTGTTGGCGATATCGCCGACGAGCATGACGACGATGACGCGCCGGCGCTACGCGCCCGCGGCGGCGCGTGCTGGGAGGCGGACGCTCGGGTGTCGGTGGAGGACTTTGAAGCCGCCACCCAACGGCCCGTGTCCTTGCCCGATCTCGAGGAGGAGATCGACACCCTGGGCGGGGTGGTCTTCGCCCTGGCGGGGCGGGTGCCTGAGCGCGGTGAGGTCATTGAACATCCTTATGGGTTTGAGTTCGAAGTCGCCGAAGCCGATCCCCGGCGGATCAAGCGTCTGGTCGTCCGGGCGAAGGGGCCCGCTGAACCCATCGAGGACGAACCGACGGGCGCGCGCGCGCCTGGGGAGCCCGACGCGGCGCTAGGGCGAGACGCGCAAGCCGCGTGAGCGCGTCCGGGCGGTTTGGGTCGTTGGAGCGGCTCATTGGATCTGGCGTTCGCGCCCATGGCGTGCTGGCGGGTCTTGGCGCGCTTGGGATACTCGCTCAGGCCCCTTTGCATCTCTGGCCGTTCGCGGTTCTGGCGTGGGGCGGCGCGTTCATAGGGTTGAACGCGGCTGCGGACACCGCACGGCCGCTGCGCACAGGCGCCTTGCGCGGGTTAAGCTTTGGGTTTGGCCATTTCCTGCCGGGGCTCTATTGGGTCGGCCAAGCCTTTATCGACCGCGGCCCTGAATTCATCCCGCTCGCGCCGTTAGGCGTTGTCGGCTTGCCGCTTTTGCTCGCCGCATTCTGGGGTGTGGGCGGGGCGGCGTTCGTCTGGGCGGCGCGGCGCGGTCGGGCGGGGCTCGCAGTCTTCGTCGTCGTCTTCAGCCTCATGGAGTTCGCCCGGGGACATGTCTTCGGCGGATTGCCGTGGCATCTGCCGGGCTATGTTTGGCCTGCGGGGAGCGGGATTGT
This sequence comes from Maricaulaceae bacterium, assembly GCA_050331475.1. Taxonomy (GTDB): domain Bacteria; phylum Pseudomonadota; class Alphaproteobacteria; order Caulobacterales; family Maricaulaceae; genus JBHJGU01. Next base: position 8,317 of record JBHJGU010000047.1, on the reverse strand, counting down.
TCAGGCCTTTGCGGTTCTGGGGCCTTATGGGGTGAGCACGCTGAGCCTGCTCGCCTTCGTCGCTCCCGCCTGGGCGCTCGGCGCGCGGGCGCGGACGCCGTGGGTGTGCGTGGCGATCGCGTTTCTAGCGTTGGGCGGGACGGAACTGTGGGGGCGCGCGCGGCTTGCGAACGCCGACGCCGCGGTCGCGCCGGACATTGCGCTCCGCCTGGTCCAAGTCGATTTCACCCAGCGGGACAAATGGCGCCCGGAAAACCAGATCCCCGTCTTGCAGGCGTATCTGGAGACCTCCGTCGGCGCGGGGCTCGACGGCGTCACCCATGTGATTTGGCCCGAGGGCGCGCTGCCGTTTTTGGTGCTGGAAAGCGCCGACGTCTTGGCGCTGCTTGCGGACAGGATTGGCTGCGACACGCGACTGAACCTCGGCGTCACCCGCCGCGAGGTCGGCCCAGACGGCGCGGTTCGACCGTTTAACGCCGCCGCGGGTCTGACCTTCGCCGATGGTCAGGCTGAGATTGAAGCGCTCTACGACAAAACCCATTTGGTGCCGTTCGGCGAGTTCATTCCCGGCGCCGGACTGCTCGAAGCGATGGGCGTGCCAAGCCTCGCCCAGCTCGTGGGCTCCTTCGAACGCGGAACCAGCCGGGCGCCGCTCCGGTTTGGCGACGCGCCCCCGGTCTCCGTGCAGATTTGCTATGAAATCGTATTCCCCGATTTCACCCCTGCGGGCGAGGTGCGGCCAGGCTGGATCCTCAACGTCTCCAATGACGCTTGGTACTCCACCGGTCCCGGATTGGCGCAGCTGTTCCACCAGGCGCGCCTGCGCGCCATCGAAGAGGGGTTGCCGGTTGTTCGCTCGGCTAGCGCCGGGCGGTCCGCCGTGATCGACGGGTATGGCCGGGTCCGGTCGAGCCTCGCGCCTGGGCGTCGCGCCGCGCTCGACGCGGCCTTGCCGGTCTCCGCCCCCACAACCGTATTCTCCCGATTTGATCATCTGGGGTTCTTTTTCATTTTACTCGCTTTAGTCGTTATAACCGTACGCCAGGGTTCGTCGATCGCTTCAGAATAAACTTTTGAGAGTAATTAAGTGCAATGCCCCGATTTTTTTCAGGTAGTGCTTATAAATTTGAAAACCATTGGTAAAGCACCTTGAAACGCGCTTGCTTTGGCGCAGAATCTCTTGCAACAACGTATAGCGGGTCAATCGTGACCCGCGTAATCCTGTCGTAGACGTTCCGGTCGAGGGCATTTGGCTATGGACGACAAAACGCCCAACCCGATTGATATCCATGTTGGCGCCCAAGTGCGGTTGCGCAGGCTCACCTTGGGCATGAGCCAAGACAAACTCGGCGAGTCTCTGGGCGTCACATTCCAGCAAGTCCAGAAGTATGAGCGCGGCGCCAACCGTATTGGAGCAAGCCGGCTTTATCGCCTTAGCCAGGTGCTAGACGTGCCGGTGAGCTTCTTCTTCGAGGGGCATGACCAAGCCGAGAACGCCCAGGGCTTTGGCGAAGGCGATCAAACGCCCTTGGTGTACGGCCTCATCAACTCCCATGACGGGGTGCAACTCGCCAGCGCCTTCTCGCGGATCAGCTCCCAAGCGGTGCGGCGTTCCGTATTGTTATTGCTGCGCACCTTGGCGGGTGAAGACGCTGAGGATGGGGAAGCCTCGATCGGGTCGGCCACCTAGAGCGCGGGGCGATAACGGGGAGCCGGGCTTCTCGTCTTGTCCGGCGCAGCGACTTGGTGATCGAGATCGTCGGGCGATATTGATGACTCGCCTACGGATCTCCTCGCGCCGCCCATTATTGATCGCGATCTGACCCATCGTCCCGCCATGGCGGAGCGTAATGGTCATTTGCCAAGCGTCGGCATTTCCGATACGACGCCGCGGATATAAAGGTATCCTTATGTCGGTATGGGAGCGGCGCGTGGCTCGGACCTCTTACATCTTCACCAGCGAAAGCGTTTCGGAAGGCCATCCGGACAAAGTGTGCGACCGGATTTCTGACGCCGTGGTGGACGCCTTTCTCACAGAGGACCCGTTTTCTCGTGTGGCGTGCGAAACGCTTGCGACGACCAATCGCGTCGTGATCGCGGGCGAAGTGCGCGGCCCTGCGAGCGTCAACGCCGAACGGGTCGAGCATATTGCGCGCGCCGCTATCCGCGACATTGGCTATGAGCAAGACGGTTTCCATTGGAAAGACGCCGAAGTCGCGGTGCATCTACACCAACAATCGAGCGAAATCGCTCAAGGCGTCGACATGTCGGCGGATAAGGACGAAGGCGCGGGTGATCAAGGCATCATGTTCGGCTTTGCGTGCGACGAGACGCCAGCGCTGATGCCGGCGCCGATCTTCTACGCCCACGCTATTCTGAAGAGCCTCGCCGAAGCCCGACATTCCGGCGCTCAGCCTGACCTCGGCCCCGACGCGAAAAGCCAAGTGACCTTACGTTACGAGAATGGCCGGCCGGTGGCGTGTCCGTGCGTGGTTGTGTCCACTCAACATGCCGGGCATCTGGACCAGGACGCCGTGCGCGAAATCGTGCGACCCCACGTGATTGATGTTTTGCCCGACGGTTGGGAAATTCCCGAGGCGGAGTTCTATGTGAACCCTACCGGGCGGTTCGTCATTGGCGGTCCGGATGGGGATGCGGGGCTGACGGGTCGTAAAATCATTGTCGACACCTATGGCGGCGCGGCACCCCATGGCGGCGGCGCATTCTCTGGCAAAGACCCCACCAAGGTGGATCGGTCCGCGGCTTATGCGGCGCGGTATCTGGCAAAAAACGTGGTGGCGGCCGGGCTCGCCCGGCGGTGCACCATCCAACTGGCCTATGCGATCGGAGTCGCCAAACCCTTGGCCGTTTACGTGGATCTACATGGATCGGGCGAAGTGTCCGAGGATCGGCTGGAACGGGTGCTGCCGGAGCTGATGAACTTGTCTCCGCGCGGCATTCGCGAACACTTGCACTTGAACCGCCCGATCTATGCGCGCACCGCAGCCTATGGCCATTTCGGCCGTCATCCGGACGATGATGGCGGCTTCTCTTGGGAAAAAACCGATCTGGTTGACGCGCTGAAGCGCGAATTCAACTAAACGGCTTAAGCGTGGATCGGCGGGTCGAGATGGCCCGCCTTCCGATAAAGCCGACCCGGGCTCGAGGGGGTTAGGCTGACCGTGGTCCCGGGCGGGACCCGCAGCCAGTCCCCCGTTTTCAGCGTTCCCAAATTGGAGTTGATCGCGCCGTCGAGCACCAGGAACTCCGCGCCTTTGGCGAAGGTGTTCACAGAACGATCCGCCTGCGCCTCCCACGCGAGCAATACGACCGCCTCCTCGCCGGACGCATGAAGGTCGCACCGTCGCCAACCCGGTATCGCTTTGGGCCGCCAGACCTCGGGGCGGTTTGTATCGGTGACGAAATGGGCCCGATCGTGTTCGGCGAACTGACGGAGCTTAACGAAAATCACGCACCCTTCGGGCCCGATACGCGGGGTGTGCGCCGTCCCGATCGGGTTGCGCGCATATGATCCCGCCGGGTAATCGCCATGCTCGTCGGAAAACACGCCGTCAAGGACAAGGAACTCCTCCCCGCCGCCATGGGCGTGGGCGCTGAATTCCGCGTTTGGCGCATAACGCACCAATGACGTCGCCCGCGCCACTTCGTCCCCAACCCGATCCAGCAATCGTCGCTCCACGCCGGGCATGGGCGACGGCGTCCAGTCCAAGGTGTCAGTGCGCACGTGGACGGGTTGGCTGAAATCCGCGTTCACGCGCATGGGCGAGTTTCCTCCACAGCGGGGTCGGGCGGGGACATGCCCTAAGCGCGCGCCCAGAAACAAGCGGTTTTTCCCCGCTTGTCCGGCAGCCGAAGCCAGCTAGAACCCGCCCTATGACTGATCCGGATCGCTTGCGCACTTTTGGCCGCATGCAGGGCCGCAGCCTTAAACCGCGCCAGCAGGCGCTGGTGGACCGTTTGCTGCCTGAACTCAGCGTGACGCTCGGGGCTCCGGGTGATCTCGATCCCAGCGCGTTGTTCCCCCGCGCACAGGCGGTGTGGCTCGAAGTGGGCTTTGGCGGGGCGGAGCACTTGTTGTGGCAGGCCGAACAAAACCCCGACATCGGCTTTATCGGCGTGGAGCCGTTCTTGAACGGCGTGGCCAAAGCCGTGACCGGGATTGACGCGCGCGGGTTCGACAATGTTCGCTTCCATCGCGGGGATGCGCGCGATGTGCTGGCGTGCCTGGCGCCGGGCTCCATCGGGCGAGCGTTCGTGCTGTTTCCCGACCCGTGGCCGAAAACCAAACACCATAAGCGCCGGCTGGTGAACGCCGATTTCGTCGCGCGGCTCGCAGACGCACTCGAGGATGGCGCCGAGCTGCGGCTCGCTTCCGACGTGGCGTCTTATCAGTGCCAGATGCTGGAAACCGTGCGCGCCGACGGCCGGTTCGCTTGGCTCGCCCGGGCGCCGGCGGACTGGCGCATGCGTCCTGGGGATTGGCCGCAAACGCGGTATGAGCGGAAATGTTTAGGCGATGCGGCGCCGATCTATTTGCGCTTTCGCCGTAAGGCGCGTATATAAAACAAACTTCGTTGAAGGCGCTGGACAGCGCCGTTGCAGCGGGCTCCGGACGGAGGCCGCTTTTTTGTTTGTTGAGGTTGGGATCGCCGACGGGTCCATGAAAACCAAAACCGCCATAGATGCGCGTTTGTGCGCCCTTGTTGAGCCAATCGCGGAGGATTTGGGCCTTGAGGTTGTGCGCGTCCGGTTGATTGGCGCGAAGACGCCCCGGGTGCAGATCATGACCGACCGGATCGACGGCTCCGGGGTGAGCGTGGATGATTGCGCGCGGTTGTCGCGCGCGGTCTCAGCGACGTTTGACGTCGAGGACCCGATTGCGGGCGAATACCATTTGGAGGTCTCCTCCCCTGGCGTGGACCGCCCTCTCACCGTCCGGGCCCACATCGAGCGCTGGACCGGGTTTGAGGCCAAACTCGAACTCGATCGATTAGCCGAAGGCCGGCGTCGGTTCACCGGCGTGTTAGACGGCCTCGACGAGAATGGCGACGTGCTGGTCCGCCTTGATGAAGAGACCGATTGTGCGGTTTTGCCGTTTGACTGGATCGTGGACGCCAAGTTGGTGATGACCGAGGCTTTGCTCGTCGAAAGCCTACGCCGACAAGCCGACCCCGACCCTTCTGACACCTCCGCCCCCTTATCGCCCACCCCCCTGTCTCAGGAGCGCGCCCCATGAGCATCGGCGTCAGCGCCAATCGCTTGGAATTGCTACAGATCGCTCGCGCGGTCGCCCAAGAAAAATCCATCGACGAAGACATCGTGCTCTCCGCGATTGAAGAGGCCATCCAGAAGGCGGCCCGGTCGCGCTACGGCGCCGAGCACGATATTCGCGCTAAGATCGACCCCAAGACCGGGGAGATGAACCTCACCCGTTGTTTGACGGTCGTTGAGGAGATCGAAAACGATCACACCGAAATCGACGTGCCTGGCGCGCGCAAAATCAAGCCCGACGCCGCGGTCGGCGATGTGTTGACCGAAGCGCTGCCGCCGATCGAGTTTGGCCGCGTCGCCTCGCAGACCGCCAAGCAAGTGATCACCCAAAAGGTGCGCGATGCGGAGCGCGAGCGTCAATACGAAGAGTACAAGGATCGCGTCGGCGAAGTCGTCAACGGCATCGTCAAACGCGTGGAATACGGCAATGTTATCGTCGATCTAGGTCGCTCCGAAGGCGTCATCCGTCGCGACCAGGGTATTCCGCGTGAGAACTTACAGCTAAACGAACGCGTGCGCGCTTATATCTACGACGTTCGTCGGGAGGTGAAGGGGCCGCAAATCTTTCTCTCCCGGGCGCATCCGCAGTTTATGGTCAAACTGTTCGCCCAAGAAGTGCCCGAAGTCTATGACGGGGTGATCACCATTCCGGCGGGCGCCCGCGATCCGGGCAGTCGCGCAAAGATCGGCGGGCGCACCTCAGACAGCTCCATCGATCCGGTGGGCGCGTGCGTAGGCATGCGAGGCAGCCGCGTGCAAGCGGTGGTCAACGAATTGCAGGGCGAGAAAATCGACATCATCCAATGGTCACCGGACCCTGCGACCTTCATCGTCAACGGGCTGGCGCCGGCGGAGGTCAGCAAGGTGGTGATGGACGAGGAGGAAGGCCGCGTCGACGTCGTCGTTCCGGACGAACAACTCTCTCTAGCTATTGGTCGGCGGGGCCAGAATGTCCGGCTCGCCTCCCAGCTCACCGGCTGGCAGATCGACATCATGACCGAGGCGGATGAGTCCGAGCGCCGGCAGAAAGAATTCCAAGAACGCACTGAATTATTCATGAGCGCCTTGGATGTGGACGAAGTGATTGCGCAATTGCTGACCACCGAAGGGTTTGAAACCATCGACGAGGTCGCCTATGTCGAACTCGAAGAAATCGCCGACATTGAAGGGTTTGACGAAGACACGGCGGTGGAGCTCCAAACCCGGGCGCGCGAGTTCCTAGACCGCGAGGCGGCCGAACTCGATGAAAAGCGCCGCGCGCTGGGCGTTGAGGACGCGGTGTTGGAGGTCGAAGGCGTCACCTTGCCCATGGCGGTCGCTATGGGTGAGAACGATGTGAAGACACTGATCGATCTTGCAGGTTTGGTGCCGGACGACCTTCGGGGATGGTACGAAAACAACGCCGAAGGTAAACGCGAACGCCAGCCCGGCGTTTTGGACGCCTTTGATCTGACGCCCTCGGATGCGGAGTGGATGATTATGCGGGCGCGATTGGCGGCGGGCTGGATTACGGAGGCGGATCTGCCGCAGCCAGACGAAGAAGAGGTTCCGGAATCTGCTGAAGCGGAAGCCGAGGCGTTGTTCGCCGCGGCCCCCGCTGAGACCTAACCGGTCGCGCGGCGGGGCCATGGGGCGGGAGCGCCGCTGCATCGGGTCTGGGGTCGTCAAGCCCGAGACTCACTTGGTGCGCATCGCTTTGGGGCCTGAAGGCGGTTTAGCCGTCGATTTAGCGGCGCGTGCGCCCGGCCGCGGGGCTTGGATCAGTCCCGATCGGGCGCTTATCGCTAAGGCGGTGAAAAAAGGGCTGTTCGCCCGCGCTTTCGAGGCGCCGGTTCGGCCGCCTGAGGATTTGGTTGAGCAGATCGTTGCTCGACTGCGGGCGCGGTGTTTAGAGAGCCTGGGCTTGGCGCGGCGCGCGGGGGCCTTGGTTTTAGGCTTCGACCCGGTGCGCGAGGCGATCCGGGCGGGACAGGCGGCCTGGTTGGTGGAGGCGTCGGACGGCGCCGTGGATGGCCGGGACAAGGTGCTGGCCCTGAGGCGGGCATGCGGGGGCGCGCCGCCCGTCGCCGGCTTCTTAAGCCGGGCGGCGTTGGGCGGCGCCTTGGGTCGGGCGGAGGTGGTGCACGCCGCCTTGCTGGCGGGGCCTTCGGCGCGGCGTTTCGACGCCGACGCTCGGCGGTTGGCGGGATTGGCCCCGTTAACGCCGGATGATTGGCGGCTGGGGGCGGATCCCAGCGCAGAGTTGAGTTGAATCCCGTCGCGCCATGAGTAGTTTGGCGAGCTTCGGACGGTCTATCGAACGAACAACGCGCTCTTGCGGCGGGCGGCGTTGGAAACCTTCTCCGCCGCGGAAAGAGTTTGAATGAGCGACGCGAAAGACACCCGATCCGGTCAACCCCGCAAGCCGATGTCGCTTGGCGGCCGTTCTGGCGGCGGGTCGGGCACAGTGCGCCAAAGTTTCTCCCACGGCCGGTCGAAATCCGTCGTCGTTGAGAAAAAACGTAAACGCGTGGTCGCGCCGGGCGGCAAGCCGAAAGATCCGACACCGGAACAGCGCGCGGCTCAGAAACTGGGCCTGTCCGAGGCGGAAGTCGTCGCTCGACAGAAGGCGATCGAAATCGCCAAGGCCCAGCAGTCCGAGCGCGCGGCACGGCAAAAACAAGAAGAAGAAGAACGCCGCCAGCGCGAAGAAGCTGAGATCAAACAGCTCGAAGCGCGTAAGCGTGAGGAAGAAGCGGCCAAACGTCAGGCCGAGGAAGACGCGAAGCGCCAAGCCGAGGAAGAAGCCGAACGCAAGCGCGCGGAGGCCGCCGAAGGCGCCGCGCCTGCTGAGGCCAAGGCCAAACCGGCGGCGCGCGAGGGTCGCGCCGCGAAGCCCGGCGCGGACACCGCCTCCCCGCGCGAGGATAAGGCGGCGCGGGGCGGCGACCGTCCCAGCCCGCCGAGCCCGATCGACACGGCGCTCGAAGAAATGGGCGGCCGGGTGAAGCGAGCCAAAGGCGCGCCTGGCGGCGGCGGCGGCGGC